>CAKSZF010000003.1 GCA_934525405.1 uncultured Faecalibacterium sp.
TTTTAAGGGCGTATTTTGGGCAGTTTGACGGTTTTCAAAAACTTGAAACATCTCATCGGGATGCGTGACTGCAAGAGTAAGTCGGAAATAGGGGAAAAAGAATGCCCACTCGTCTGAGAAGTTCTCAGGGGAGTGGGCATTTCTACGCAGGTGGTTAATATAATTTCGATTATGATAATTTAAATTATATTAAACCACATCTGTAGGTTATAATGGTTTCACAACGAAGATTTTAACACACACCTGCTGATAGCGGTATTACTTAGGGAATATTCGGGGCGGGTGGAGAGACAGGAGAAGTTGGACATAAAAAATCACACTCCTTTCATTTCATCAACTTGTTATTTTGTATTCTTCTAAATATTGTCTTAATGTTTTTGAAGTTTGACAGGTATAAAATTCTCCTGTTGAATCTTTGGCAAAAAATATCAACTTTTTATCTTCTTCTTTTTGTTCTGATACCGTGTTTGCCATAGTGCAACTATTACAGCCGCCGTTGTTGCAATGGCACTTGCAGCTTGCCAAAACATTTCCCAGTTGAACTCTTGTTGTTCCACAGCCACAGCCACACCTCAAATCAACTATTCTATAAAATTGTCTCATCCAAAATACTCGTACATCAGTGCCTTTTTCATCAGTTCCAGTTTTTCAAGGCCCTGCGGCTCACTCCTTCCGTCACGGCTGCGCCGTGCCACCTCCCTCAAAGAGGGAGGCTTTTGCCTTGCGGCCGCGTTAAGGCTCCCTCTTTGAGGGAGCTGTCACCGAAGGTGACTGAGGGAGTTCATCCGCTCTTTCACTGCCAGATCAATCGCCGTACAAACGCCCTGAAAATTCTGCTTGATTTCCAGATTGGAGAATCGAATCACGTTCAGCCCATATTGTTCCAGAATTGCAGTCCGCTCCTTATCCCGTTCGATGCCCTGCTCTTCATAGTGCTGGGAACCGTCCAATTCTATGATTAGCTTTGCGGTATGGCAATAGAAGTCTGCAATAAAGTGGTCGATGGTTTTTTGCCGCTGAAACCGCACGGGATAGCTGCGCAGAAAATCGTACCAGAGATGATTTTCCTGTTTGGTTGCGCCCTTGCGCAGTTCTTTTGCACACGGGATCAGCTTGTTCTGATAAGGTAAAGACATAAAATCATCTCCTTGTTGTTGGGATGTCTGTTGAACAAACTCCCTCCGTCTGCTCACTTCGTTCGCATCCACCTCCCTCAAGGAGGGAGGCTTTTGCCTTGCGGCCACGTTAAGGCTCCCTCTCTGAGGGAGTTACCCAAAATATTCCTGCATCAGCGCTTTTTTCATCAGTTCCAGCTTATCCAAACTTTGCTGTACGGTTTGCTTCTGCTGGTCCACGCGCTCTGCAAAGGTAGCAAACTCGTTTTGGAGGAAAAACGGGGGAAGCAAGACAGGTAATGCCTTTAGCTGTCGCATATTGATACTGGCAATACTTCATCTTTTTGATGGCCGGGAACACCCGCTGCTGCATGGTCAGGAAAATCTCGCGGGAATCTTTATCCTTGAAGCGGCTCCACCGCATAGACTGTCCTGCTTCGCTGGCCGGGAAGATGTGCTCCATCTTTTCGCCTGCCATGTTCTCAAAATCTTCGGTGGCAAGCTCTTTCTCGTCCAGTGACCGGATGAACATGAGATAGGCCAGCTGTTCAATGACGGTCAGCGGATTGGTGATGCCGCCTGCCCAGATGTCCGTCTAGATCTTGTCTACCTTATTTTTAATGGCTCCTGTTACCATGCGTTCCTCCCGAATGTTTGCCAATCGCAAACGCTTTACATCTTGAATTTTTGGTGATAATACCACAATTTTATTTATTATAGCAGTGTACGATTGCATTTTCAACGTATGATGCCTTTATCGAGAATTGGGAGCTCACGTTTCGAGAGTACCCAGATCTTCTGACAGGCCCGGAAAACTGGAAGCAAATTGAAAAGCATTCTGACAATCTGCAGCGCTATCTGGAATTTATCCGCTCGAAGCACCTAAAAATGCTGGAATCGCAGAGACAGGAAGGGTGATTGGCTTGTTTGATGATTTGACCGTTTATACTCCGCTGCCCCGGTTGAAGCAGAACCGACCATCTCTGTGTCGGCTCTGCTGGAGCTTCTGAAGGACGCAGACCCCTCTGTAAAAGCGCAGCTCCGCTTGGCTTTGCTGACCTGAATTGCAAAAAATAGCACGAATTGCAGAGTAATTCACAGACTTACTCCATCTGACACGAAAAATGCGGACCGTGCAAAAACCGTGCAGAGACCGTGCAAATGGCGTATAAAAGGAAAATTCCACGAGGAATCTTACGATTCTCCGTGTGATTTTGGTGCGCTCGAGGGAACTCGAATCCCTGGCCCTCTGATTAAAAGAATGAGCCAATTGGGAAACAGCCGTTTGCGTTCGTTTCGCCTTGCATAGAATCATCGTTGTTTTTGCTTTCATTCGTGCGTGTTCATTTCCAATTGTTTGCGATGAATAAGGCGCAAATAAGGCACATTCTGGTACGCATTGCATCCGATAAACAGGACAGTACACAGCCCACCATAGAGAAAGCAGCCCACAGGCCCGGAGGAATCATCCCCGCCCCCTGTGGGCTGCTCTGCTTTTATGCGTGGTTTTCGTCCCGAATCCGGGTAAACACATCCGTCAGGGCATCCGATGCAGCAGCGTCCGCCGACCGGATGAACCCGGCATAGATGTCCGTTGTGGTGCTGGTCTTGGCGTGGCCCAGATGGCCCGACACCGCCGTAACAGGAACGTGGGCGGCGATCAGCAAGCTTGCATTGGTGTGCCGCAGGCTGTGGAAGTGTACCGGCGGGAGATTATGGGTAGCGAGGAACCCCGGGAACCACGTTGTTACCGTCTTTGGGTCGATGGGGGCACCGTTCCATTTGGTGAATAGTAAATCATTCTCCACCGTTTTCCCGGCAATCTCCACACGCCGAACCCATGCCGTGCCCATCCTGAGCCGTTCCGCCCGTTGGTGCTGGCGGTATTCCCGCAGCAGCTGCACGCAGTCCGGGCCTATCTTGATGCACCGCCGGGAGCGTTTTGTTTTGGGTGTGGTGAACACAGTGCCCTTGCCCGGGATGTACTGCACGTTCCGCTCAATGGACAGCGTACCCGCATCCCAATCCACATCACACCAGCGCAGGCCGCAAATCTCACTCCGCCGGGCACCGGTGAACAATGCAAGCTGTGTGATAACGCTGAACTGTGCCGGTGCGTCTTGCAGCGCATCCAGCAGCCGGGCAACGTCCTTTTCTTCCAGCGCCTGCACGTCTATCTCTTCGGCCTTGGGTGCTTCTGCCCGCTTGCAAGGATTCTCAGGCACAAGACCCCATTGCACAGCCTTGGTGAACACGCTGGACAGCATCCGGTGATAATGCTGCACCGTGTTCCCGTTGAGCCTGCCGCCGTCCCTGTCGTGCTCTGTGAACGCTTTGGAGAGGGGAAGCCCCACCACTCCGGCAACCTTTTCCGCTGTGCGCTGGCTTACGTTTGCGCCCCGGTACACATTCCGCATGGTATCGTCCCCAATGCCTGCCGCCTTGGCAATCTGGCCCCGCTTGCCATGGGGCAGACGTTCCAGCAGGGCAGGCGTTGCGGTATAGGTGCTATCTTCCCGCATGCCCTGTTCCTCTAGGTTCGAGTAAAAGGCCATCAGGTGCGCCGGTTTTACCTGGCACACTTTCAGCTGTCCCAGCCCGGCGGAGATACGCGGCACCAATCGCCGGTAGTTGTAAACCGTTTTGGGTTTGAGCTTCTTTTCTGCGTACTCGGTAAACCATCGTTCTATGAGGTCATCCACCTTCATGGACGCATCCAGCAGCACACCGGCATGCACTTCCTGTTCAAAGGCATCCGCCTGCCGCTGTAATTCCTTTTCCAACTTCTTCCCGGTCATGCCCGGCGGCGGGGTAAATGTCCGGTTCACCATCACTTGGCGGCCCCGCCGGTCGTAGCCGTTGGAGACCCGGATACAGTAGGAGCAAGAGCCGTCCTTCTTCATCCGCTTTGTTATCTTTGCCATCCGTCCACCCCGCTTTCTGCTGTTCCGCCGGGCTTCATTCGTCCTTCATGTAGGCTGTCACACTGTCGAACAGGGGCAGATACTGGCCCTCTATCCGTGCAAAGATTGCCGCCGCTGTGGCTTCATCGTAAACATGAGAGGTCAAATTGCGGTCGTTCAACAGCTCCACCCACGCCTTTTGATCGTCTATCATGCCAAAGGCAAACGCCTGCTTGATAACTTCTTTCGGGCTGTTGATGTTGGTATAGCCTTGGTCAAGCAGGTATTCCCGCATTGTTTTCCATGCCAGTTCCGTGCAGAACTCAAACCGCTGAATGGTTCCATCCCGCACCGAATCAAGAGGAAACTTCTTGTAATCATCCAGTGCTTCCCGCAGTCGGGCCACCGCAGCGGTAAAACGGTCGTATTTTTCATGCAGCTTGTCCATCAGTTCAACACCATCCCTTTCGATGTTCGCAAGAAATACCGGTTCCATGCCGTCCTGAATGTGCACAATGTCAAATTTCAGCAGCGTGGGCAGTTCCTCGCAGTGCATCCAGAACTCGGCTCGGTTATCCTCTGGCATCCCGTACACGGCTAAATCTATATCGCTGTTGGGCCGGTTGTCGCCCCGGGCACGGGAGCCAAACAGCACAAGCCGCTTTGCGCCAAACCGCCGGGCCAGTGCCGCAAGCTGATTATAAAGTTCTTCCATCTTCTCACCTGTCATAAGCCATTGCTATGTGGTTCCACTTTCTTCTCTGTCCTTTTTAGGAAATCCGCTCTCATTCGCTCATAGCTTTTCCGTTGCCTTGCCGTGACACCCGGTAACTGTTCAAAAAGTTCCGGGTTTCTCAAGAGCATATCCATAAGCATTTCATACATTTGCTTCACCTGAAATTCAGAAAAGGAAGATTTTTCCATAGTTCATCTCTTTCTAACCGGATTTCTAAAATAACATTGGCACTATTCCATGCGGCTTTAGTTGTTCTCGGTTTTGGTATCTTCGGAAGTATCCCTAGCGGCAGGCATAGTGTTGCATGTTTGATACCGACAATATTTGTACTCGGTTTCTAACGATATAACTCCTATTTCGCTTTTCAGTTTGTCGTAACAGATTTTTTCCCTCGGAATGCTTTCGCCATTGTTGTACTTTTTTCCTAGTTTCGCAAGAACTGCATCCACTTGATCTACAGGTACAAATAATGTCCCTGCACCGGGGTGCTTTTTGAGAAATTCTTTTACATCTTCAGGCAACGTCCCTGTGAATATCGTAGCTTGTTGCATTAACATTGGAACTGATGGCCCACACCAAACCATTTCTTCCGGCGGTGTTTTCTCTTTTAGAAAACGTGCAATTTCCGTTAATTCGCAAATTCTTTCTAACGCTTTTTCCTGACCATGAGTATTTAATTTTCTGAACTCTATCTCTAACTGATGAAGTTTCGCATCCTCATCATGTCTTTCTCTGGATTTATTGATTTCTCTATCAATTATGATTTGCCGATATTCGGCCGAGTTCACTGCACCAAGTTCCCAAACTGTGACCCCCAGAGCGGCAGCAATCTTTTCAAGTGTTTGTAACTTGGGGTTTAAAATGCCACGTTCGTACTTTCCGACGGTTGCACTGTCTACACCCATTTTATCGCCCAGCTCTTTTTGTGTAAGGCCGGCATTCACTCGGCTGCTGCGAATTTTCTCTCCAACGGTCACACAAACACTTCCTTTCTTGGGTAAGTATAGCACACTTTCTTTTTAAAAGGAACAAAAATTCTTAAAAGTCGGTTGACAAGAACTTTTATTCTTGCTATGCTCCGATTAAAGGGAATAAAAGTTCTCTTTCGAAAGGAGTGAATATTTTGGCAAAAGCTATCATTGTTGACCGAGTAAAGGTTGTTGCAGAAATGACCCGATGCGATATGACCTGTGAAGAACTGGCTCAAAAAGCTGGCGTTGGTCGTGCTGCTATCTGGAAAATGCGTAAAGGACAGGCTGTTTGGCGTACTACTGCCCAGCATGTAGCACGCGCCCTTGGCGTATCAGTGGAAAGCCTGTTGGAAGATGGAAAGGAGTATTGACCATGGGCGAGTGCATTAGCTATCCCCGTTTGCCCAACATGGCCCCGGTCAAACAAGCCGCCCAGCTTTACGGCCTATCGCCCTATTACATCCGCCGCCTGTGCAAAGCCGGTAAGATTCGGTTCGTAAATGCCGGGCGCGGCTGGCTTGTAAATCTGGACAGCCTTGCCCGGTACTTCGAGCAGGGCGACCCTGCTCCGGCGGAGCAGTGTAATAGTGCGTCCTCTGTCCGCAGAGTGTATGCTTCTATGCGGTAAGTGGTGGTGAACTATGGGTACATCTAGTAAAGCAGTACTGTTTTTTCTTTCCTACTTTGAAGCACTCCAAGACCTAAAGCCAATGCAACAGCTTGAAGCATACAATGCAATCTTTCAATATGCTTTCCATGGAACAGAGCCAAAACTCAGCAAAACCGTTAAACCTTTGTGGACGCTTATTAAGCCCACAATAGATTCCAGTATGAAAAAACGCGCTGATGGGTCAAAAGGCGGACGCAATAAAGAAACCACTGGTTCTAACGATGAAGAAACCAGTGGTTTGAAGAATGCGGAAACCGCTGGAAGCGCAGATTCTTCAAGCAATAAGGAAAAGGATAAAGATAAAGAGATAGATAAGGATAAAGGAAAAGGAATCGGAACCGCAACGGCAAACCAGCGGATAAGGAAAAAGCCGCAAACGGCAGTCTTTTCAAGCCTGCCTAGCGGCACAAATAGAATCGGCTACGCTGGAACGGAAGAGCTGAAGAAGCGGCAGATACCAAAGATTGAAAAGGCAGCAGAGCAAATAGCCGCCCAGCCGCAGACACAACAAGAGGACACAGAGACCGCCGAATTGAAAAAGGCGTTTCGACAGGACAGAGCAACGGAAGAACAGCCCACCCCCGCGGAATATGCCCAGCCCCCGCCGGGCTGATTCTCCGCCGATAGAGCAAGCGGCCAGACCTCACAGCCAAAAGAAAGGAGTATGCACCATGTTTATTTACACCCTCTATACACTCACTGGCGAGACTTTAGGCCAAACGCCCTTACTTGAGCAGGCCATGCGCACCGCCCGAGCCTATGCCGCTGCCCGCCGGGTGTCCTGCGTGGTAGAGTGCCGCCGCCTTGATACCGATGAAGCCCGCCGGGTGTTGCTGAACGCAGACGGCAGCATGGTCAAACTCTGGCAGGCCGCATAAAAGTGCATTTTGCCCCGGCCTGCTGGATGCACATAAATCACCCGATGAAAATATCATTCTGTGTGTCTATGCACAAACAAAACCAAAGGAAAGAACCATTATGACAAAAGAAACACTTTTACACGCAACCGACCTTTACACCACAATCCAGAAGATCGAGCAGCTTTTGACCATCCTCGAGAAGAACAGCATTGAGGAAGTAAAGGTGCGTGGGTTTGACTGGAAGCCCAGCACAGAGCAGGAAACCCGAATCCGCAACGCCATTCTTGCAGATCAGCGGGAAGAATTGGAACGCCTGAAAGCCGAACTTGCCGCATTGTGACCGTTACGAAAGGAATTTTGACCATGAAACAGAAAGTCGCCTCATATTGCTGTTCGTTCAGGGTCTATGAAAATCATGTTTTGCTTGCCCGGAAAGCTGCACAGGAAGAATCCAGAAACCGGGCAGTAAGAGAATACTGTGACATGGTTGCAAAGGAACGCGCAAGCGGGGGCAAAATCGTATTTTATCGCCGTTTAGTGCTCACCCAGGCCGCAAACAACTGGCGCACCGCACACCCGCAAAAATAAAAAGGGCTTTCGTTTCGCATGGTACAAGCTGCCCCGCTTCTCTCATGCTACTTTGAAAGCCCCATCCGTAGGAACAAAGGAAAACAACTTGCGTGTCCATCTTCCCCCAATAGTATACCACAATCGGGGAGAGAGGGCAAAGCATAGGTTTTCACAACATCCAGAAAGGAATCCCATGAAAAAGAAAAAAGGCCACCAGCGTTCCCGCTTGCGTGTTGACCCGTTCAACCTGTTGCAGCAGCTTTGTGAGCATGATTGTACACTATCCGAACTGCAACAGCGTACAGGCTTTGACCCAGCGGAAATTAAGCCATTACGCGCCGCCGGGAAAATCCATCTTTATACACTGAATCGCATTGCCGCCGGGCTGGATGTTTCGCCCAACTCCCTGTTAATTACAGCAACTAGCCCTTGGAAGGCATACCATGGGGACTATGCAAATCAGACTTGTGGATTTTCTGACGCTTTCAACGTCCTTGCTGATTACAGCCCTTATGACCTTGGGCCGCTGTTCAAGTAATTGACATCCAAAGCCGCCGCCCCTCTGAGCTATAAAGGGCAGGCGGCTTTTTTGACCCCCGGCAGATTTTTCACGGCCATTTTTTGCGGAAGTGAAAAAAATCCCTGCCGTCTAAAATTATTTCACGCTTCTGGACCCGCATAGTTTTCAAAAGAGCGCCCCAGTACCTTAACGCCTTGGGGAAGATCATCCCGTAGTGCAACCGCTACGCCGAGTGGAAAATCAATAAAATGACACAAAATAGCACAATGCACTCATATCGTTACACTATGGCTACACTCAAACGTCCGGTTCTGCATGGTTTTGTTATCATTCTTGCGCGATAGGCCCCGCCTGTTTTCTCGCTTCCCGCCTTGCTTTTTTGCTTGTACTGCGCCCTTGCTCTGCTGTATTCGCAAGTTTGTTTTTCTGGCGGGGTTTCAACACTTGCGGAAATGGTTTTCATGCGCACATTGTAGCCGTTGCCCCCTAGCCGCTGGATATGATCGGGCAGGCTGTGGCAATCATCCGCCGCCGCTGTGCATATCGCCCCAATTGGAATGTGCTGCCCCGGTTTATCTGTTCCGCCGGGTGGTGTGTATAGTCCGCTGAATAGAGCCGCCTATACTCTGCATTGTCACTATGTAATGACGCTTTGTCCCTTGCTTGCCGCCGGGTGTTTTGTAATCATGTCGGGTACAGTATGCGCCGTCCTGTTTTCTGGCTGTGTGCCTTGTCTTTTTGCCTGTGACATTCTTTTGCCCTGATCTATTCGCAAGTTGTTTTTCCATGGAACTTTTCGGGCTTGCGGAAGCTGTTTCATTTGCGCGCGCATAGCCCGCCCCTCTGCCTGCTGAATGCACCTATGCAAAGAAAAATATTTCCGCGTACTTTTATTTGACATATTGAACAATTGCAAGCTGAAACTTTCCACATTTTACACACAAGAATCTTTCATCACAAAAACGATTTAATTTCATCAAACATTCGGCCCGGCTGAACGCCGCCCCATCTGTCCATAGCTCGCCGGGAAAATCTGATGCAAGCCACGGCACCCCACGACACAGGACGGCACTCCATGGCACCAGATGCAAAGAGATTCCACGCTGTACCGAATAGCCGAAAAGATTCCCGTTCATCAATGCTGCATCCCGCTGCACCGTCGCCCACGTTTGGCCCTCTTGAAATATAGCCCTCTCCATGGTTTAATGCAGGCACACAGAGAGCGACACACATCGACCAGAAGGAAAAGAGGTGCATTGCTTGAACAATACGATCCGCTACCCGAACATGGGCACCGTAAAACAGGCCGCTGAAATTTACGGACTGTCACCCCACTATATCCGGCGGCTTTGCAAGACCGGCAAAGTCCGGTATGTGAATGCCGGGCGCGGCTGGCTTGTGAATCTGGACAGCCTAGCCCGGTACTTTGAGCAGGGCGACCCGGTCCCGGCAGAGCAAAGTCAGACCGCCCACGGCATCCGACAAATTGGATGATGGACACACCCGGGAGCACACCGAGAACGTACACCCCGCCCGGCGGCGAGGTGTAACACACTAGACTTTCACGGAAAGTCGTGTGCTCTTGCAGAGGGCCTAGCACTTGCAAGCAGGGCAGACGTTTATACAAACGCTGCTCTTGCAAGCAATGGCCCTGTACATACACGGCCCCTTGCGTTGCAAGGACTTGTTGGGAAGAATCCCAAACCCACATAGCCGCCCCGCTCTGGCAGCGCCGCAGCACGCACCCGGCCCGCGCTCTGATGCACGCAGCCAACGTACCCCGCCGGGGGAGATCATGCACAGATTAGCAGCACCACACCCCGCCGCAGCACCGGCAACAGAACGCCCAGCACTACCCGCACACCTACGATCAGACCGCCCGGCGGCAACCCGGACACACGCAGCACACACCCACACAGCCCAGATCAGACACCCAGCCGCCCACGCTGGAAGCTGTGCAGCACCCGCAGCCCCACACGATCAGGCCCCCAGACAGCACGAAAGCCCGCCCGACTATCAAGCCGGACAGGCTTTTTCTTTTGCATGATGGAGCCGGACGCCGCCCGCATTGCCCGCTGCATCCATATTCCGCCGGGGAGATCAGCCACAGATCAGGCAAGGAGAGAACCACCAGCACGACCACAGCCCCGCACCCAACAAGAGCGGGCCCGCACTGGAAGCCGACCGCAGACCCCGCCGGGAGTAGCAACCACCACGCCCACGATCAGACCGCCTACGCACCAGCAGCCAGACCGGTACATGCTGCACCCGTCCTTGTGATGGGACCCCCCCGGCGGACACTGCCCAACACACAGTAAGCCGCACCCAGACCGCCCGCAAATTTCGCAGCCTGAACCGCCCCGCCCACACCGCCGGGCATCAGAAGCAAGGCACAGCGTAAGGCACACGGCAAGGTATTTTTTCAAGAGTAAGGCACAAATAAGGCACATTCTGGCGGTTTCGCGCCCCTTGTAAAACAGAAAAACCCACGATTTGCACCGCATTTTCAACGGTAAATCGTGAGCTTTTCTTTGGTGCGCTCGAGGGAACTCGAATCCCTGGCCCTCTGATTAAAAGTCAGATGCTCTACCGGCTGAGCTACGAGCGCATATTCTGCGGCAAAACAATACCGCCGAATAATATTACCACAATTGGCTGCAAAATGCAAGAGCAGCGCTCAAAAAAGCGGAAATTTCAATTTTATGCCCAAAAGACTTCCTCAAAAAACTTTTGCGCCCGGCGCTGCAGCAGCTCCATCAGCAGGCCAGTATAGATGCTGACCATCGAGGGCGTCTCGCCCAGATCCATCGCCTTGCGCTGGGACAGGTCAGCTCCGCATCAAACGCCATGGAGGCGTAGGTATAGCTGGCACCGGTGGCGGCATAGACCAGTTTGGACAGCAACGTGCCGGAACGGGTGAGCAGGATGTAGATGGCTTTCATGGCAGTTTCCCTTATGTCAGCCCCCGGCAAAGGGGGAAAAGTATCATCTATATAGAGAACCAGTATAGCATAAGTAAGGTCCCTTTATCACTAAAACGTTTCTTCTGGCCAAAATATTGCAAAAAAGGGCAAAAACAGCAACCCAAAGCGGTTTTCAAAGCTCTGGGCTGCTGTTTCTCACAAGTTTTTCAAGCCGTCAGCGGCTCCGGGGAACAGTTTACCAACCGTGGCACTCTCTGCTTGTCTCGCCGCTGCGAACATCCCATGCAGGGGATTTGTAGCCGCATCCACGGCAGACTTCCTGATAGATGCAATACTTATAGTATACCGCATCGGTTCCTGCGGTCTTATGGATGCAGGGTTCCTGGTAGGGTCCGGCCTCGTATTCGCTGATCTTCTGAATGTAGACACGCATTTCGCCGCACTTTGCACACTCGCTGCTCCTGGCAGGAACCGGCTCTGCCTCCTCCAAGGCCTCCTCGGACGCGGAAGCCGCCGTTTCTTCCAATGGATCATCGTCATAGCTTTCTGCATCCGCAAAGCCTACCAGGCAAAGGGTCAGGGCCAAAACCATGGCCAGCAGGATCGGGGCGATCTTTTTCATAGAAAAGCACTTCCTCTCTTTCGGCATGTTGGTTTCTGTTTCTCGGAGAGTCCTTTCTAGCTTTATTGTACCATACCGCTTTATTTTTTCAACTATTATCTTATTTTTTATGCTCATTTACATTTTCTCAGTCTTGCACCAAAGAGCTGTCTGCTGTGTTTTTTGCCCCACCGGGGCCGGGGGTCCCACCTTGCATCCCGGTTTGTCAAACTTTTATCAAAATGTCGGTTTTCTCGCTTCCCGCCTTATTTTTCATGGTCTGCGTCCTTGCAGGGCTTCGTGAAATTACTTTGTGCGGGAAAGCCTGTTTATGAAATTTGTTTCTTTTTTGCAAACAGAACCTTCCATTTATTGCTTTTGGAAAGCTTTTGTGTATAATGGTAGACAGGAGAATTTGCACTGCATCGTTCTGTGCTGTCTCCCCCTTATGCGGTGTCCGTACCATAAATGGCGCTGCATCTCCTACACAGAGTTATGTAAGGATCAAACGAAAGTAGAGGTACGCAAATATGGCAAAGTTGGATCTTACCAAGTATGGCATCACCGGCACGACTGAAGTCGTGCACAACCCCTCCTACGAGCAGCTGTTCGCAGAGGAGACCAAGCCCGAGCTGGAAGGCTACGAGAAGGGTCACGTCAGCGAGCTGGGCGCTGTGAACGTGATGACCGGTATCTACACCGGCCGTTCTCCCAAGGACAAGTTCATCGTGATGGACGAGAACTCCAAGGACACCGTGTGGTGGACCAGCGATGAGTACAAGAACGACAACCACCCCGCTTCTCAGGAGGCTTGGAAGGCTGTCAAGGAGATCGCTCAGAAGGAGCTGTCCAACAAGCGCCTGTACGTCGTGGATGCTTTCTGCGGCGCCAACAAGGACACCCGCATGGCAGTGCGTTTCATCGTGGAAGTGGCCTGGCAGGCACACTTCGTTACCAATATGTTCATCCGTCCCACCGCTGAGGAGCTGGAGAACTTCGAGCCTGATTTCGTTGTTTACAACGCTTCCAAGGCTAAGGTCGAGAACTACAAGGATCTGGGCCTGAACTCCGAGACTGCTGTGCTGTTCAACATCACCAGCAAGGAGCAGGTCATCGTCAACACCTGGTACGGCGGCGAGATGAAGAAGGGTATGTTCTCCATGATGAACTACTTCCTGCCGCTGAAGGGCATTGCTTCCATGCACTGCTCTGCCAACACCGACAAGAACGGCGAGAACACCGCCATCTTCTTCGGCCTGTCCGGCACCGGCAAGACCACCCTGTCCACCGATCCCAAGCGTCTGCTGATCGGCGATGACGAGCACGGCTGGGACGACAACGGCGTGTTCAACTTCGAGGGCGGCTGCTACGCTAAGGTCATCAACCTGGATAAGGAGTCCGAGCCCGATATCTACAACGCCATCAAGCGCAACGCTCTGCTGGAGAACGTCACTCTGGATGCCGAGGGTCACATCGACTTCGCTGACAAGTCTGTCACCGAGAACACCCGTGTGTCCTACCCCATCAACCACATCCAGAACATCGTGCGTCCCGTTTCTTCTGCTCCCGCAGCAAAGAACGTGATCTTCCTGTCTGCTGACGCCTTCGGCGTTCTGCCCCCGGTCTCCATCCTGACCCCGGAGCAGACCCAGTACTACTTCCTGTCCGGCTTTACCGCAAAGCTGGCAGGCACCGAGCGCGGCATCACCGAGCCCACCCCCACCTTCTCCGCTTGCTTCGGTCAGGCTTTCCTGGAGCTGCACCCCACCAAGTACGCTGAGGAGCTGGTCAAGAAGATGAAGGCCAGCGGCGCAAAGGCTTATCTGGTCAACACCGGCTGGAACGGCACCGGCAAGCGCATCTCCATCAAGGATACCCGCGGCATCATCGACGCCATCCTGAGCGGTGCCATCAACGAGGCTCCCACCAAGAAGATCCCCTACTTCGACTTTGAGGTCCCCACCGCTCTGCCCGGTGTTGACCCCGCCATCCTCGATCCCCGCGACACCTACGCAGATGCCGCTCAGTGGGAAGAGAAGGCAAAGGATCTGGCTGGCCGCTTCGTGAAGAACTTTGCTAAGTACGAGGGCAACGAGCACGGCAAGGCTCTGGTCTCCGCAGGCCCCCAGCTGTAAGCTGAATCCCGCATTTTTCTTCTGAACTCCATATAAAATAAGCGCCCGCCCCGTGGTTCTGCTCGAACCATAGGGCGGGCGCTTTGCTGTTTACATTCAAGCTATCCAAACACTTTTTGTCCGGGTAAACAGAGCATCGATTGCGTTTTGCGCGGCCTTATGCTATGCTTTTTCCAAGGGAGTTGATAAAATGGATGCCAGAACTTTCGGAAATTATCTGAGCCGGATGCGCAAAGCGCAAGGGCTGACACAGGCTGAGCTGGCCGAACAGCTGCACGTTACCGACAAGGCTGTCAGCCGCTGGGAGCGGGGCATCGGTCTGCCGGATATCAACACCCTGGAACCGCTGGCAGATGCGCTGGGGCTGACCCTTGCCGACCTTATGCACTGCCGTGCCCCGGAAGAAGCCGATGCCGCACCGACCATCCAGCTGGAAGATTTCTTTACCATGCTGCGCCGACAGCACACCGTAGATTGGCATTCCGTGCGCACCGCCCTGCTTGGGCTGAGCATTGCACTTGCCTTGTGGGGCGTTTTGGCTTGTCCCGGCACCATTGCGGTGCACTGGTATGGTCTTGGCGATGGTTCTTTTCGGGCAGATGGCTGGATGCATTCTCTCGTCATTTTCCCGTTGTGTGCAGGCATTGAATTTTTATCGCTGGAGATCTGGAACAGCTTTGAACAGACAGGCTATTATCGCCGCAGGGGTGAGACCAATCTTTTCATCATCCACGCCATGTCTTTCGGCACGCGTTCTGCCAGATGGATGAAAGTTGTGCTGGATCTTTTGTTTTTCTTTTGCTTTGGTTTTGTGATTCCATTTGTAGAAGCGTGGATGATTTTTTTGAATTGATGCCAACCATTTCCGTAAAAAAGAGACAGCGGAACGCCCGCAGGCGTTCCGCTGTCCCAAGTTCAAAACGATAGTTTAGCCCAGCAGCTCCAGCACACCGGCCTTGGGGCGGGCACCCACGGCCTGACGCACCAGCTTGCCCTGCTCGAACACCAGCAGGGTGGGGATGCTCATCACCCCGAACTGCGCCGCCAAATCCGGCTGCTCGTCCACGTTCACCTTGCCCACCTTTACATCGGTGCGCTCCTCGGCTACCTCGTCCACCACGGGGCTCAGCATCCGGCAGGGGCCGCACCAGCTGGCCCAGAAGTCCAGCAGAACGGGCTTTTCGCTGTGGAGCACTTCCTGTGCAAAGTTTTCCTTGGTAATGTTGATGACTGCCATATTTTTTCCCTCCTGAATGGGTGTTGTGTTTTACTGACACCATCAGTATACCCCATACGCAGCCCGCTTTTCCGTGACCGGGTCACGCAGACGCAAAAAACAGCCGCTCCGGGCACACCCGGAGCGGCTGTTTTTGAAGGAGGTAATGAGGTAAATGAATAAGGGGATATCTCCCAACGCTTATCCCGGGGTGCAGGCCCCGGACAGGCGCTCAGGCGAAGAGGGAAATAACCAGAGCCACGAGGAAGCCCACGCCGCCCACCAGCGTTTCCATGATGGTCCAGGTCTTGAGGGTGGTCTTTTCGTCCATGCCCACAAGGCTCTTCACCAGCCAGAAGCCGGAGTCGTTGAAGTGGGAGCAGACGGTGGAGCCGCCTGCAATGGCAGCGGTGACACAGGCAAGGTACAGCGGGCTGAGTGCGCTGATGCCGGGCATAGCGGAGATGATGCCTGCTGCCATGGTCATAGCCACGGTAGAGGAACCCACCGAGATGCGCACCAGCGCAGCCACGATAAAGGCGACCAGCACCAGCGGCAGGCTGGCGTTTGCCACGGCGTTGCCGATGACATCGCCCAGACCGGAGTTCTGCAGCATGTAGCGCAGCACGCCGCCGCAGGCGGTGACCAGCAGGATCATGCCGGTGGGCTCCAGAGACTTGGTCATGATCTTTTCCAGCTGAGCGTTGTTATAGCCGTGACGGGTGCCCAGCAGATACATGGCAGCGATGGTGGCCAGCAGCAGCGCCATAAACGGCTCGCCGAGGAAGGCCAGAACGGGCTGGATGCCGGCCAGTGCGGGCACCACCTTAGCCACAGAGTTTGCGATGATGAGCAGCAGGGGGATCATGATGATGCCCACGATAGTGCCGAACTTGGGCAGCTTGCTCTCGTCAATGTCTGCCTGCTGCGCCACGTGCTCGGGGACTTCGATCATGTACTTTTTGCCGCAGATGCCGCCCCAGATGGGACCGGCGGCGATCATGGCAAAGATGCCGCAGAAGATGCCGATGAGGATGACCCAGCCAAGGTCAACGCCCAGCATGGTAGCCACCAGCACGGGGCCCGGCGTGGGCGGGATGAAGGCGTGGCCAACCGCCAGACCGGCCAGCAGGGGAATGACGTAGTACAGCACAGAGCGCTTGGTGCGCTTTGCCAGAGAGAAGGCCAGCGGGATGAGGATGATAAGTCCTGCATCAAAGAACACCGGCATGGCCACCACAAGACCCGTGATGCCCAGTGCCCACGCGGCCTTTTCGTCACCGAACTTCCGCACCATGGTCACAGCCAGCGTCTGTGCGCCGCCGGATTCTTCCAGAATGGCACCGAACATGGAGCCCAGACCCACCAGAAGGGCGATGCCCTTTAAGGTGTTGCCGATACCCTCGTTCACCGAGCCGATGATGTCGGACAGGGGCATACCGGCCATCAGGCCGATGCCAACCGCACCGATCAGGATGGAGATCATGGCGTGTACCTTGAACTTGATAATGAGAATGAGCAATAGGATCAGGCCTGCCACGGCAGCAAAAACCAGCCGTGCCGCATCGGGAGTTGCAACTGCTGTCATAGAAATTTCCTCCGTTTCGTGATTTTTGGTTGCACTTATCCAAGCCGTCTGGCAAAACCCGCCGGACAGTTTACTTTTCGTTATTTATGCGGAGTGGTTTACTCCATGTATGCACCCTTCATGGGGCTGACGGCGTGCTGAGAGTAGAGCTTCAGCAGACCCTTGGTGTACTTGGGAGCCTTGGGCTTCCAGTTGGCGCGGCGCTCGGCAAGGATGGCGTCCATCTCCTCGGGGGTCTTGGGCTCGCCCTTCACGCCCACGATGGCCAACTTACGGTTATGCACGTCGATCTGGATCAGGTCATCCTGCTCCACCAATGCGATGGGGCCGCCCACCGCAGCCTCCGGGCTGACATGGCCAATGACCGGGCCGCGGCTTGCACCGGAGAAACGACCGTCCGTGATGAGCGCTACGCTGGAAGCCAGCTTCGGGTCGGCGCAGATGGCCTCGCCGGTATAGAACATCTCGGGCATACCGCTGCCGCGCGGACCCTCGTAGCGGATGAAGATGGCGTCGCCGGGCTTCACCTCACCGTGCAGCACTGCGGAGATGCACTCCTCCTCGCTGTCGTAGGGCTTGGCGCGCAGGGTGGCTTCGAACATATTCTTGGGGCAGGCGGTGTGCTTGATAACACAGCCCTCCGGGGCAAGGTTGCCCTTCAGGATGGCGATGCTGCCGTCGGTACCCTTGGCGTTGTCAAAGCTGTGGATGATGTCCTCGCGGCTGACCGGACGGGCAAAACCAGCGGTCTTTTCGGCAAGAATGGCATCACAGTGCTGGTAGAAGCCGTTCTTCTTCAGCTCCTCCAGATTCTCGCCCAGCGTCTTGCCGGTGACGGTCATCACGTCCAGATGCAGCATGGACTTGATCTCCTCCATCACGCGGGGCACGCCGCCTGCGTAGTAGAAGTACTGTGCGGGCCAATCGCCGGAGGGACGGATGTTCAGCAGGTAGTGTGCGCCCCGGTGCATCCGGTCAAAGGTGTCGGCGTCGATCTCGATGCCGAACTCGTGAGCGATGGCGGGCAGGTGCATGGTGGCGTTGGTGGAGCCGGAAATGGCGGCGTGCACCATGATGGCGTTCTCGAAGCTCTTCTTGGTCACGATATCCTTGGCGGTGATGCCCTTCTTGACCAGCTCCATCAGCTGCTTACCGGCATCGTAGGCCGCCTGCTTCAGCTCCGGGGCGGTGGCGGGCATCAGGGCGGTACCCGGCAGCATCAGGCCCAGCGCCTCTGCCATGATCTGCATGGTGGAGGCGGTGCCCATGAAGGAGCAGGCACCGCAGCTGGGGCAGGCGTTGTGCTTGTAATAATCCAGCTGGCTGTTGGGGATGACGCCGGTCTTTTCCCATGCGTCAAACTTGCCGATCTGCTCCAGCGTCAGCAGCTCGTTGATGGCGCAGGCGGGGTCGCTGACCACATATTCTTTCGGCAGGGTGTGGGCTTCCATCACGCCGCCGGTGACCACGATGGCGCTCATCTCCTTCAAGCGGCCGATGCTCATCAGCATGGCGGGCACAGACTTGTCGCAGCTGGCGATGAACACGCCGCCGTCATACACGCTTGCGTTTGCCTGTGCCTCCACCAGATTCACGATGGCGTCACGGTGGGGCAGAGAGTAGTTGATACCGTCATGCCCCTGTGCAATGCCGTCGCACATATCGGTGGCAAAATAGCGGGCAGCCTTGCCGCCGTTTTCGTTGACCGCCTGCACGGCCTCCTTGACGAACTGATCCAGATGGGCACTGCCGGGGTGGCTGTCGCCAAAGGTGCTTTCCACCATGATCTGGGGCTTTGCAAGGTCATCGACCTTCCAGCCCATACCCATTTTCAGCGGGTCGTTCTCGGGTGCTAAAGTGCGGACTTCCTGTGAGCGCAACTCCATATCCATACCTCCAAATATTGCTTGCTTTCGTCCTTTTTTCTGCGGAACCTTTTGTGATTTTATTGTAAAACCGCAGACGTCTTTTTGCAAGTTGTCACGGGTATGTCCTACTATTTGTGCAAAAACTCTGGGATACATCATGCACACTGCCCAAATCCGGGCGATTTTTGCCCGAAATCAGCCGCTGGAGCGGTTTTGGGCAAAAAAGCAGAGAAAAAGTCATCTGATGACTTTAGAGAGAACCCTCTCAGTCACCTGCGGTGACAGACTCCCCCTTTTGTCGCTGCGCGACATCTTCCCCCGGAGCGGGGGAAGTCTTTCCTCAAAGGGAGAGCCAAGAGCACTGCCGGAAGCTTCCTCGTTATACCTAACACTTTAGTGATGAACTTTACGGCTTGGCTCTCCCTTCGGGAGAGCTGGCGCGGGAGCGCCTGAGAGGGCGCTCCCGCGCCCCATAAAAAGCTTTTTCCTCTGATGATAACGAAAAAAGCTCCCCCTTTCGGGGGAGCTGGAGAGGGTTCAGTCCTCTTTTTTATCCATGACATATGCCGCCATACCGATGGTGCCGTCCTCCGGGTCCTCGCCATCGTAGACCTTTTTGATATAGCTGCGGTTGAAGTTCAGGTGCATCACCATGGCGGCCTTTGCGCCGATGGGGTCGTGGTTGGCAATGGCTTCGGTGATCATGCGGTGGGTCATGATGGTCTCATCAATGAGCTTTTTGTGGGTGACGTTCACAAACATCATCACCGCCGTGTCGATGACCGGGATCAGCTGCCCCACCACCAGATTTTTACTGCTCTCGGCAATGCAGGTGTGAAAGGCAATGTCGTCCTCGATGTAGCGGTCGCCCGCGTGGATCTTGTTCTCCACCCGCTCGCAGAGCCGCCGCAGCCGCTCGATGTCCTCCGGGGTGGCGTTCTGCGCCGCGATCTCCGCAATGCCCGGCTCCAGCAGCAGACGGACGTTTACCAGATCAAAGGCCAGCGCGTTCTTGTCCTGCACGCTGCGCAGGTTCAGCGGGTCGGAAAGCCCCTTGACCGTGGTCACCACATAGGTGCCGGAGCCTTGCCGCACCTCCACGATGCCCTTGCTGGACAGCAGCTTTACCGCCTCGCGGATGGTGCTGCGCCCCACCCGGAACTTTTCGCCCAGCGCAAACTCGTTGGGCAGCTTTGCGCCCGGCTCCAGCGCTTCGTCCAGAATATAATGGTAGATCTGGTCCTCCACCTGCTCGGCCAGCAGCTTGTTTTTCAGATGTGAAAATTCACTCATGGAAGCTTCCTCCGCGCCCTGCGCATTTGATGGTTTGGTTACCCGCACACGCTGCCGTCCGGGGCAAAGAACCGAACGTGCTTTTGCCACTGGGTGGGGCTGATGGTGCGGCGGTAGCAGTCGGCCAGTGCCTCTACCACAGCCTTCGGGGCAAGGGAGGCGCAGCCCGGGCAGTCCAGCACCAAAATGCGGAACCATGCGTCAAAAAGATGCTCGGTGTAGTGGGTATCCCACGCGCCGCAGCGAGCGTAAAAGCCCAGACGCCGCACGGCCATGGCGGCGTCCTCCGCCTTTTCCGGCATCTCGGCTTCAATCAGGATGGCTTCGGCATCGCCCTCCTGGGCGGGCAGCTGTGCCAGCAGCTGTGCCCCGATGCCGTGGGCGCGGTAGGCGGGCACCACGGCAAAATAATCCAGCTGGCTCACCCGGCAGCCCTCCGGCCGCACCATCAAAAGATAAGCCGCCAGCGTGTCGCCGTCAAACACGCCCCAAGTGTGGGCGGTGCCGTCCGCTTCGCTGTTCAGGATCATGCTCAAAGGCTTCAGCTCCCCGGCGGGGAAATCCCTGCGCATCTCGTTCAGATACACCCCGGTCAGTTCGGGGCCGGTGAGCAGCCGCCATGTGAAGGTTTTGGTACACATACGATAAAGATCCCTTTCCGATGCTCCTTTGCGCAGCATCACGTTTTTTGTCCTGTCCCGTATAGCATAACGGATGTTCTGCCGAAAGTCAATCTGTGCACCCTTTCGGGCGGCAGCGCCGCCGGTTTTACCAAGGGGCTTGCATCCGGGCGCAGAATCGGGTACTATACAGGTGACAGAATTTTTCCCTCCGGCACTGCTGGAAGGGCAAGCATATAAAAAGGAGACTTGTACTATGGAATGGACCGATATCCGCCTGACCGTGGCCAAGGCCGATGCTGAAAACGCCGAGGCCGTTGCCACCCTGATTGCCGAGGGCGGCATCTACATCGAGGATTACAGCGACATCGAGCAGCAGGTGGCCGAGATCGCCCATGTGGATCTGATCGAGCAGGAGCTGCTGGACAAGCCCCGGGATACCGTGATCATCCATCTGTATCTGGAGCCGGGCGCTTCTCAGGTGGAAACGCTGGCGCTCATCGCCGCCCGCATGGAAGCCGCCGGCATCCCCTACACCGTGGAGACCGAGGGCGTGGAGCAGGAGGACTGGCAGAACGGCTGGCGCAAATACTACCACCCCATGGAGATCGGCAGCCGTCTGGCTGTGGTGCCCTCGTGGCAGCAGTACGACACCGACCGGGTCAAGCTGATCCTTGACCCCGGCCTTGCTTTCGGCACCGGCGGTCACGAGACCACCAGTCTCTGCCTTGAGGCACTGGACGAGCAGGTGCGCGGCGGCGAGCGGGTGCTGGATATCGGCACCGGCAGCGGCATCCTTGCCATTGCCGCCCTCAAGCTGGGCGCTGCCAGCGCCGAGGGCGTGGACATCGACCCTGTGGCGGTGCGCACCGCCGGGGAAAACGCCGCGCTGAACGGCGTGCAGGACAAGCTGACCGTGCTGGTTGGCGATCTGTCCGATAAGGCCAGCGGCACCTACGATATCATCACCGCCAATATCGTGGCCAACGCCATCCTCAGCCTTGCCCCCGCCGTGCCCGGCCTGATGGCCGAGGGTGCCACCTTTATTGCCAGCGGCATCATCGACAGCCGCAAGGACGAGGTGATCGCCGGGCTGGAAAAAGCCGGTCTGTCCGTGGTGGAGGTCAAGGAAAAGCGCGGCTGGGAGTGCATCGTCTGCAAAAAGGCCTGATATTCAAATATTGTAAGAAGGAGCGCACAATATGCCGCACCGCTACTTTACCACCGAGATCTCTGACGGCACCGCCACCCTGCGGGGCGCGGACGCCCATCACCTTGCCCGGGTGATGCGGGCAAAGCCCGGGGAGACCGTCATCCTCTGCGACGGCAACGCCGTGGAGTACACCGCCACCATCACCGGCTTTGGGGAGGACAGGGTAGACTTTGCCGTAGAGCCGGGCTACCCCAGCGCCGCCGAGCCCACCGTGGAGGTGACCCTGCTGGCGGGCTACCCCAAGCAGGACAAGCTGGAACAGATCATCAAGCACGGGGTGGAGCTGGGCGCTGCCCACATCGTGCCCTTCTTCAGCCGCTACTGCGTGGCTGCACCCAAAAAAGAGGAGCAGAAGAACGAGCGCTACAACCGCATTGCGCTGGAAGCCGCCAAGCAGTGCGGCCGGGGCGTTCTGCCGGACGTAGCCCTGCCGCTGCCGAACTTCGGGGCGGTGTGCCGCAGCTTTGACCAGTACGATCTGGTGCTGTTCTGCTACGAGTGCGGCGGCGCACCCCTGCGCCAGCTGCTGGCTGAAGCAAAGCCCGCCGATGGGCAGAAGCTGCGCCTTGCCATCGTGACCGGCGCAGAGGGCGGCTTTGCCGCCGAGGAAGCCGAAATGGCCGCCAAGGCCGGGGCGAAAACGGTAGGTCTTGGCCCCCGCATCCTCCGGTGCGAGACCGCCCCGCTGGCGGTGCTCTCCGCCGTGATGACCCTGACGGGGAATCTGGAGTAAGAAGCAATAAGAGGCTGCTGCACAGGAGTTTTGTGCAGCAGCCTCTTATTATTTCGCATTATATTACGTTTCGTAAAGCTTCCTCAGCTATTTTCAGCTGCATCCGGGTGGGCATCGGTGTCCAGCAGAGCCTGTTTTACCTTGAGCAGGTTCTGGGGGCTTACCGAGAAGCTGCGCAGGCCGAGGTGCAGGTACTGCGCCGTGTTGGCGGGGTTGCCCACGGCAAGGCCGCATATAGTCACCGGGACGTGGTGCACATTGGCGGCATCCATCACCATGGTAATCAGCTTTTTCATGGCCGGGCTGGCGGGGCGGTAGTAGTGCTCTGCGCTGGCAAGCTCGCGGTCGGCGGCGTGGGTGTACTGGGTCAGGTCGTTGGTGCCGATGACCAGAAAATCGCAGCCGTGGGCTACAAAGTCCTCCACGGTCAGGCAGGCGGCGGGGATGCTCAGCATCACACCGAACTGGGTATTCTCGTTAAAGGGCACGCCCCGCTCCCGCAGACTCTGGCGGCAGTGCTCCACAATGCTCATGGCGGCGTCCCAGTCCTCCACCTCGGTCACCATGGGGAACATCACCCGCAGCGGCCCGCGCGCGGCGGCGCGCAGCAACGCGCAGATCTGGGTCTGGAACTGCTGGGGCTGGCGCAGGCTGTTGCGAATGCCGCGCAGGCCGAGTTTAGAGGACTGCGGCCCCTGATTGGCATCTGCCACGGTGCGGTCGGAGCCAAAGTCGAAGGTGCGCACGGTCACCGGGCAGCCGTTTGCCGCTGCCAGACAGGAGCAATAGAAGAAATACTGCTCCTGCTCGTCCAGAATGCGCCCGGGCAGCATCATGTAGCCGCTGCGCAGCAGCCCCACGCCCTTGGCACCGGACTGCATGGCAGTGTCGATGTCCTCCGGGCCGAAGCAGTTGGCCAGCAGCTCAAAGGGTTCGCCGTCCCGCGTCTCGTCCGGCAGGCTGTGCAGCTGCTTCATCTCCGCGTCCTCGCGCTGGAGCTGGCAGATGCTGGCTTCTGCCTGCTGGCGGGCAACGGCATCCGGGTCAAGGATGCAGTTGCCGTTGGTTGCGTCCAGAATGACGGTGCGTCCATCGCAGTCGTCCAGAAAATCCTTGCCCACCTGCACGATGCCCGGGATGTTCATTGCCCGGGCAATGATGGCGGCATGGCTCTGGCCGCTGCCCTCGGCGGTGATGACGCCCAAAATCATGCCAGAGGGCACGCTGAACAGATCGGTGGGCATCAGCCGGTCGGCGGCAAGGATCACCGGATGATCCAGTGCCAGCCACACCCGGGGGCGGTTGGTAAGGATATTGATCACCCGGCGGGTGGCGTCCAGAATATCCACGCTGCGCAGCTGCATATAGGGGTTATCCTTCATGTTGGCAAGCTGGTCGGCGTAGCGCTGCCCCACCTGATGCATCGCCGCCGAGGCGCTGATGCCCGCATTGATGCAAAAGCGCACCTCGTTCATCATGCCCTCGTCGTCCAGCATCATGCTCTGGAACGAAAAGATGGCCTGCTCGGTGGGCGCGGCGCGCTCTGCCATGGAGTCCAGTTCATTCTGCGCCGTGTGCACGGCATTTGCCAGCAGCCGCAGCTCCCGCTCCGGGTTGAAAGGGCCGTGGCTGAAGGTCTCTACATGATGTTCCAGTCGGCTCACCTGTCCCAGCACTAGCCCGGGGGAAGCGGATACACCTTTATAAACCTTCATCTTTTGTCACCTCCGGCAAAGCCGATGCGGTCAAAGTGCGCCACACCAGCGCCTGTAAGAATGTATTGGGCAGCAACGCGGCCAGCGCCGCCTGTCCGGCGGTGCTGCTGCCTGTGAACAGCGGGGCAAAGCTTTCCATGCGGTCTTTGTCGCACGCCGCCAGAAACGCCTCCGCCAGCGTCCGGGTGGTGTAGAAATGGGTGGGGTCTACCCCGGCATCCTCGGCGGCGGCTTCCAGCGGGGCAAGCTGGGCGTCTTTCATCCGTGCCAGCAGCAAAGCGGCATCGGCGGTAAGGGTGACGGGGTACTTTTCCCGCACCTCCTTCTGCACGGCGTCAAAGGCTGCGCGGAAAGCTTCGGCATCGGCGCTGCTGTCCGCGCCGCTGTCCACTGCGTAGGCGCAGCCCCGGATGCGTCCAAAGGCACGCAGGGTGTCGTAGTAGCCCAGCTCCATGTTGCGCTTGGCGGTGTCGGGGTCGAAGTGGAGGATATCGCCCAGCTCCCAGTAACTGCGGATCATGGTGGTGGGCAGGCCGGTCAGGTTGGGGCGGGTGATGCCCACGCCCTCAAGGTCCACACAGACCAGTTCCTCTGCGCCCATGGTCTTGGCAAGGCCGGTGGGCATATTATCGCTGTACCCGCCGTCCAGAAACTTGACCCCATCGATCTGCCGCGCCCGCAGGGCAGGGAAGCAGGCCGCTGAGGCCATCAGGTAGTCCCGCACCTGCCCGGCGGGGATATCCTCCAGCGTCAGCTCCCGGGGGCGCAGTCCGCGCTGCTCCACCGTCACGATGCCGAACCGGATGGGCGCTGCCCGCAGCGCGTCCTCATCCAGCACCCGCTCCACGATCTCTTCCAGCGGGGTCACATCCATGCCGCCCGCCTTTACCACCCGGCGCAGAAACTGGTGCAGGGCAGAAAGGTCGGCCTTTTCCTCCGGCAGCTCCATCACATCCCGGCTGCGGATGGTCAGCCACATATCCCGGGCAGTCTCGTACAGATCCAGCACAAACATGGCGCCGTTCAGCCCGCCCACGCTGGTGCCGGTGATGATCTGCGGGTGCCAGTCCAGCTCCATCAAAGCCCGCCAGACGCCCACCTGATAGCTGCCCCGCGCGCCGCCGCCTGCCAGCACCAGCGCTTTTTGCGTGGGATCTCTGCGTTCCATATCAAACCCTCCCGTGCACGTTCCCGGTATTCTCTAGGATTGTTATAATTATACCATACTTTTGCGGAAAATTCTCCCGAATTTTCGGAGATCATGCCTTTTTCCTGTGAAAGTTTCGTGCTATACTATCGCAGGAGATGTGTAAAGCAGCAGCCCGAAGGGCGCACAACAGGAGGGAACGTATGCACTGCAAACAATGGATCTTTGATATGGACGGTACTTTGACTGACAGCATGGTGGTGGTATGGGAGGGTGCCCCGGAGGCGCTGCTGGCGCGCTTTGGCCGCGCCCCGAAAGCAGACCTGCACAAGACCCTGCTGACCATGGGCATGGAGGACGGCGCACAGTACCTCATCCGGGAGTACGCGCTGCCGCTGGATATGGACAGCTACCGGGACGTGATGTATGAAGTGATCGCCGCCCTGTACGAAAAGGTGGAGCTGAAGCCCGGCGTGCGGGACACCCTTGCCCGGCTGCGGGCCGAGGGCGCACGGATGTGTGTTTGCTCCAACACATGGAGCAGCCAGTGCCGCACCGTGCTGACCCGGCTTGGCATCGACGAATACTTTGATTTTTACATCGAGGCACGGGGCGCCATGAGCAAAAGCAGCCCCGCGCCCTTTATGGAGGCGCTGCACCGCCTTGGCGGCACAAGCCCCGCCGGGTGCGCCGTGTGCGAGGACGCCCTTTATGCCGCCCAGACCGCCCACGATGCCGGTTTCTATCTGGTGGGCATTCAGGACACCACCAGCGCCGCCGATGCCCCCGCCCTGCGCCGGGTATGCAATCAGTTTTTGCCGGACTGGACCGCGCTGGACTGGGCGCAAGTATAAACTGCCTGCGCCCGGATGGATAAAACGCCCATCCTCTTGCATTTTGCGTGCCATAGGAGTATGATAATATAAATAATTACGTCTTTTTTACAAAGGCGTGCTTTGGTGAAGTAATAAAAACCAAACCTTATCGTCAAAAGGAGATCCCTGTCATGACAAACCCGCTCGTCAGCATTATCGTGCCCGTGTACAACGCACAAAATAGTGTTGCCCGCTGTCTGGAAAGTATTTGCGGCCAGACCTATCAAGAGCTGGAGATCATCGTGCTGAACGATGGCTCTAAAGATGACAGCCTTACGATCTGCAATCAGTTTTGTGCCAAAGACCCTCGTGTGACGGTGGTGGACAAGGAAAACGAAGGTCTTTCCATCACCCGCAATGTGGGAATGCGGCTGGCGCAGGGCAAATATTTGCAGTTCGTAGACAGCGATGACCACCTTGCCCCGGATTTCACCCAGCGTATGGTAACTGCCGCCGAGCAGCACGATGCCACGCTGGTCATCTCGCCCTACTGGATGGAGATCCCCCTGGATATCCAGAAGGAGCAGCTGCGGGAGAAGGCAAAGCCCGGTAAGTCGAAGGATGCCGCCAAAAAAAAGCTGCGCCGGAAAAAGCCGGAGGTGGAGTACCGGGAATACGGTTTTCTGCCCGCCGGTGTCTACGACCAGAAAAGCTACGCGCTGCACCTGATGGAAAAGCCTGTGACCTTTTTCTATAATGTGGTGTGGAACAAGCTCTACCGCCGGGACGTGCTGAACGCCCACGGGCTGGAGTTTACCAATGAGATGATCCACGCCGAAGATCAGCAGTTCAACATCCGGTATCTGGAATTTGTGGAGCGGGTAGTCTCGCTGGAAGAGCCGGGCTATTACTATGTCCAGAACCCGCAGAGCATCTGTCACACCCAGATCAATCTGTCCACCATCATGCAGAACCGTCTGCAAATGATAGACTACTACAAGGCGCTCTACACAAAGCTTGGCCTCTACGAAGAGGTACAGACCCAGCTGCACGCCTCGCTGGTGGGGCTGGCAGAAAGCGTAAGCCCCACCCTCAGCATCCAGAAAGCATTGAGCGACGCGGCAGAGTACTGGTATGCCTTTTTTGCCGGCAGCGACGAGGAAGCGGAGCTTGCCGCCGAGCGCAGCGGACGAAAGTCTGCCGCCAAGAAAAAGCAGAAGCTCAGAACGGAGTAAGTCTGTAAAGGAGGAAGCCCATGAACACCCCGCTCGTCAGCGTGATCGTGCCCGTTTACAAGGTAGAAAAGACCCTTGCCCGCTGTCTGGAAAGCATCTGCGGCCAGAGCTACCAGAACCTTGAGATCATCGTGGTGAACGATGGCTCCCCGGATGGCAGCCTTGCCATCTGTGAGCAGTTCCGGGCAAAAGATCCCCGCGTGGTGGTCATCAGCAAGGAGAACGAGGGGCTTTCCCTTACCCGCAACGCCGGGATGCGCGTTGCCCACGGCAAGTATTTGCAATTCGTGGACAGCGATGATTATATTGAACCCACCTTTACCGCCCGCATGGTGGAAGCCGCCGAGAAGAACTATGCCGATCTGGTCGTTGCGCCCTATTGGATGGTGATCCCGCTGGCTTCCAGCAAAGGCGGTCAGCGCACCGAAAAGCTGCTGGCGCAGCTGGGCATACAGACCGATACCGCCGAGCCGGAGGTGAACGTTTACAGCTTTCTGCCCGCCGGGAACTACGGCCAGAAGGAGTTTATGCAGGAATACATGAAAAAGCCCTCCTCCTTCTATTTCAACGTGGTATGGAACAAGCTGTACCGCCGCAGCCTGCTGACGAATGCCGACCTCTGGTTCACCCGCGAGGTCTACAACGAGGATCAGCTGTTCAATGTGCGGTATTTCCGGCTGGCAAAGGCGTACACCGCCCTTGCCGACCCGGGCTATTACTACATCCAGAACCCCCAGAGCCTGCTGCACACCAATGCAGACCTTAGCAAGGTCGTGAACAGCCGCTTGCAGATGTTCCCCCATTACAAGCAGATGCTGACCGAACTGGGGATCGCCCGTGGCAATCAGCTGCGGCTGTACCACACCCTCATTGCCCAGTCGGAGCGGTTCATGCCCGCAGGCCCTGTCCAGACCCTGCTGAAGCGCAAAACCCAGTCCAAGTGATCGTTCCGGCAATTTTTTGTAAAACAAAAGCCGCTGCAACTGTCTTTTTCCTCTATGCCCCTTTTATGAAAATGCGTTTGTCGCGCTCGGTAGAGCGCGACAAACGCGAAATTAAAAATATTCTTTCCGCTGAATATGGCTAAAGCGCAGCGGAAGCCATTTAAAATCATCAAGCAAAAAAGTCGCTGCACGAATGTGCAGCGACTTTTTACTTTTTACCCTACCCGGGCGCAGAAAGCCTCCCGGACGGCGGCTTCCCGCCCGCGGGGGATGGGGATGCGCGCCCCGCTGCGCATCCGTACCTCGCCGGGTGTCAGCAGCTGCACCGCTTTCAGATTGACCACATAGGAGCGGTGCGGCTGCACAAAGCGGCCGTCCGCCAATAGCGGCTGTGCCACAGCAGAAAAGGGCACCCGCAGAGAGAGGGAGGCCACATCCTCCCCGGTGGTCAGGTGGAAGTGCACGATATGATGGGTGCATTCCAGATATTCAATTTCAGCATAGGCCAGCGCCCGCACGCCGTCTGCGGTGGTCACGGTAAGGGTGGGGCCGTATTCCGGCTCCACCGCCCGCTTGAGCAGGGCAGAGATCTCCGGCTGATGCACTGGCTGCAGCAGATACTGCATGGCGTCCACCCGGTAGGCGCTGTATGCGTGGGCCGGGGTGCGTGCCACAAAGGCCAGCGGAGCGCGGCAGCCCCGGCGGCGCAGCTCTGCCGCCGCCGCAAGCCCTTCGGGGCGGGCTATCGCCGCAAGCTCGATGAGGTACAGCTCGTACCGCAGCCCAGCGGCATCCTGCTGCAAAAGCGATTCCGGGCTTTGCAGCTGCTCCACGATGCAGGCGTCCTCCCGCCGGGCGAAGAACTCCATGCACTGGTGCTCCAGCCTGCTGCGCAGCGCCCCGTCCGGGCTGCAGATCGCAATGTGAAAGATCATGGTTTGGTTTCCTTTGCAGGGTAGACGATCTACCGCAATTTTCAAAAACAATGCCTGCCAAAACGGAACGTGTCCGTGACTCAGTGGGTGCTTGTGACAGGCTTGAACTCAACCTGAAGGATCATTCCCATGCCTGCCGCCAGACGCTGCAAGGTCTTGATGGAAGGATTGCCGCTGCCTGTTTCGAATTTGCTGATGTCGGATTGAGAGATGCCGGTTTTTTCTGCCAACTGCTGCTGCGTCATGCCGGTGCGCTTGCGTGCATCGATCATGGCTTGGACCAGTGCGCGTTCCGGCTGCAAAGCATCCCATTCAGCCTTGAGCTCCGGGTTCTCAAGCTGTTCATCAAGGAATTTTCTAAAGTCACTCATGAGAGGTTCTCCTTTCGCTCTATGTATTCCGCACGATATTTTTTCGCGGTTGCTATCTCAGCGCGGGGTGTTTTCTGGGTTTTCTTTGTGAATCCGTTTGTGAGGACAATCTTCTTTCCTACAAAGAAGAAGTACAGCACGCGCGTGATGTCCGACCCTTGCTTCGCCCGGAGCTCAAAGAGCCCGTCCTCAAGATGCTTTGAATAGGGCTCTCTGAGCTGGGGACCGTTTTCTTCCAACAGGTCGAGTTCCACCAAAAGCTTTGCCCGCATCTTCTTGTCAAGGGAGAGCAAGAACTCTTTTACCGGGCAATCGCCATTTTCCTTTATGAAGAAGTCAACATCGTATTCCCGCATTTTTACATCCTCACACCGAATCTTTCTATCTATATTTTATCGGATAAAACCGATAATGTCAAGGAGCGTTTTGTCGTCAAGATATATTTTAACAAAAACGGTCTGAACCCTGCACCATACAGGATCCAGACCGTTCGGGTCGTTTATAGCAGTTTACGCTTTAACGCACAAGCGGCAGCTGTTTTCAGCAGCCGATGGCGGCGCACTTCTCGGCCAGCCATGCACGCTCGTCCTCGGTCAGGCGGGGTGCCAGCTGCTCAAACACCTTGCGGTGGTAATCGTTCAGCCATGCGACCTGCTCCTTGTCCAGCACGCCGGGCACGATGGGAGAGGTGGCAATGGGCACAAAGGTGAGGGGACGGAAGGCAAGGAAGGTGCCGTACTGGTTGTCGGCCTTGTGGTAGCACTCGATCTCGTTCTCGATGCGGATGCCCACCTCGCCGGCTTCATACACGCCGGGCTCGTCGGTGACGATCATGCCCGGGCGCATCAGGGTGGTGTTGCGGCCGTTCAGCGCGTGGGGGCCCTCATGGACGTTGCCCACAAAGCTGACGCTGTGGCCGGTGCCGCAGCGGTAGTTGATGAGGTGACGCCACAGCGGCTCGCGGGCGATGGTGTCCAGCATGTGGCAGTCGCAGTAATCCAGCCAGACGGCCTTGGCAATGTCGATGTGGCACTGCAAGGTCCAGGTATAGAACAGCCGCTCGTCCTCGGTCAGCTCGCCCAGCGGGTAGGTGCGGGTGATGTCGGTGGTGCCGTCCAGATAGGTAGCGCCGCTGTCCACCAGCAGGAAACCCTTACGCTGCAAGACGGCGTGATCCTCCGGGGTGGCATGGTAGTGCATCATGGCTGCGTTGCCGCCGTAAGCTGCAATGGTGCCAAAGCTCTCCACAAGGAACTTGTCGTCTGCGCTGCGGTACTTGTGCAGGATCTCGTCCACGGTCAGCTCGGTCAGCTGTTCGCCGGAAGCCAGACGGTTTTCCAGCTCGATCTGGAACCGCACCATGGCAACGGCGTCCCGCAGATGGGACGCGCGTAGGTGTGCCAGCTCCACCTCGTTCTTCACGCCCTTCATGGCAAGCAGGGGGTCGGCGGCGTCCTTCACGGTCAGAGCGGGGTTGTTTTCCAGCACCTGATACACGGCATAGTTCACGGTAGCGCTCTCAGCCAGCACGGTCTGCGGCTCGGTCTCGGCGGCCATCACGTCCAGAATGCTGTCGTAGTCGGCCAGCGTCACACCGTTGGCTTCCAGCTCTGTCTTGGCCTCCGGGGTGACCCGCGCCTGATCGATGAACAGCACGGCGCGGTTCGGGGTGACATAGCAGTAGGCCATGGCGTAGGGGGTGCACTCGATATCCATGGCGCGCAGGTTCAAAAGCCATGCCAGATTATCCAGCTTGCCCACCAGCTGGGCGGTGCAGCCCAGCTCCTTCAGTTTGCCGCGCAGCTGCTCCAGCTTTTCCGCCGGGGAGAAGCCTGCGTACTCCTTGGGTAAGATCCATGCCGGGGTAGCCGGGCGGGCAGGGCGACCCTCCACCCACAACTCATCCTCCAAGAACAGGGTCTTGATGCTGCCGTGCTTGGGTTCCAGCTCTTTTTTCAGGTTGTTGACCAGCGCGCAGTTGGCGGTCAGACCGCACAGACCCAGCGTGCCGCCCTCGGGCAGCACCTTGCCGCAGTATTCCTCGGCGGTGGGCACGCCCGGCTCGCCCATGCGCATCAGCTGGATCTCAGTACCGGCGATCTCCTTTTCTGCCTGCACAAAGTACCGGCCATCTGCCCAGACGGCACTCTCGGTCATGGTGACCGCAAAGTTGGAGTTTTCGCCATGGAAGCCGGAGAAGTAGGTCAGGGAGGTGTAGTGGTCGGGCAGATACTCGCTGGAATGCGGGTCGCCCACCGGGATCAGATAGACGTCCACGCCGTTTGCCTGCATAGCGGCACGCAGCGCGGCCAGACGCTCGGGAACTGTGTTCATACTCATAACAAAAGCCCTCTTTCTGTCATTTGCCGGAAAAACGTCCGGCGGCGATGGTTTGCTGCTGCTATTGTATCATTCTGCGGGGAAGAATGCAATGCGGGGGAGGGGTTTAGGAGCGAACTCCCCCAGTCGCCTACGGCGACAGCCCCCTCTGAGATGGGGCCTTTGGCATAGCGGTACAGTTTCCGGCTAAAGCGCAAAGTTTGCGGGTGCGCCAGAGGCTCCCTCCCAGAGGGAGCTGGCAAAGCCGTCAGGCTTTGACTGAGGGAGTTCGGCTGCTGGCGGGGGAGCGCCTGAGAGGGCGTATAAAAGCAGAATACCGGAGCGTCCGCAAGCGCTCCGGTATTCCAAAGTTTTAAATAATTCTTTTTATTTACAGCGAAAGATCCAGCTCGTGGCAGTACTCCACGATGTGGTGGAACATCTGCTCCACGGCGGGAGCCATGGAGGCCGGACGCTGCACGGCCAAGCCCACTACGCGGTACTCTTCTGGCTCGATGGGGTACACCTTGACGGCGGCCTTGCAGTCCCGCAGCAGCATCTGCGGCATGATGGAGATGCCCAGCCCGGCCTCCACCATGGCAATGTTGGACTGGTCGTCGATGACGTGGCAGCGGCGCTCAGTGCCGATCTTGTATTTCTTGAGGAACTGGCGCATCTCGGCATCGGTGGCGTCGCACTGCACTACAAAGCTCTGGCCGTTCATCAGCGCCGGGGTCATCACGCCGTCCTGCGGCTCCGGCCAGTCCTGCGGCACGATGCACAGCAGCGGCTCCCGGAACAGCTCGGTGAGGTTGAACTCCTCCCGGCAGGTGGAGGACAGGAAGGCGATATCCACCTGACCGGTGCGCAGCCATTCCTTGACATCATCGTAGGTGCCCTGATATACTTCGATCTCGATCTGCGGATAATGCGCCGCAAAGCTTTTCAGCAGCCCGGGCAGCAGCGATGCACACACCGAGTTGAATGCGCCCAGCTTCACCTTGCCCTTTTCCAAGCCGTTCAGGCGGGCGATGCTCTGCTTCAGCGCCTCGTCACTGTTGAGCACATCGCGGATAGAAGGGTACAGGGAAGCGCCGTAACTGGTCATGGATACGCCGTTTTTGCCGCGGTTGAACAGGGCAAAGCCCAGCTCCTCCTCCATTACGGCAATGGCGTGACTGATGGCCGAGGGGGTCAGGTGCAGCTGCTGTGCCGCCTTGTTAAAGCTGCCCTGTCGGGCCACGGCATCAAAAATCTCATAGGAAAATAGCGTCATGCCCAAAGCCTCCTTCCGTCTTTACTGGTTCGGAGACGCCCGATTTTCTGTGAATCTTTTTCATCTTTCATTTGAGATAGTTCAATTATCTTCTTGATTGTACTATCCCACGCCTTTTCTGTCAAGCATTTTTGCCCCGATTTTGCACGCTCTGTGCAGATTTTGCCGCATCAGACGCAGGAAACGCCGCCTTTTCTTCGTTATAGTTCCTGTAACGATTTTTAACGACCTGAACGAGGTATTTTTTATGACCGCACTTTCCCCGCGCCGCACCTTCAGCGGCACCGCTCTGAAAACCATTGCCTGTGTCACCATGCTGGTAGACCACATCGGCGCGTCCTGCATCGAGGCAGGTATCCTTACGCCCGGGCTGGACGCCGGCACCCTCTCGCAGGACACCCTTTCCGCCTACCCGCTGTACCGGCTGGACATGGTGCTGCGCTTCACCGGGCGGCTGGCCTTTCCCCTGTTCTGCTTTTTGCTGGTGGAGGGCTTTGTGCACACCCACAACGTCAAAGGCTACCTTGGGCGGCTGGTGCTGTTCGGCCTTCTGAGCGAGGTGCCTTTTGACCTTGCGTTCTTCCGCACCCCCTTTGACTTCAGTGCGCAGAACGTTTACTGGACGCTGGCGCTGGGCGTGCTGGCTATGGCAGGGCTCAAGCGCTTTGAAAAGGAAAACGGCCTGCCCGGCTGGCAGGGGCTTGTGTGGGCAGGGGGCTGTGCCGTGCTGGCGCTGGCTGCCAATACAGACTACAACGCCAGCGGCGTGATCATCATCTGCGCGCTGTACATCACCCGCGCAAACCGCAAGCGGCAGTGCCTTGCGGGCGCGCTGCTGTTTTTGTTCGAGCTCACCGCACCGCTGGCCTTTGTGCTAGTCTGGTTCTACAACGGACAGCGCGGCGCGTGCAGCCCGCTGCAAAAGAAGGCCTTTTACTGGTTCTACCCGGTGCACCTGCTGGTGCTGGCAGGCATCACGAACCTGCTGCTGTGAATTTACCGTTAAATAGCACAATGCCGGACAGTCCACGGGCTGCCCGGCATTGTGCTATTTATGAGGAGGTTCGCCCTCTCAGGCGCTCCCGCGCCAGCTCTCCCAAGGGGAGAGCCAAGGTCTAAGGGTTGTTGCTAAAGTATTAGGTTCAATGAGAAAGTTTCCGGCAGTGCTCTTGCCTCTCCCTTTGAGGAAAGACTTCCCCCGCTCCGGGGGAAGATGTCACCGCAGGTGACAAAAGGGGGAGTGTGGATTTGCGAAGCAAAGACGGAGAGGGCGCACGCCGGGAGAAACTCCCCCAGTCATCTCGCTGCGCTCGATGCCAGCCCCCTCGGAGATGGGGCCTTTGGCATAGCGGTAAAGTTTCCGGCTAAAGCGCAAAGCTTGCGGGCGCGCCAGAGGCTCCCTCCCCGAGGGAGCTGGCAAAACCGTCAGGTTTTGACTGAGGGAGTTTCCCCCACAAAAAGGAAAATCCCCCGCAGTTTTCATGAAACTACGAGGGATTTTCTTGGCGGAGTAGGAGGGATTTGAACCCTCGCGCCGTTTTTTAGACGACCTACGCCCTTAGCAGAGCCAGAAAAAACCACGTTGAATCGTTGCGGAAATCGGGCTTTGCAGGCAACCCGGTCAGCTACCCGCATCCTCGTTAAAAATGGCCGTTGCACGCTCAACGGCGGCCAGCTTATCCTCAAAAGGCTGATGGCGGCTGTAATGCTGCGTGATATCCTTGACAGCGTGCCCAAGGATCAGCTTTTGCAGCAGCACCGACACCCCGGCGGCCTCCATAGCCGTTGCCAGCGTGTGACGGCAGCTGTGGGCCGTCATGTGCGGCCTGCCTCCCCAGCGCTCCACGGACGGGCACCAGCGGTCATAGAAGTGCTCACGGCAGCCATCAGCCAGACCGTGGGTGGCCACCTGCATGGCCTCGGCTACCAGCGGCACAATGGCCGTGGCTATGGGGATCTCCCGGTTTTTGCCTGCTGCCGTCTTGATGCCGCCCACAATGCGCTGCCGCTGCAAGTCAATGTTGGTGAGATTCAGCTGCATCAACTCGCCCGGCCTCATGCCGGTATAGCACAGGATCAGCGCATACCGGGCCAGATCGTCCCCGGCGCGGTATGCCCTCCACATCCCGTGTACCTCGTCCACGGTGTAAGCGTCCCTCTCGCTGTCTGGCACCGGTGGCAGTTCGATCAGGGCCGTTTTGTCCTGCGCCATGTCCAGCGCTTCTCTGGTGACGGCCACCTCATACAGTTTGCCCAGCAGCGTTTTGATATCCCTGTGGGCATAGTAGTCACCGGGCGCGGCATCCGTCAGCTCCTGCAGCACCTTAAAGGGAATCTGTCCCACGACCTGCATTTGAACCTGTTCCAGCCTGCGCCATGCGGTGCCATAGTGGCTACGCTTGTCCTTGCTGAGGGCCTGCCACTTTTTTGTTTCCTGCAAGGCCATCCAGCAGTCAATAAGGCGCATGGATCTTGGTGCCACACCGGTGCGGGTGTATCTGTCCAGATACTCCTCAGCTGCCGCCCGTGTGGGAAAGCCGCCTTTTATGCGCTCAAACACCAGCACGCCGCCGCGATATATACGCGACTGTGCGCACCATGATTTTCCCCGGCGGTACACGCTGCCTTTGCCATTGGCACGCTTGCGCGGCTTTGGCGCTGCCGTGTGCTGCTGCTTTTTCCCGCAGTAGGGGCAAAACAGCGCGTCCTCTGGGATATCCCGCCCGCAGGCGGTTCTCTGACATTTCAATATTTATACCTCCGCTTGCATACTCTGCCCGGCGGTGGTATCATAGATTCACAAGTCCCTCAACTTGTACAGATCTGTGATACCCACGGGCATACAGATCGGCCTCCCGGTGTTACCAGCACCGGGAGTTTTTTTATTTTGTTCTCTTATTCTGCCAGCATATCAAGAAAAACCGCCTCAGTTAAGATCTGGAGGTCTGCGCCCTTCAAGATCAGGCCCTCGGCCTTTTTCTGCTTTGTGCTTTTGCCGCCCACGATGGTGGGACAATATTCATTGGTGCCCATCACAAGAAAATTGGTTTTCTTTGTAACGCCATCAGCGCAGATGCCGCCCAGATCGGCCACTAGCTGCGCGGCCTCTTTCCGTGTCAGTGTTTCCAGCTTTCCGGTGAATACACATACCTTGCCAAAAAGCGGGCTGTCCGGGCGCTCACATCCCTCATGGGCAACAATGTCGGACACTTTGGAGCCAGATGCTCCATAGTGTTTTTTCTGTACGGCCTGCAAGTCAATTCCGCGGGCGGTAATGTCTGCGGCCAAAGCATCCAGCACGCCAATGGCGGTCAGACAATCAGCAAGTGACCGGTGAGCTACCGGCTGCGGCACGCTGTACGCTGCTGCCATGTCGCACAGGCGGTGGTGCTCCAGATCAGGACGCACCCGGCGGCTCAGGCGCAGCGTGTCCACAAAGTCGTTTTTGATCGGCGCATATCCGCAGGAAGTCAGCGCATCATAAATAAAGTTTACATCAAAATGTATATTGTGGCCCACTATGAAATCATCACCAATAAACTCCATAAAATCCGGCAGGCAGTCCGCGGCCACCGGCGCGGCGCTCAACTCCTCATTGGTGATACCGGTGAGATCTGTAATAAAATCGTCAATCGGCTGCTCTGGGTTTACCAGTGTTTCATAACGGGCAACCTCTTTGCCGTCCCGGATCTTGATTGCTGCCATCTCAATGATCTTGTCATACTGCGGATCAAGACCGGTGGTTTCGGTGTCGATCATGGTATAGCTTACCGGGATCTGTAACAAGCTGCTGCCTTTTTCTGCACGCTCCATGCTGGTGTCTCCTTTATCTCTTTTTCTTGCTGCTGGTTTTCGTCCATTTCAGGCCGGTGCCCGGCAAAGATGCTGTGACGCGGTTCTGACCCTTTGCCGTCCGGGTGAAGCGCAAGCCGGGAATGCCCCAGCTGAACCCTATACCGGACTTACTGGCCGTGACCCGCCCACGCTTGCCCAAGCGCAGGCTTTTACGGAAACTAAAGCCCATGATCTTGACCTCCTGTCTATATGATATCCCGGCAAAGACCCACGGCTTTGCCCTCGATCGTTACGGTGTTCATTTCCTCGCGGGCGAGGATAATACTTTCAAATGCCGGGTTTTCTGCCCGCAGCTCAATAAAGTTGCTGTGCAAATATACCCGTTTCAGGGTGGCCTCTCCCTCGATCCGCACGGCGGCAACCTCGCCGTTTTCAACCGTTGGCTGGCTGCGGATGGCTACCAGATCACCGTCATGGATCTTCGGCTCCATGCTGGTGCCCTCGCAGGTCAGCGTAAAGGTGGCGTGCCATTTTGAGGGCACACAGACCATGCGCTCCACGTTCTCCTCTGCCGTGATCGGCGTGCCGCAGGCGATCCGGCCCACCAGCGGCACCTCTGTCATGGCAGGCAGCGGCTGAAAGCCCGGCGGGATCTCGCCCTCCGGCGGTGTGATCGGATTTTTGCGCTCAACCTGAGATCTTCCCATGAGATAGTCCATATCAACATTAAAAGTGTCTGCTATGGCCTCCATGGCTTCAAAATCGGGCTCACGGGCACCGGTTTCGTACATTCCCACCGTGCTGCGCGAAACCCCCAGCTTTGCGGCAAGTTCGCTTTGCGTTATATCACGGGAAATGCGCAAATTTCTTAAAATAGAGCCAAAATTCGCCATAATTCACCTCCATGACGTTCCTATGGCAAGAATATCACAAAGCGTGATAAAGTCAAGCCGAAATTGTCACGAAACGTGTTGACATTTTGGCGGGTGGTGCTATACTGTAGGCAGACGGGTCACGTTCTGTGACAGACAAAAGGTGGTGAAAATAATGGATGCTGGCAAAATTGCAAAGAATCTCGTTGCTCTGCGTGGCAAAAAAAGTCGTGAAAGCGTTGCAAACGCGCTGGGGCTGAGCCTGTCCACGCTCACCATGTACGAGATTGGCGCACGCATCCCGCGTGACGAGAACAAGGAAAAGATTGCCAAGTATTACGGCAAGACCGTTGACGAAATCTTTTTTACCTGATTTTGTCACTTATCGTGACATTTTCAAAATGGAGGGAATTTTGATGGACAGATATATGATCTCTATCCCGGCAGCGGGCCCGTGCAAACTGGTGGCCTGTGACGACGGAGACAGCATCAAGCTGGAAACCATGCAGCAGCTGGTGGGCGGCCCTATCGAGGTAACGCCCAGCTGTCTGGGCGCATCGTGGGCACGGGAGCTGGTGGACGGCATCGACCTTATCGTCAACGAGGAGGGCAGACTGCGCGGCCTGCCGTACAATGGCCGGGCATCCGATCTGTGGGAGGGCGGCGGTATTTGCCTCCTCAATGGTGACGCGCTGCTGGCAGCCGCCAAGGGCGAGGATCTGATTGGCTTTACAAAGCCGGTGTGCAAGACGCTGGCCGAGTTTTGGAGCCTTGACATGGAGGACGGCACATGGAACGACTGACAGCCCAGCGGTGCAGCGGCATCAAGAGCGGCTATTGGAGCACCGCCAAAAAGGACGATCTGGTGCAGCGCCTCGGCCAGTACGAGGACACCGGCCTCACGCCGGAGGAGATCAAAGCGCTGGAAGATTTCAAAAACAGCAAGGATGACCGGTGCCAGACCTTCAACCCGGACTAAGGAGGACAGCATGAAAGCATTTGTAAGACCGCAGGCCGCGGTGGACTACTTGCGGGATGTGGGCTTTTCTATTGGCAAGGACACCCTGCAGCTGGGGCTGCAGCAGCGGGTTTTCCCGTTTGGCGATTACATCAAGGCACCCGCCACCGGCGGGCAGGACGTGTATCTGATCTATCCGGCATTGCTGGCCAAGTGGGCAGCAGAGCGCAGCCCGGTGGCAAAGCCGGAGGACGCGGAACGAATTGGAGCATGAAAGGAGCAAACACCATGAACAAGAGAACAAGCTTGTTTATCAGCTGCCCGGCGGGCACCAATCAGGCACAGATCAAGGCCACCGGCCCTGCAAAGGATGTCATTCAGCTGCTGGCTGAGGCAAATGCCAGCATTTTGGCGGCTTACTTCCCTGAGAAGCGGGAAAGGCAGCTTGCATGGGCTGCTGCAATGAATGCCAAAGTAGTGGAGGCCATTGCCAATCAGGAGATCACGGGCGATCCTGACGATGACGAGGAGGACGAGGACGATGAAGAATCTTAAAATCTGGGGCGCAGCCTTTTTGATGGGCGTGGGTGCCGCACGGGTGCTGGTCTGGCTTAACACCGGCATTGCCCACCTGCTTATCATGCGAGGCGGCTGGGAAGTGGCTGAGGCTGTCAAGGCCGCGCCGTGGGTGCTGTTCGCGCTGGGCTTTGGCCTGTTCCTGAGCGTGAGCGGGATGCTTGCCGATAGCAAGCACTACAAGCGCAGCGCGGAGGAGCAGCGCAGCGGTCTGACCGTGACCGAGAGCCAGAGCGATGCCCGGCGGGGTGCATGACATGGGTATGACAGCGATTGAATACGCGGAGAGCCTGAACCGGCAGTATAGGCGGCTTGCCCAGCGCAACACGAACAGCGCAAACCTGCTGGACGCATCCGCTGCCCCGGTAAAGGCCAGCTGCAAGGCACGGGCCGAAACTTATGACCTTGTGGCCGAGGAACTTGACGGCCTCATAGCACTGATGAAGGAAGAGCGCGGCAATGGCTGATTTTTACAACTATTGCAACTGGTACACCGTTTGGGATGCCAAGACCGGCGACCTGATCGCATCCGGCACGTCCGCAATGGTGGCCCGGCGGCTGGGCTACAAGAGCACCGCCGCATTTACCACGCACTACGCCCACACCCAGACCCGAAAACCCAAGAAACCGTATAAATACATCATGCGGCGGGAACTCGTAGAGCGCCGTGAGGCCGAACTGCCCCCGCCACGCACCAGAGGAAAAGGAAGGAAACGCCATGAAGATTGTCATTGAAAAAATTGGAGATAACGTTGGAGTTAGCTTTATCGGGAAGGGCCCGCGGATTGACCGGCTTATGTTCCTCACGGTGGCCCTGATCGAAACGTTTGTTGAAAGCCTTATCCCCGATCTGACGGACGAACAACTGCAGCAAGCAGCTGATGGGTTTGCAAACAGCGTAAAATCTGCCGTCATTGCCCGCTATAAAACGAAACCCTCTGAACGCAAAGAAGAATTTACCGGCAAGGAGGCAGCTTTTCTCTCTAAGCTGTTCAATTTGTGATCGGGCAAAAAGAAAGGGCCTGCCCGTGCGCCAACACGGACAAGCCCAAAGAGAACACGGACGGTTTTCTCCCCTCAGAGTATACCATAGACTGCGACTGCCTGCAATATGCAGGCGTGCTCTATTACGCGGTGGATGACCGCGGGCGCAAGTTTCAGGCATCCACGGTGCTGCGGCTGTCTGATCCGCAGCTGGGGGAACTGATCCACTGGCTGCACTACCACCTGAAAGGCAGCAACCCGCCGCCTGCCCTGTATCATCTTGAAATGCTGTTGCAAAGCCTCGAATACCTGCGGGGCGGGCGGCACTACCTGTATAACTCGATCTATGAGATCACACGTCTGGAGGATGCTCTATGAAATGGCGCCCTAATCTGCCACGCTCTGACATTACTTCAACGCTGGCCGAATGATTTCAACCATGTGGAAGTGAGGAACCTATGATCTTTTTTATTTTTGGCATTCTGGCTCTGTTGGCAGCATTCTGCCTGTTCCGGTCTGAATATAAGGCCGCTGCCGTGATCCCCGGCGCTCTGGCAGCCGTCCTGATCGTTATTTCTTGTGTCTCGTTCGTGCCGACCGGCTACACCGGCATTGTGACCACCTTTGGCAAGGTCGAAAACGGCACCAAGGACGCAGGCGTTGTGGTAAAGGCACCGTGGCAGTCCATTGTCAAGATGGATAACCGGGTGCAGGAGGTCAGCATCGACCTCTCGGCGTTCAGTTCCGACATTCAGGAAGTGGCCACCAGCGTGACGGTGGGCTACCGGATCAATCAGGCCAATGCCATGACCATCTACAAAGAGGTGGGCCGCAAGTACGAGGATGTTCTGATCCTGCCCCGTGTCCCGGAGGTGGTCAAGGCAGTTGTAGCACACTATGATGCCAGCAGTCTGATTTCCAACCGGGATGCCGTGGCAGAACAGATGGACGCGCAGCTGCGCAGTGTTTTGGCACAGTACAACATCGACCTCTCTTACATCAGCATCACGAATTTCGATTTCACGGATACCTTCACGGATGCCGTTGAAGCAAAGGTGAAGGCCCAGCAGGAAAAAGAAAAGGCCGAGACCGATGCCGAAAAGCGCCGCGTGGAAGCGCAGGCAACGGCGGACGCGGATCTGATTGCCGCAAAGGCTGAGGCCGAAAAATCCAAGGTGGCTGCGGATGCCGAGTTGTATGCCGCTCAGAAAAAGGCCGAGGCCAACGATGCTCTGACCGACAGTCTGGACAGCAATCTGCTGGAATACTACCGCATCACCGGCGTAGATGCACTGTGGGATGGCAAGCTTCCCACCTATGTGGGCGGGGAAAGCAGCGTCCCCGTCCTGAACGGTCTGAGCTGACCGTGCCCTCCAATGGTGGCAGGAGGTAAAACAAGAGCCACTGCCAGCGCATAGCGCAAAGAAAGGAGCTGATCCCATGGGAAGGATGGTCACTGTTGAGGAGTGGGCTGAGATCCACGGAAAAACACCCGCCACCGTCAAGCGTAAGATCCACGCCAACACATGGCCCAACGCTCAGAAAATCCTGCTGGACGGGAAATTGGTGTGGATGCTTGACGAGGATTGGCTGTGGCCCCGTGCCATGACCCCGGCCAAGCAGGCAAAGCTGCTGTGTGAGATCCGTAAGCTGATGCCTCCCGTGGTCTACACCACCGCAGAGGATGGCACAGTGATCTGCATGGTGCCCTGCACCCATCACACCCACGTTGCCAGCGGTGTGACCGCTGACGAGATGAATGATCTGTGGAGAGCTGCCCCCCCCTCAGAGGGCCGCCGCACAGGCTGCCCTGCAATACGGCTGGCTGCACCCTCTCGCAGATCCGAGATCCTACAACGAGAAAGGAGAGCGTTTACATAATGCCTACAACCACAAAAAGTAACGCCGCCCGCCGCAAGGCCCCGCAGAACGCGCAGGAGCGCCCGGCGGCGCAGGTGGTACAGTTTCCCCTGCCGTACACAAAACCCCGACAGACGGCCCCGCAGGAGGTGCAGGTGGTGGTTTGCGAGTGCGGCCCTGATGCCGTGCGCGTCCGGTGCCTGCCTGACCCTGCCGCCATCGTCCGCATGATGGATGAAACGTTTGGCCCTCTGGGCTGGACACGCCGCTATTACTTCGCGGATGGCCGCCTCTGGTGCGGCGTGGGCGTGTATAACCCGCTTATCAACAACTATGCCGTCAAGGACGCAGCGGCCCCGGCGGGCAAGCTGCAGATCAGCAACCCGGACAAGTGGAAGGAAAACGGCAGCTTTTTGGCTGCTGCATCCCTCTGGGGTGCCGGATCTGACGTGATGGCCCTGCCATCCATGACCATGGGCGGCGCGGTCATTGAGCCGGTATACCAGCGGACAGCCAAGGGCCAGAGCGATCAGCCTACCGGCTACCGCCTGCACGGCGCTCTGACCGTGGACAAGCTGCTGCGGGCCGATGATGGACACATTATTGGCGTGCAGTTCCTGCAGGGAGAGCGCAAAGTGGTATGGCAAGCCGAGTGATCGGCAGGCTGCCGGTGGTGTACAATCCGCAATCTCACCGCATCGAGGTGGAAAACACCGCGGAATTTGTGGAAACCCAGATTTTCCAACGTTTGGATGATCTGGCCCACGGGCAGCCGCTGCGCCTGACCCTGACGGTGGAGCCGGAACACAGGGGCCGCACAACGGCCCAGAATAGCCTCATGTGGGCGTTACTCACCATCATGGCCGACCACTACAACGCCGGGCGCACCGGCGGCGTGACCCCAGAGGACTGTTATCTGGAGATGCTGGAAAAGTACGGGGCCAAGGTGGACTATCTGGAGTGCCCGGCGGGCGCTCTGGATATCCTGCGCGGCTGCTATCGGCTTGTCCATGTGGTGGAGATACTGGACGGCAACCGCTGCACGGTTAAATGCACACAGGGCAGCTCCACCTTTACCACCGGCGAGATGAAAAATCTGATTGACGGGATCTTTGACCGCCTCGCTGAGATGGGCGTGAATGATCCCATCGTGACTGCCTACTGGCAGGAATGGAAGGAACCATAATGGCCAAGAGCATCATACAGACAGAAAAAGAGTGCTATATCTGCCGCCGCTGGTATGCCGTCAAGACCACCAGCGGGCTGGAGGAGCACCACGTCCTCAATGGGCCGCTGCGCAGCTTCTCCGAGCGGCACGGCCTCAAGGTCTGGCTGTGTCACCAGCACCACAATGAGCCGGGCCTGAGCGCCCACCACAATACCACCTGTGCGCAGACCTTAAAGGCTGTTGCACAAGCGAAATATGAGGAACAGAACGGCCCCGGCGCACACGCTGCATGGATGGCCGCTGTTGGAAAGGACTATCTCAATGCTTAACATTGTAGCAATTATGGGCCGCCTTGTGGCTGACCCTGAACTCCGCACCACCCCGGCGGGCGTGAACGTCTGCCAGTTCCGCATTGCCTGTGATCGCAACTTTGCCCGGCAGGGTGAGCAGCGGCAGGCTGATTTTGTGGATATCGTGGCATGGCGTGCACAGGCTGACTTTGTATGCAAGTATTTTTCCAAGGGCAGTCTGATTGCCATAAATGGCCGCATCCAGACCCGCAACTATCAGGACAAGAACGGCAACAACCGCACCGCCTTTGCCGTGGTGGCCGAAAACATCAACTTTGGCGGCTCCAAGGGCACCAGAAGCGCAAAGGTGGATGACGGCGGCGAGGCTGCACCGCGTTCTGAGGCATGGCCCAAGGCTGACCCGCCTGCCAACTATGGCGGCGTGGACGATTTTGCCGTGATCGATGACAATGACGATCTCCCCTTTTAATTCAGGAGGACAAGCAGGATGAGAAAAGACGGATATGTTGTGGTGCAGCCGTGGATGGTCACAGACTACAACCTCAACGGCAACAAACTCCTGATCTATGCCCTGATCTGGGGTTTTTCACAAGACGAACAGTCTTGCTTTTATGGCTCTGTCAGCTACATTGTGGAGTATTTCAAGCTGAGCAAGCGGGCTGTGCTGAACCTGCTGGCCGAACTGGAAAAGGACGGCCTAATCCGCAAGTGGACTGAGCCGGTAAACGGCAGGCCCACAAACCGGTATGCAGCGCTTCGCCCGGCGGCGTGCGCTTCTGCGTCTGATGGGTGCAAAAAATGCACCGGTGAAGAAAATGCACCGGTGAACAATGTGCACTCTGATGGGTGCAAAAAGTGCACCTCTACCGGTGCAGAATGTGCACCCAAGAAAGAAAATAATAATAAAAGCGAGAATAAAAGGCCGTCCGCAACTCGTTTTTCACCACCTACGGTGGAGCAGGTCAGAGCGTATTTCCGGGAGCGTGGTGTCCCGCCCGCTGATGCCCAGACTGAGGCTGACAAGTTCGTTGACCGGTACGAGGCTAACGGGTGGATCGTGGGCAAAACCAAGATGAAGGACTGGAAAGCGGCAGCGCGTAACTGGCTGAGGAACCGGAAAGAGTGGGGCCAGCCCGCTGCACAGCCTGCAACCCCGTATGGCGGGCGTACATGGGAGGATCTGTGATGGACGTGCAAAGCGTATTGATCGGCGCGCTGCTGATGGACGATCAGCTGGCACCGTATTCCCTGCCGGAGTTAAGCATTGAGCATTTCCGGCCTGAACTGCAGCCCACCTTTGCAGCCGTGCAAGGGTTCTGGATCACAAAGGGCCTGCTGGATATCATGCAGATCACGGCAAAATACCCAGACCAAAAGCAAAACCTGCTGTCCTGCGTGGCCTCCTGTGAGAGTGAGTGCATCCGGCTGACCCGTGACCGCGTGGAAGAGTGGACGCGGATCATCATGGAGGATGCCGCAAAGGCCCGTTTCCAGAGCCTTGCCTTTAGGGCTGTGGATGCTGCAACCGCCTTTGATGATCTGCCAGATCTTTACCAGCAGATGGGGCAGGCGCTGGATATCCACACTGAAAAGAACGATTTTCAGAGCGTGGGCGATCTGCTGGATGATTATATCCGGCATTTGGACGAGAAACCCAAGTACATCCGCACCGGCCTGTCCAAGCTGGACGAAAACCTGCACCTCGTGCCCGGCAACTATTTCGTGATCGGCGGCAGACCAAGCGCAGGCAAAACTGCTCTGAGCCTCCAGCTTGCTGCTGGCATGGCCAAGCAGGGCAAGCGTGTGTGCTATTTCTCGCTGGAAACAGACCCGGCCACATTGCAGGCCCGTCTGATTGCCAACCAGCTGTATGCTCCTCTCTCGGCGGTCAAAAATAAAACGCTGTCCATGAACGAACTTGACCGGCTGGCCGATATGAAGCGCTGGCCGCTGTTCATCCGTTCCGCAGCTGGCAAGGGCGTGGCGTGGATCAAGGCGCAGGCCCTCCGCATGAAAGCAGATATCATTTTCGTGGACTATTTGCAGCTGATCCATGAGCGCGGCAGCAGTGACCGGTACAATGCAATCACAGAAATTTCCATTGCGCTGCATGAACTGGCCCAGACAACCGGCATCCTCGTTGTGGCTCTGGCCCAGCTGAACCGTAACGCTGCACGGGCAGAGCCGTCTAACGCGGATCTGCGTGAATCCGGCCAGATCGAGCAGGACGCGGATGCCATTTTGCTGCTGTCAGCTGACGGCGACACCTATTTCAGCCGCCTGACCAAAAACAAAGAGGGCCGCGTGGGAAATGCCGGGCTGGAATTTGACAAGATGACGCAGCACTTTACTTGCGTGACCGCAAATTAACAACAGGAGCCGCCCGGCGGGGCGGTATAGGAGGCAAAAGAAAAAATGGAGATGGGCAAGTTGATCCGTCAGGCCCGTAAAAATGCCGGGCTGACACAAAAAGAGCTGTCCCAAAAGGTAGGGACAACGTTTCAGAATGTGGCACAGTGGGAGAACGGCCTGCGAAACCCCAAAATTGGAGCGCTCCGCAAAATTGCAAATGCCTGTGGCGTTCCGCTCAGTTATTTCATCCCGGATCTGGGGCCAATCGTGTGGCCGGAATGGATCAGAACAGCGGCCAGAAAGCCAACCGCAGAGGATGCAAACGAGGACGGCTGTGTCATGAGCATCAACGTCAACCCCGGCGATCGGTTTACCACTAACTGGCCGTGGAACCTTGTAAATGCGTACCCGGACAACTTTCCCGTCTGGATGCCGTTGCCCAAAAAGCCGGATCTGGAAAATTTGGAGGGCGTGAAAGATGGACTGTAATTCTTGCGGGGTACGTTTTCGGTGCCCTCTGGCAGCTGAACCCGGCTCTTTGGCGTGTACATTCACGTTGTTCATGTACGGCGGGAAGGAAAGGCCATACCAGACACCCGGCACGCCCAAGTTTTGCCCGATCTGCGGGAAACCGTTGAAGGTCATTGGCACCGAGCGCTTTTGCAACAACGTCCAGTGCGAAAACAGATATATTCCTATGAGGAGAACAGATCATGAATGAGAAAGAACGTCAGAATGCAGCTGACATGAAAGAGACCCGCGCAAAGCTGCTTGAATGTTTTCCCGGTAGCTTTATCAACAGCCGGGACGAGTTTATTGCCCACCCGCGCACGAACCAGTATTTTATCCTGCGGGACTGTAAGACCGTTGAAGCGGTCGAGGCAAAGGTGCTGGAATACCTTTCGCGGCCCGCGTTCAAAACGCAGCCGTATTCTCAGGAATGGAGAAACAGGCGGTTTCATGAGTTTATGCTGGCTGGCGTCAATGCTTTTCTGGACACCGATTTTTCAGAGGATGACATTGAGCTGATTTATACCTACATGGGATGTGGCATCAAGCACAGCCTGATGCTGGACTTTATCGGCCACGATATGAGCATGAAGTGGCTGAGAGGCCGCGTTGCTGAAAGCGGGAAGGAGAGCAAACAGTGAATGCAGCATACATGGCGCTTGTTGTGATGGCGTGGGCCGCTGCCATTGGCGTGGCCGGGAGCGTTGCATTTGCCATCATTATTGTGGCGCTGGAGATCTACGAGGGGTATTTTAAGCACTGGTAATGGAGAGCAGCATGGAATTTCCAAACAAAAAGTATTCCGTCATATACGCAGACCCACCATGGAGCTACCGGCAGAAAGGGGCCAAGGGCAAGAAACAGGGATATGCAGCGCAGCATTACAACACCATGACCACCGAGGACATTTGCACGCTGCCTGTTCACCAGCTTGCGGGGGGGGGGGCTGCCTATTATTCATGTGGGCGACGTTCCCGACACTCCCGGACGCGCTTAGAGTTATGGAGGCGTGGGGATTTACTTACAAGACTGCCGCCTTTGTCTGGGTTAAGAAATACAAGTGCGGTAAAAATTTCGTTGGGATGGGCGCATACACGAGGGCAAACGCGGAAATCTGCCTGCTGGGCGTGACACCGGACTTCCGGGCAGGCACCCAGATAAAGAGCCGCTGCGTGCAGCAGATCATTGAGGCACCTATACAGGCGCACAGTGTAAAGCCGGACGAAACCCGGCGGCGCATTGTGGAACTGCTGGGGGATGTGCCCCGCATTGAACTTTTTGCCCGGCAGCGTGCGCCCGGCTGGGACGCATGGGGAGATCAGACCCCGGAGGATGGCGACCCGAATATTTAACAACAGGATCACGAAAGGGGAAAACGTCCGATGACCTATGAAGAAAAAAAGGAATGGCTGCGGCGGTATCGCAAGGCTGCACGGCTAGAGAGAATGAAGTTGGACGAGGTGGAGCAGTACCGCGCTGCTGCCAAGCGCGTCACACAGGTATTGTCCGGGATGCCCGGCGGGGCCGGTGACGGTCAGGCACTGCCCAGAGCGGTGGAGCGTATCATGGATGCCATGCAGGAGGCAAACGCTCAGGTCGTGGAGTGCCAGCAGATCCGCAAGGAGGTTATGGACGCCATGGCCCAGACTGTTGATATACAAGATTATGGCATCCTGTATATGCGGTACATTGATGGTCTGAAGTGGGAGCACATTGCCGTCAAGATCGGGATGGACGTGAGCCGAGTATACCGGCGGCACAAGGCCGCTGTGAAAGCGCTGGACATTCCGGAAAGCCAGTGAGCGCACTGTTTCGCACTGTTTTTGATGCAAGACGCACTGTTTCGCACTGTTTTGGGGACAATGCGCACTGTTTCGCACTGTTTCCGCTATGGTATCATTACGCTGCAAGAGCCGCAAGGAATTGGAGAGCATCCAACACCCTGCGGCTTTTGTATTGCCCGGCTGCGACAGGGGAACACACGTCACTATCCAAAGCCTGAATGTACCAGCTGGGCAATTCTTATTTTGTTATCCGTGGCACTGTTGGGGCCTGCACCCCGGCGGGGCTGCTGGATATATGCGGGCTGCATCATCTCCCCAAGTGCGTGGCAGCATTGCCAAGCGGGTTCCTTACCATCCTGCCCAGTAAGCTGCTGTTGTGGGCAGCTGCGCACCGTCAATGGAGGCCAGACCGTGAAGGATTTTGCACAAGGATTTTACAAGAGCAAGGCATGGCAGCGCTGCCGTCAAGGGTATGCTGCCAGCGTGGGCGGGCTGTGTGAGGAGTGCCTGCGGGAGAATAAGATCACCGCGGGCGAGATCGTACACCACAAGATCCACCTGACACCGGACAACATCAATGATCCTGCTGTGTCCCTGAACTGGGACAATCTGGAATTGGTGTGCCGGAGTTGCCACCTGAAACTGCACGGGAACACAAAGCGGTATTCCGTTGACCCGATGGGCCGCATAATTCCGCGCTGACCCTCCCCCCCTATCAGACCGAAAAAATTGAGGCCAGAAGACCGAGGGGCAAGGTTCATTTTTCCTCTCTCGTGTGCGCAGGAATTTTTTTGGAAAGGAGTTTGCACGAAAATGGCAAGAAAAGCCACGACTTACGCCAAGTTGCTCAAAATGGCCAAGAGTTACGGCGTGGAAAAAAATGAGTTGTTCGTGCAGGCTGCCGAACAGTATGACACGCAAATGCGCGTGATCCAGAGCATCAAGGACGCACTGGATGCAGCGGAAAACCTGACCACCTCGAAAGAGTACGTCAAGGGCCGTGAGAACGTATATGCAAACCCGCTGGTCAAAGAACTGCCCAAGCACGCGGATTCCGCCAACCGCACCCTGCAGGTCATGCTCACGATCATCAAGGATCTGGGCAAGCCTCCCGCACCCAAGGACAGGTTGACGGAGATGCAGGAAGATGGATAATTACCTGCTGGCCTACTATCAGGCTATCGAAAACGGCAGCGTTGTGGTGGGCAAGTGGATCAGGCTGTTTTACCGCTATCTGATTGAGGGACTGCAAAAGCAGTCCTTTTTCTTTGACCAGAAACGGGCAAACAAGGCGATTCGGTACATTGAAACGTTTTGCCACCACAGCGAGGGCCGCTCTGATACCATCAAGCTGGAACTGTGGCAAAAGGCTTTTGTTTCCGTGGTGTTTGGCATCATGGATGGCATGGGCAACCGGCAGTTTCGTGAGGTTATCCTGATTGTGGCCCGCAAAAACGGCAAAACGCTTTTTGCCTCGGCCATCATTAGCTATTGCACCTTCCTTGATGGTGAGTATGGCGCAAAGACATACTGCGTGGCCCCTAAGCTGGATCAGGCGGATCTGGTGTATGAGGCTTTTTATCAATCCACCATGGCAGAGCCGGAACTGGCCCGCCGCCTTAAAAGGCGCAAGTCTGACCTGTATGTAGAGAGCACCAACAGCAGCGTCAAAAAAATTGCATTCAACGCCAAAAAGTCCGATGGTTTCAACCCGTCCCTGACCGTGTGCGATGAAATTGCATCATGGCCGGGAGATCAGGGCCTGAAACAGTACGAGGTTATGAAAAGCGCCCTCGGCGCACGCCGTCAGCCGCTGATCCTGAGCATCAGCACGGCAGGCTACATCAACGAGGGCATATATGATGAACTGATAAAACGTGCCACCCGCTTTCTGCTGGGCGATTCCAGAGAGGCCCGGCTGGCACCTTTTTTGTACATGATCGATGATATCGAAAAATGGAACGATATCAACGAATTGCGAAAGAGCAACCCCAATCTAGGTGTGTCCGTGTCCGTGGACTACCTGCTGGAAGAGATTGCAATAGCTGAGGGCAGCCTGAGTAAACGGGCTGAGTTTATCGTCAAGTATTGCAATCTCAAACAAAGCAGCAGTCAGGCGTGGCTGCCCACTGAGGCTGTGGTCAAGTGCTGCACCACCGATCCGCTGCGGCTGGAGGACTTCCGGTCAACCTATTGCGTGGGCGGCATCGACCTGAGCCGTACCACCGACCTGACCGCCTGCGTGGCCATCATCGAGCGGCGCGGCAAACTCTATGTTTTCGCACACTTTTTTATGCCAGCGGAAAAGCTGGAGGAGGCCACCGCCCGCGATGGCCTGCCATACGCCATCTATGTGCAGCGCGGATGGCTGACCCTGAGCGGAGAAAACTTTGTGGACTACCACGACTGTTTCAACTGGTTCAGGATGCTCATAGAGCAGTATGAGATCTACCCGCTAAAAGTTGGGTATGACCGGTACACAGCACAGTATCTGGTGCAGGATATGGCCGCCTATGGCTTCCAGATGGATGACGTTTTCCAAGGTTTCAATCTTACGCCGGTGATCCGGGAAACCGAGGGCCTACTGAAAGACGGTGCGTTTTGCATCGGGGACAACGACCTACTCAAAGCCCACCTGCTCAACATGGGCGTAAAAACTGAGGTGGAGAGCGGGCGCATGAAGCCGATAAAAATTAGTGTCACAGATCACATTGACGGCGGCGCTGCGCTGCTGGATGCCATGACTGTGCGTCAAAAGTGGGCCGCTGAGATCGGCCAGCAGCTGAAAAACGAGGAGTAACCACATGGGACTTTTTAGCGCGATTTTTGGCAAGGCCAAAATCAATGTGCCGGATCAGGGGTTTTGGACGTTGCTGGACGGCTACACCCCTACATTTTCCAGCTGGGGCGGCGAACTGTATGAGAGCGAGATTGTGCGGGCGGCTGTCCACGCGACCGCGAACCATTGCAGCAAGCTGAGCGTCAAGGTGCTGGGCACCGGCAACCCGAAACTGCAAACGCGGCTGCGTCAGGCCCCAAACGACTGGCAGACGTGGGGACAGTTTTTATACAGGCTTTCCACTATTCTGGATATGCAGAACAACGCTTTTATTGTGCCGGTGCGCAACGAGTTTGGCGAGGTGACGGGTGTTTTCCCGGTGCTGCCGAGTTCTTGCGAAATCGTACAGTATAGCGGGCATCCGTGGCTGCGGTACACGTTCCGCAATGGCGGGAAAGCAGCCATTGCCATGGCCGAGTGCGGGATCATGACGAAATTCCAGTACAAAAATGATCTCTTTGGCGAAAACAACCAAGCCCTGAACCCGACCATGGAACTTATCAACATCCAAAACAAGGGCATTCAGGAGGCTGTCAAAAACTCTGCGTCCTTCCGTTTTGCTGCAAAGCTGACTAACTTTTCCAAGCCGGAGGATCTGGTCAAGGAGCGGCAGCGCTTCAACAAGGAGAACCTGAGCGGAGAGGGCGGCGGCCTGCTGCTGTTCCCGAACACTTACAGCGAAATCCAGCAGGTCAAGAGCACGCCCTTTGTGGTGAGTGCGGAGGAGATGGCGCGGATCAGAACGAGCGTGTTTGACTATTTTGGCGTAAACGAGGAAGTTCTGCAGAACAAAGCGTATGGTGACGCATGGAACGCTTTCTATGAGGGCCGGATCAAACCCTTTTCCATCCAGCTGAGCGATGTTATCAGCCGGATGCTTTTTTCTGACCGTGAACGGGCCAACGGCACCCAGCTGATGGCCACGGCCAACCGACTGCAATACATGAGCAACACCGAAAAACTCAACGTTTCGGCTCAGATGGCTGATCGCGGCATTATGAACCGTGACGAGATCCGCGAGATCTGGAACCTTGACCCTCTGCCGGATGGACAGGGCAAGGTTTACACCATCCGCGGAGAGTATTACCTGCTGAACCAAGACGGCAGCACAACCAAGAAGGGAGATGACCTCACAAGTGGAGCAAAGTGAGAAGATGGCTGCAAAGCTGAACGGCGGGCGTGAATATCGCAATATGCGGCTGTCCGTCCGCTCTGCGGAGCAGGACGCTGGTGCCGATCAGGCCCAGCAGATGATTGTGGAGGGGTACGCTACCACGTTCAACGAGCAGTATACCCTCTACGATGGCCGCTATTACAAAATCGTTGAGCAGATTGACCCTCATGCCTTTGACGAGTGCGACATGAGCGATGTTATTATGCAGTACGATCATGAGGGCCGGGTTTATGCCCGCACCAAAAACAACACCCTGACACTCGCCACGGACAGCACCGGCCTGAAAGTGACCGCAGATCTCGGCGGCACCGAGTTGGGCCGTCAGCTCTATGACGAGATCCGAAATGGTTATACCGACAAAATGAGTTTCGGCTTTATTGTCGGTGAAGATAAGCGCGAGGAAACGAACGACCATGTGAACGATGTGACCACCGTGCTGCGCACCATTACCAAAATCACGAAACTGTACGATGTGAGCGCCGTGAGCCTCCCGGCAAACGATGCCACATCGATCAGTGCCCGAAAATACTCTGACGGAGTGATCGAGGGTATTAAAGCGGAGCGACTGGAAAGGGCAAACCATATCAGACGCATCAACCTGAAACTGTTTGGAGTGTGAACAAAATGAAGAAAATTTCCGAGATGAACATGGAAGAACTGGAAACCCGCTCTGCTGAGATCCGTGATCTGGTCAAGGAGCCGGACGCTGATCTGGAGGCGCTGGAAAAAGAAGCTGACGAGATTGCCCAGCGTATGAAGCAGTTCAAGGAGGAGCAGCGCCGCCGCAGCATTGCCGCCAAGGTGGCCGGTGGCGCTGGCACCAAAACTGAGAACCCCGCCGCGCAGTCTGGTGACGAGGCCCGCGCCGCACAGTTCTATGAGAGCCGCCGCGGCGTAATCTCCTGCGAGGAAACCCGCAGCACTCTGATGAGCACCGGCAATCTGGTGGCCCCCACCGGCGTGTCCGGCATCAATGACATTGTGGGCGTTAAGGTGTCCAGCATCATTGATCTGGTCAAGGTGGTGAACTGCGAGGGCATGACCGCAAACCGCGTTGCCTACGTCAAGGAGGACATTGGTGCAGCTGACACTCAGACCGAGGGCGAGGAGGGCAGCGAGAAAGAGCCCACCTTTGACTTTGTGGATATCAAGCCCACCTCTGCGCTGGTCATGTCCTACATCAGCAAGCAGGTACGCAAGCAGAGCCCGCTGCAGTATGAGGCAAAGGTGCGCGAGCAGGCCATGATTGGTCTGCGCAAAAAGGCCGCGCTGATCGTTACCAACGGCCTCAAAACCAGCGATCTCGTCACCAGCGTGACCGGCAAGGTGGACGGCGCCAAGAAGGGCGTTATTGATGCCACCACCCTGCGCACCATTGCGCTGGCTTACGGCGGTGACGAGAGCGTTGTGGGCGGCGCTGTCCTTTTCCTGAACAAAAAGGATCTGATGGCCTTTGGCGATATCCGCGGCACGAATGAGAAAAAGCCCGTCTATGAGATCACCCCGGACACCGGCAATCCCAACACTGGTGTTATTAAGGACGGCGGCCTGTCCGTGCGCTACTGCATCAGCAGCAACCTGACCGCGTATAACGGCACCGCCCAGACCTCCGCTGCACAGAAAACTATGTTTTATGGTGTGCCTACCACCATCGAGCTGGATCTGTTCAGCCCCTACGAGATCGCGGTCTCCGAGGACTTCAAGTTTAGCAAGGCCATGGACTCCATCCGCGGTGACGTTGAGCTGGGCTCTGGTCTGACCGTGCAGGGTGGCTTTGTGGCCCTGTCTATCCCGGCCAACGGCTAAGTTGACGGGAGGAAATCGCCATGCTTGAGCAGGTCAAACTTGCGCTGCGTATCACAACCGGCGTGTTTGACGCAGAACTCAACGGCCTAATCTCGGCCGCGCTGGATGATCTGGCCCTTGCGGGCGTGAACTCGTGGGAGAATAGGGACAAGCCCCTTGTGATCCGTGCGTGTGTCACCTACTGCAAGGCTCATTTTGGTGAGCCGGATGGGTACGACCGCCTGAAAGCTGCCTATGATGAGCAGAAAGCCCAGTTAAAGTGCGCATCCGAGTATACAGACTGGGAGTGATCGCGTGAAACGATATGTAGAGGCAACCCTTATCAAAGAGGAGCTGACCAAAGACGAGAATTTTGAGCAGAAGCAGACCAACACCGAGCAGACCGTCATTGGCACGCTGTCCAGCGTGTCAGCCTCGGAGTTTTATGCTGCTGCCAATACCGGATATATGCCGGAGATCGTGCTCAAAATTTACGAGCAGGAATACTCCCAGCAGAAAAAAGTGCGGGTGAACGGTGTCCAGTATACCGTCATCCGCACTTATTTGTCCGGTGACTTTATCGAGCTGCACTGTCAGCGGAAAGGCGCGGACGAAAATGCCTAATCCACCGAGCGGCATGAAGATCACCAAAAACGGTGTGACCTACAAGTCCAGCATTGACCGCACAAAATACACCATCCGCGAACTGAGCCGCGCCGCCTTGCGTGACGTGGGCAAGTATGTAGTCCGTCAGACACGCACGTTGTCCCTTGCGCGGCCTCACATGGGCCGCCTGACGATCAAGTCCCGTTTTTACGGCAAAGGCGGGGCTTTTTCGTACTGGGTGCGCAAAAAGGAAACGGATCTGCAGGTGGGTATCAAGCACAACACATGGTATGGCGTGCTGCAGGAACTGGGGGACGGAAACCAGCCCCGCAAGAGCATCCTGACCAGTGCCGTGCAGCAAAACATTGACGAGATCCGGCGCATCGAGGGCCACTATCTGTCCGCGGTGGAGGACGAAAACCGCGCCCTCGGTCTGATCGATGAGGAGGAAATGCAACCAGATGGCAGCGAATGAAACCGCTTTTGAACTGTTCAAGCGGGCGATTGGTGAAAAAATCACCGAGATCACCGGTCTGAACGATGTTTTTTATGAGCGCAGCAAGGATGCCGGTTATCCCCGCATCAGCTACACGGCCACTGTCTGGGTGTCCGGTGCCCTGCTGAAAGGCACTCTTTCCTGCATCATTGCAGGGAATGGCAACGCTGCAGAGGTTGACAACCTGCAGCAGAAGCTGCTCACCGAACTGAGCGAGTTTTCTTCCTGCTCTGATGATCTCTTTTACTACCTCCACGAGGGCCATGCAGGCCCCGTGGAAGAATCAGACAAGACGGTGCGCCGCCGTCTTGTTACTTTTGATTTTGACGTTATGGGAGGTTAAACCATGGCACTTTTTAACCATAAGCGCATGACCGGCCAGACCACGGAAACCAAGGAAAAGCTGCTGCTGGGTGCTGGCATCTATGTGAAGGGCTTTGACCCCAAGACGGATACCTATGAGAGCATCCGCAAGAGCAATAAATGCTTGGGTGCCACCACCGGCGGCGGCACCTTTACCGCCTCCAAGGTGGGCCACTATCTCCAGATCGATGGTGCCCCGGAGAATACCAAGGGCAATTACATCCTCGACTACTGGACGGCAAAGATGCAGGCGACCCTGCAGGAGATCACCGCGGAAAACTTTCAGCTGGCCCTCGCTGCGGCAAAGATCACCTCTGAGGACGGCATCACCGGCTATGATGTGATCCAGCCCAAGGGCGAATTGGACGACACCGACTATACCGACAGCCTGTCTTTTGTGGGCCGTCTGAGCGGTAGCGAGAAGCCGGTTATTATTACCATCTTCAACGCATTCAACACCGGCGATCTCTCCATCAATCCGCAGGACGGCAAGGAGGGCACGCTGGCTCTGGATCTCGATGCCCACTATGAAGCGGACGATCTGGAAACCCCGCCCTTTAAGATCTACTATCCCAAGGCAGCGTAACAGGAGGTATAAAAACCATGAGAAAACTGAACGGCGGCGATATCTTTGCCGCATTGCGCATGATCCGGCAGATTGATTTCAAGACCCCCGTTGAAGAGATCGGCAAACAGATCTCCGCAGCCAGCACGGAAGAGGACAAGGCCGCAGCTGGTATGGAGATCATCAACATTTTGCTTGCCAACGTCACCGACACCAAGAGCGAGGAGTTGATTTTTGGTTTCCTTGCTGGCCCGTTTGAGAAGCCGGACGCAGCAGCTGTGCGCTCCATGGAGATTAACGAACTGGCTGACAACCTGCTCACTCTGCTGCAGGAAAATGACCTGCGAGGTTTTTTCGGCAAGGTCAGGCGTTTGATCCCGACCGCCTGATAGACGCGGCTCTCCACCGTTACGGCGGCAACGTCAGCTTTCTCAACAGCTGGACGTGGGACGAGGCCGTGCGGTGGCTGTCCAAAGTTCAAGAATTTGCCACCGAGGATGCTTTGTATTTGCGCTGGTGCATCCGGTACGAGGATGCTTGCACCTTTGACGAGTTCAAGGCCGGGCTGAGATCCAACACCGAGCAGCGTGCCCCTGTGCCTGACGAGCGGGTGCAGGAGATCACCGCGGACAGCCTGAACCTGCTGCACCTGAACTGGGAGGAGGCCCCCGATGGCGAGTGGAACTGAAATCTTTCGGCTGTTTGGCTCTATCTTTATTGATACGACCGAGGCCGATAAAAGTCTGCGCAAGACAGATTCCAAGGCGAAAAAGCTGCAGGACACGCTGGGCAAGGCTGTCACCGGTGCCGCCAAAATGGCCACCGGTGTGGCTGCCAGCATCTCCGCTGCGGGTGCTGCCGTCTTTGCATTTGCAGACAATGTGGCCTCTGTTGGTGACACCATCGACAAGCAGAGCCAGAAGCTGGGCCTGAGCGCCAAGGGCTATCAGGAGTGGGAGGCCGTTCTGGGCCACTGTGGTGCGTCCATTGATTCTTTCAAGGGCGGCATGAAAACCCTGACCAGCGCGATCACCACCGGCTCCAAGTCCCAAGTGGCGGCCTTTAAGGCCGTGGGCCTGAGCATGGAGCAGGTGCAGTCCATGTCCCGCGAGGACGTGCTGAACGCTGTTATCACCGGTCTGCAGGGCATGGACGAGAGCGCAGAGCGCACATCCATTGCCACCACCCTGCTGGGGAAGGCTGCCGGTGAACTGGGGCCGTTGCTCAACACCAGCGCAGAGGACACGGCGGCCATGAAACAGGCCGTCAACGAACTGGGCGGCGTAATGAGTGACGAGGGCGTGGCCGCCTCGGCAGCGTTCAAGGACGCGCTGCAGGATCTGACCACCATCGGCACCGGCTTCAAAAATGCGATGGGCACTAAGGTGCTGCCATACGTTACGGAGGCCATGACCGCGCTGACGGATGGCTTCCGCAAAGACGGCATTGCCGGGATGCAGCGTGCTGCAGCCGATGTGGTGCTTGGTTTCACTGCAAAATTTGCAGAAAAGATCCCGGATATTGCCGTGCAGGCCACTTCGGCCGCACAGGACTTTGCCGCATACCTGCTGGACAATATGCCCCTGATCGTGGAGTGCGGCGGCCAGATCATCACCAATCTGGCAAACGGGATCTTTAACGCTTTCCCCTCTATCGCAGAGGCGGGCATCCAGACCGTGGCCACCCTCGTGGCCGAAATCTGGTCACACGCTGACGATATCCTGACCACCGGCGCGGATCTGCTGGGCAAGCTGATCGGCGGCCTTATCAGCGTGCTGGGAGATCTGATTGACGCAGCAGACGAAATCGCGTCCGCGATCGTCACCAAGATCATGAGCACCGACTGGGTGCAGGTGGGTAAAGATATTGTCAGCGGCATTGCCCGCGGCATCCAGAACGCGCTGCCGAACCTGACCGGCCCCCTCAACAAGTTATCTTACAAACTCAACCACGCCCTCGGCAAGGACGGGTATGCCGAGTATGATACCTATGAGGACTGGGCAAAGGCCAACGGCATCAGCACCGGCTCCTCTGGAGGATCTTCCGGCGGTAGCCATAAGGACGATAATTATTGGAAACAGTATGGTGACAGGCTGGCCAAGCAGTACGGGCTCACCGGTGGCAGTTCTTCCGGTGGATCTTCCGGCGGTTCCGGCGGCACTACCCACACCACCACAACCGGCTCCTCTGGCAGTTCTTCCAGCGGCAGCACCAAAGCCACCACCGTGACCAAGACTGTGACCGGATCGCAGACGGACGCTGCAACCACCTCGTGGAAAAATGCGTATGGCACTGTGACGCAGGCCACCAGCGAACTGACCGAGTGGATCGCGGACAGCACCGGCAAGGCTTACAGCCAACTGACCAAGACCGTGACCGAAACCGGCAAAGAGCTGGTCAACGGCGTGGTAAAAAATTATCAGCTGGTGACTACTTACGTTGACGGCGTGCAGCAAAAAGCCGTCAAGGTCTACGAGGATGCCAGCAAGGTGCTGACCGGCACAATGACCACCACGTCCCAGAAAACCCTCGCGGGCATCACTACCACCGTCCAGAAGGTGACAGAAACCTATCAGGACGGCAGCGAGCACGTCAAGGAGACCCACACAGAGACCGGCGAGCGGATCGTGGACGGCGTGGCTCAGACCTACACGAAAGTCACCACCTATGTGGACGGCTTTGTAGATAAGGTTGAGGAGTCCTCGCAGGAGATCGAACACACCTACAAGGCTACCCAAGAGCGCATTGAGCAGCATTTGAGCGCGGCGCAGACCGAAACCAACAAGGGCTTTTTTGCCCTTGTAAAAAATGCTGCGTCCAGCATCAAGAGCAAGGACTGGAAAGGCCTTGCCAAGAACGTGGCGCAAGCGATCTGGGGCGAGGTAGATCAAGACCAGCGCGATATTATCGCAGGCTGGGCAAACGATGCCGCAGCTGCCATCAACGAGGCTTATGCCGGTGGCGGGTTAAAGGCAGCCCTGCAAGCTATTGCCGACATTTTCAATGAGGGCATTATCCCCGGTGCTGAAAATGCCACAAAGGGCGTCAAGTCCTTCGCTAAGATCATTGAGGATCTGAGCAAGTCCGGCGGTGTCGGCAAGCAGCTGGCTGATGTGGCCATGCAGCTGGGCAAAGTCGGTGACGCTGCAATGGGCGTGCTTGGCAATATCGGCACCTTCATGGGCACCGGTGTAACCAACATCGGCACGGCCATCACCGGTCTGGCTGCGGATATCGGCGGCCTCGGCGGCACGATCCTCACCAGTTTGGCCAGCATCTTCTCTCAGGTGGGCGGCTTGATCATCGCAAACCCGGAAATTGCCGCGGTTGTGGCCATTGCCGTGGGCCTTGTTGCCCTCGGTACGGCCCTCTGGGCAAAGTTCGGCAAGAAAAAAGAGGACACCTCCCAGACCCCGGCCACCAGCACTGCGATCTCTTACAAGGATCTGCAGGATGCCTATTGGTACGGCAATGAGAGGAGCAATGCCGGTTACATCAGCCGCAGCGATCCATACACCTTTGCAGGCAGCCGCAGCGGCTCCACTACGAGCACGCAGGCGCTGCAGCAGCAGGTGGAGAAGCAGAGCGGCGTGCTGGAACGCATCCTGAAAAAAATTGACGGTTTGAAAATCGACATGGACGGTGAAACGGTTGGCCGCATCGTCACGCCTCATGTCAATGACAATCTGGGCCAGCTGCAGGCGCTGGCAGAAAGGGGCAACTGATGTATAAAATCTATGCCTACCCTGCCGGAAACCCTGACAACAGGCAACTGCTGTATGAGCCCGGCAACCGCAAGGCCATTTTGCTGTCCCCCAAGCTGACCCGTGAGGTCAGCAAGGCGGGCAGCCTTTACTTTACCATGGATCGCTCACACCCCTTATATGACAGCCTGCCCAAAATGCGCACCGTTGTGTCTGTGCTGCAGGACGAGCGGGAAACATGGCGGGGCCGCATCCTAAACCACGAATCTGACTGGTACAACCGCCGCGTGATGTACTGCGAGGGTGCTCTGGCTTTCCTCAATGATAGCTGTCTGACCCCTTTTAACTTTGAGGGCACCCTGAAAGAGTTCCTGCGGAACCTGCTGGATGCACACAACAGCATGATGGGAGATCCGCTCAAATGCTTCGAGCTGGGCACCGTCACCGCTGCACTGGGAGATCTGCGCGTCCACTTTGGAGATGCAGATCAGTACGGCGTGGGCGAGGACTACGGCAGTACATGGGATATCCTCAGTAAAATGGTGCTCAAGATCTTCGGCGGTTATGTGTATGTCACCTACAACACCAAGACCGGTTACAATGTCCTCAACTATTGCGATCAGGCGTATGAGGCTGGCCGTCAGACCGCCCAAAAAATCGAGTACGGTGTGAACCTGCTGGATCTGACCGAAAAGACCGACACCACCGGTCTGATGACCCGCGTTTACCCGATGGGCAACAAACACACCGTGACCGAAACAAAATGGTATTGGAAAATCCTGTGGTGGGGCAAGTCCTACACCGAGAGCCACGAGGAGTGCTATGGTATCACGGACACGGACAGTGCCACCATCAACAAGTATCTGCCGGACGGTTTCACCTACAACCTCCAGCAGGGCTACATTGAGAGCACCGAGGCCGTGCGCAAGTTCGGCTATATCTGCAAAGATCGCCAGTATGACACGGACAGCGACAACGACACCTTTGCCGCTGCCGTGCAGGATCTGCAGCAAAACCACATGATGTCTACCTCCTACACCATCAAGGCGGTGGATCTTGTGGATGCCGGGCGCAATACGCAGCGCTTGGATTTTGCCTGCTTTGCGCATATCATCAGCGCCCCGCACTCTGTAGACGCTACGATGCTCTGCACCAAGCTGGTGGAACCGCTGGACGATCCGAGCAAGAAAGAGTTTTGCTTCGGCATGACCCGCAAGACCCTGACGGATCGTCAGGTGGCTGCACTTGGCCGCACTAATCTGCTGGATGAGGATGCAGCAGCCTCCCGCGGGTACGCCTCCAACATTCTGGATCTGCTGAACAAGTACAAGAAAAAGAATGACGATAAGGTCACAAGTGTGGAGGACATTGCCAAACGCGCACAGTCTGCCGCGGATGAAGCAGCAAAAACCGCCACGAACTATCTGACCTTCGACCGCACAACCGGCCTGACCGTGGGCCACGACACCCTGCCCGGCAAAAAAGTGGTGATCTCCAACGATGCCGTCAAGGTCATTTCCGGCACCGCAATGGTCAATATCACTGCTGCGGGCATCGAGGTGACGGACGGCGCGGGCAGCTGTTCGATCACCAGTGGTGAGATCACGTTTAAGGGCATCCGCAACAAGCAGGAACTGTGGTATAACTCCGAAACCACTTTTGCGGCCCAGACTATCAAGCCAAAAGGGCTGTCTAATTATTCTGCGCTGCTGATCCTGTTTCGCAGTCAGAAAGGCGGCACATGGCTGGCCGGTGGTGGCAATGCCGGGCTGGTGTCCCTGATCATCCCCGTGAACGGCGTTGAAATGAGCATGGTATACCCGTGGAACACCGTACACAAGCGGAGTGTGACGGTATACTCTGACCGCATTGTTTTTGATGATGCCTATGAGCGCACATCAACCTATGGCGGCACGGCCGTGTTGGGCGCCTGGGGCTTTAACCTGCAAACCCCCGGATCTGACGGTTGGAAAAAAGACAACGGTATGTGTGTACCGTACAAGATTTATGGGTTTATGTGATGAAAAAAGAAGGATTTAAGTATCTGGCCAAGGTCTGCTCTGACGGCAGACTGTACAACGGCGCATGGTATCATATCAGCTTTTTGCCTGAGCCTGAGCCCAACGAGGCCGTCTTTGACGAGTTTCCCGAAACTGGCAACGGCACGAGTTGCAGCGATTATGTGTGGGACGGCAAAACGCTGACCTACAGCCCGGCACCGCAGTCTGACGCAGGAGGTGACGCATAATGGCAAGGCGCAACAGCGCGACCATTGGCGGGCATAACCTTTTCTTGGACTTTGGCCTCCAGATCTGTGAGGGCAGCCCCATCATTGGCGGCGCAGAGCCGGACAGCAAGCTGGTATATGTGCCCGCCCTTGATATCCCGTTAGATCTCAGCAAGTCCCTTGACGGCAAGATCCACTATAAGCAGCGCACGATCACCATTGAGGTGGTGTGCAAGCTGGCCCGCAAATATTGGCCAGCAATGCAAAGCAACCTCGAAAACGCTTTGCAGGGCCGGTGGCTGACCTGCGTGTTTGACAACGATCCATCGTGGGAGTGGCAGGGCTTGTGGCGCGTGGAGCCCAAGGACAGGGAGCTGCGCACGGCATCCTACACCATCACCGGCACCTGTGCCCCCTACAAGCGCAGCCTGACCGCTGCCGCCGGTGCCGATTGGCTGTGGGACACCTTCAACTTTGAGGAGGATGTGATCTGTTCGACCGCAACAGATCTCTCCTCGCTATAAGGAGACCAAGCATGGCAATTTCTTTTTCGTGGGCCGCTGTGCTCAATTCGATCCGCACGGCCATCTATGGCAAGGACGTGAGGGAAAATATTGCCCAGATGGGCGAATACTGCAAGCAGTATGCCGAGGAGGCGGGCACGCGGGCTGACAGCGCCAAAAGCGCAGCTGACAAGTCCGCAAGTGCTGCAGCGTCCTCGGCCACACAGGCCGGGCAGTCCGCAACGGCGGCAGCTGGCTCTGCTGCCGCTGCCAATCAGTCCGCGCAGGATGCCAAAAAGACGGCATCCGAAACCGCCGCCAGTACGCTGGCCGCCCTCGGTCTGACCGTGGCAGACGGTAAGATCTGCGCGGTGTACAGGAGGGATAGCACATGATCCGGCACAATGTATCTCTGGATAGCTCTGGCCGTGCCCGTCTGGACGACAAAGAGCATGAGCTGTTTCTGGGCTACTCGGCCAACCGTGACGTGTATGCCCTCAACGTGCTGGCTGGGCCTGAGTGGGCCGGGCTGGCTATCCGGGTATTTTGGCACATCCCCGGCGGCGCTGATCCTCCCGCCTCGCTGGTGGTGGACGGCTCTGTCACCGTTCCGGCGCTGGTAACTGCAAGATCTGGCACCGGCTGCATCACCTTTGAGGGCACAGACGGCGGCAAGCTGATCGCAAGCGCAGATGTGCTTTACAGGGTGGGCAGCAACAGCGGCACCACCGCTGGTGCAACGCATGACCCTGAGCCGGACGCATGGCAGCAGTTTGTGGATGCCGTTAAGTCTGACGCAGCTGCCGCCCAGCAGGCCGCTCAGGATGCTGCCGGATCTGCAACGGACGCGGGCACCTCTGCCGGTGCTGCCGATCGGAGCGCCAAGGCCGCGGCCAAGAGCGCAGGCGCAGCAGCTGACAGCGAGAGTGCAGCGGGACAGTCTGCACAGGCTGCCGGTGACAGCGCTGCAGAGGCTACCCGGCAGGCAGGCCTTGCTGCACAGGCAGCTGAGGGCAAAGGGTATATGTATCTGGAGGATCACGACAACAACGGCACGCTGTCCCTCGTGATTGCGGACAGTATCACGGACGAGATCACGCTGCGCGACAATGGTGCGGGCGTTTTGGAGGTGGTGTATCAGTGAGCAGAGAGCACATCATTGGCCCGTACAGTGCCTACGCTATCGCCGTAAAGTACGGCTATGAGGGCACCGAGGAGCAATGGATTAAAGAGCAGGAGGCCAGCAGGCTGGATGCAAAGCAGTCCGCGTCCAAAGCTGAGGCGGCCGCAGGCCGGGCAGAGAGCGCCCAGAAAGCGGCAGAATCTGCAAAGGCTGACGCGCTGGATGCCATTGGCACCAGCAAGCAGGGCGCTCTGGATGCCGTGCAGCAGGCCCAGACCGGCGCGGTCAAGGCCGTAACCGACACCCAGACCACTGCCACAAAGGCTGTCCAGACTGCCCAGAGCACTGCCACCAGTGCTGTGACCAAAGCACAGACCACGGCCACTGCTGCTGTGCAGAAGAAAGGTGAGGACGTACTGGCCACCATCCCGGAGGACTACACCAACACCCTTGCCCGCGTGGCTGCACTCGAATCCTGCGGCTTTGTCGTGGTAAACGGCAAAGTCTGCATGAAATACGTTAAAACCTGAAAGGAGTAAATCTCATGGCTGAATCTATGGTAACTGATCCGATCTATCTGGACGAAACCGCGAAAGCCAACGGTGCAAAGCTGGATCTGCTCAATGCCACCCTGCTGGGTGTGTCTGCCTCGCTGGGCGTGCTGGCAAAGGCACAGACCGGCATTTTTGAGGAGATGGATTATAACGCCATCAAGGCCGTTGTGGACGCTGGCAGCGCCCCGATCACCTTCCCCACCGGCACCCAGCTGGTGAACGCCTACACGGACAAGGACGGCAAAGCCTACGACTGCCCGTGGGACGTGGTGCAGCCGGACGATACCGCAGAGGGCGAGAGCGGCACCACGGCACCGGCAATGGTGCTGCAGATGCACTATGCAACCTTGTATGATCTGCAGTTTTCCGCTTATCAGGCGTTCTATGTGGTGCCGGACGGCGGCCTTGTGGCGGGCACCTATAACGTCAAGATGGGCCTTGACTGGGGCACCAACGTTAAGAACGGCACTGTCTATCAGTTCACCCTGACCAAGGCGGCCCCGGCTGGTGCCCGTCTGACCGGCTTCTATAACGCCCCGGACACCGCACCCACCAGCTGGAAGGTCTATGTCTACAAGGATCAGCAGAAATCTGAGCTGCTGGAAACCTGCAGCGTGACCGCAGGCAGCGCTGGCACCAATCTGGGCACCTTCCTTGCCAAAGAAAACGGCGACCTGAACGGGCTGCATCCTGTGGGCTATGGCGACAACCGGTGGTGGAAATCCGCGTACCGGCAGTACCTGAATAGTGACGCAGCGGCAGGCGCATGGTGGCAGCCGCAGGATAAGTGGGACATGAAACCCGATCAGGCCGACACCCTGCCCGGTTTCCTGTCCGGCTTCTCTGATGACTTCAAAAATGCCCTGTCCCGCGTGAAAGTCGTGACCTACGGCAACAACGTCACCGATGACGGCAGCGCCGTTGTAACCTATGACAAGGTTTTCTTGCCCTCCCTGCAGGAGATCTATTGCAGCCCGCAGGTGTCCGGTGAGGGCACCTATTGGCCCTACTGGAAGGAACGCACCGGCGCAAAGACCCCGCAGGCCCTGTGGCAGACCTATCCCCTGCGCATTACCCGCGATCTGGCACAGCGTACTGTGGGCCGCGGTGTGCGGCTGCGCTCTGCGTTTCGTGGCTACGGCAGCGGCGCTTTCTACGTATACAGTTCCGGCAATGTGTCCAGCTGGTACGCGATCAGCACGCTCCGCAGCGCCCCGGCTTGCAAAATCACCAAATTGGCATAATCACCGGGCAATCCCTTGCCCGGTGAGAAAGTGAGGGCTTTACATGGCAATGCGCAAAGACGAGATCCCGGACAACAAATTTACTTTGCCGCTTGATGCACGGGATCTGGCACTGTACACCAGACAGATCACCAAAAACGCAAAGATCTTTGACCCGGAGATTGACGCGCACCTCCCCGGCCAGCTGCGTGCGACTGCCGATCAGATATATTTTGATATCTTTGAGGCCAACAGCATCCGGGTGGACGGGCCGGAAACCAGAAAGGCCCGACTTGACCTCCAGAAACAGGCCGTCCGGCTGTGTACCCGCCTGCTGGCTGAGATGGACATGGCAAAAGTCAGTTTCCATCTCTCCGGCAAGCGGTGCGTTTTCTGGGGCGGTGCTGTGCGAGATATCCGGCAGCGCTGCCGGGACTGGCACGAGAATGATGCAAAGCGGTATAAATCGCTTTGACATAAAAATGGCTGTAGGCTATTGGGCCGCAATGTGCGGCTGCGCTCTGCGAATCGTGGCAACGGCAACAACGCTTTCAACGTCAACAGTTCCGGCAATGTGAACAACTGGAACGCGATCAACACGCTCCGCAGCGCCCCGGATTGGACGGCAGCAAACCCACAAAAGCCTCTGCATAGCAGGGGCCGGGCGAAAACTGCCGTGCAAGGAGCCGAGTGCCATGCCTGCCCTCTGGCAGGCGAACAACAGCAGCCGGACGTGGCCACCCTGCGGGGTGTTGTCCGCTATCACCCGGCTGCTCCTTGCGAGGAGAACTGAAAAAACAGTGCAAGAAGATGAAATAATCGGCTTTGATGCCCTGTATACCTCAATGGGCAAATGCTCCAAAGGCGTGCGCCGCAAGGCTGCCGTGGGCAGATATTGCCTGTTTGGCATGGATGAGATCCTAAAACTCCATCAGGAACTTGTCACAGGTACATACAGGGCACGGCCAACATCAAAAGTTAAAATCACCTATCCAAAGCCCCGCGTGGCGGTGGCTACCAGTTTCCGGGATAGGGTATATCAGCGCTCACTCAATGATAATGCCGTCTATCCAGCTATGTCAAAGGGCTTTATCCGACACAATGCAGCCTGCCAGACAGGCAAGGGCACCGACTGGGCCCGGCAGCAGGTCAAGCTGATGATGGAGCGCGAATACCGGCAGCACGGCCCTGACGGCTGGTGCCTGCTGGTAGATATCCGGCACTATTACGATACGATGCCGCATGAGGTGGCAAACCAGCGCTTTGAGCGCAAGCTGCCATATAACGTGTATGCCCGCGTGCGTGACGTGCTGGATCGCCAATACACCGGCGAGGCCGGTTATAGTCCGGGCAGCCAGATGGTGCAGCTGGCCGGGATCTCGGTGCCTGACCCCATAGATCACTACATCAAAGAGCGCCTGCGTGCGGACAAGTATGTCCGCTTTATGGATGATAGTTGGATCTGTCACCATAGCAAGGCGCAGCTGGAGGAGTGGCGGGAGGCTATCCGGGCCCGGTATGCTGCCGAGGGAATGGAACTGCACCCGACCAAGACTAAAATAGTCCGGCTGCGGGATGGTTTCCGTTTTCTCGGCTTTATCTATCGCCTGACACCAGAGGGTAAGGTCATAATGACCGTTGACCCGCAAAACGTTAAGGCAGAACGGAAACGCCTGTACAGGCTGGCCCAGCTTATCAAGGAGGGCGAAAAGCCCGTCACCGCTCTGCGCGAACAGTATAAATCATGGAAAGCCCATGCCGCCAAAGGCAACTCCAAGCAGCTGCTGCAGCGCATGGATAAATACGTTAAATCTCTTTTGGAGGGGATAACATGAAAATTCTTCACAAGCCCGGCAGCATTCAGGCCGCGACTGAGGACGAAAACCGGGACGCAGATCTGGCACAGATTGCGTCCATGGTGGATTTTCTGTGCATTCTGGCCGATGTCCCGACCGAGGACGAGGCCACCAACACCGAGGAGGGCATGAGCAATGAATGAGAATCACAGCGCAGCCTTTGACAAGGCAAAGAAAGAGTATGAGGCAGGCCGGTGGTCTAAGGTCATGCTCAAAATTCTGGTGCAGCGCAAGCCCCAGCGCCTGACGGAGGCCGAGTATACCGAGATCACCGGTGAGCAGTATGCTTGAGTTGCAGCTGATTGACCTGCTGACCTCTACGCTGCACAAGCTGCTTGATATCGTCCACAAGCAAAACGCGCAACTCCACCAGCTGGGCGGCGTTGCGTGCGAGGAAGAGTTGGAAGATATTGAGTTGACCTGTGAGGCCGTGGGGCTGGGGGCCCGTGATGGGCAGGAGGACAAAGACAATGGCAATTAAACAGTATTCCCTTGCAAAGGATGGTGCCAAGCAGCTGGCACCGGGCTTCCGCGTCCGGGAGTTTCGGTGCCGTGATGGCTCTGACACGATCCTCATTGACGAGGCACTTGTGGTGCTGCTGCAGTGCATCCGTGAGCACTTCGGCAAAGCCGTGACCATTACCAGCGGATACCGTACCGCGGCACATAACACCGCCGTTGGCGGCTCCAAGAGCAGCCAACACCTCCTCGGCCGCGCTGCGGACATTCAGGTGTCCGGCACCAGTGTGGAGGACGTTGCCGCATACGCTGCGAGCCTGCTGCCCGGCTGGGGCGGTGTGGGCCGCTATCCGGTCAAAGCTGGCCGGGCAAAGGGCTGGGTGCACGTTGACACTCGCCCGAACAAAAGCCGGTGGACGCAGTGAGGAGGCAAGCCGTGAAAGATTATTTTTGCATGGCCGTTGGGGCCATTGGCGGCTTTATTGCCGGGCTTTTTGGTGGCTGGGACGCATCCCTGCAAACGCTGGTCATTTTTATGGCTATTGACTACATCACCGGCCTGATCGTGGCCGGAGTATTCCACACCTCGCCCAAGACCAAAACCGGTGCTCTGGAAAGCAGGGCAGGCTGGAAGGGCCTGATCCGCAAGGGCGAAACCCTGCTGATCGTGCTGGTAGCCTGCCGTCTGGATGCCGTGATGGGCTCCAATTTTGTTCGGGATGCCACCGTCATTGCCTTTGTGGCAAATGAAACCATTTCCATCATCGAAAACGCGGGCTTGATGGGGCTGCCGATTCCGGCGGTCATTACCAAGGCCGTGGATATTTTGAAGCAGAAAGCAGAAAGCTCTGAGGAGCAGAAAGGAACCGATCATGTCTAATTATCACATCTCTACCGCCACTATCGCCCGCACCGCTGTGTTGCTGCTTGCCCTGACCAATCAGGTGCTCAGCGCCTTGGGCAAGCCGGTGCTGCCCATTGAGAGCCAGACCGTGGAGCAGCTTGTCACCGCTGGTATCACCACCGTGGCCGCGCTGATCTCGTGGTGGAACAATAACAGTTTCACCACTGCCGCCATTGCAGCGGATCAGTATCTGGAGCAGCGCAAGAAGAGCGTACACTAATGTTTTCGTGACGCTGCGAAAACATACCATTTTCGGCACCTCACGAAAATGGTGACATAGCAAAGCCCCGGTGTTCCGTTTGGAGCATCGGGGCTTTTTATGTTGGCAACCGTGTAGGCAACTGGTGAAGTCTTACACGGTCTGTGGCGTTTTTTCAATTTCTTTGCAATGGAAAATCCCCCGCAGTTTTCATGAAACTACGAGGGATTTTCTTGGCGGAGTAGGAGGGATTTGAACCCTCGCGCCGTTGTTTAGACGACCTACGCCCTTAGCAGGGGCGCCTCTTCGGCCTCTTGAGTACTACTCCAGAGCAAAGTGCATTACACTTATTCAATAAAAATGGCGGAGAGAGTGGGATTCGAACCCACGGTACGTTGCCGTACGGCAGTTTTCAAGACTGCTTCCTTAAACCACTCGGACATCTCTCCTTGTGGACACTCGCATTACGCCGTGTCGAATGCCTATTTAATTTACCAGATTTACGACGTCCTGTCAAGTCCTTATGCAAATTTTTTCTGTTTTGTGTAGGGCAGCTGCACAGCAGCCCCATTTATCACAACCTTTATTCGAAGTTTTTTTGGATTTTCTCTTTACAGAAACACCTTTTTGTTGTATAATAAAACCAACATAAACCACCCATCGGGAAAAGGAGCATCATCATGTCGTTTTCAGAGCTATTGAAGCAGTGCCGCAAAAAGCAGGGCGTCAGTCAGGCTGAGCTTGCCTCCAGACTGGGGGTCACTCAGCAGGCTGTCGGCAAGTGGGAAAGCGGCAAGTCCTCCCCCGACCCCTCCACCGTGGCCCGCATTGCGGAGCTTTTGAACACCACGGCAGACTATCTGCTGGGGCTGTACCGCCCGGTCAGCAACGTTTCTGCCCCCGAAGAGCGCTTTTTCGGCAGTTATACCGAGAGCCTGATCCCGGTCATCGGCACGGTAAAGGCCGGTTACGGCGCACTGGCCTTTGAAGAGGATTACGGGCAGGAGTACGCCCGGGTGAAAGACCCCGCCAACTATTTCTATCTGGTGGTGCGCGGCGACAGCATGGAGCCCCGCATTCAGGATGGCGACCTTGCGCTGGTGCACAAGCAGGACACGCTGGAAAATGGCGACTTGGGCGTCTTGATTTATGGCGACGAGGGCGAGGGCACCCTGAAGCGCTACATCCAGCGCGGCAACTGCGTGGTATTGCAGCCCTTCAACCCCGCCTATCATGAAATGGTCATCAAGGGCGAGGATCTGAACCACCTGCACATTGCAGGCCGCGTGGTGGAGACCAAGGCCAAGTGGTAAGCGGAACCCTCTCAGACGCCCCCTGTTTTTCATAAAGCCATCTGCTATTTTGCGCATGGCTTTATTTTTTGACCCTTTTTCCGGTTTTATCCCCTATGGAGGTGCATTTTGCATGGAACAGACCCTGATGGACAAGCTGACCATTCTGGCGGACAGCGCCAAATATGACGTTGCCTGCACCTCCAGCGGGGCGTCCCGCACCGCGCGCCCGGGCACGGTGGGCAGCTGCTATGCCCCGGGCTGCTGCCATGCCTTTACCGCCGATGGCCGCTGCGTCAGCCTGCTCAAGGTGCTGATGACCAACTGCTGCTCCTTCGACTGCGGCTACTGCGTCAACCGCCGCTCCAACGATATCCCCCGCGCCACCTTTGCGCCCCGGGAGCTGGCAGAGCTGACCATGGAGTTCTACCGCCGCAACTACATCGAGGGGCTGTTTTTGTCCAGCGCGGTGCTGGGCACCCCGGACTACACCACCGAGCGGATGCTGGCGGTGCTGCGGCTGCTGCGGGGCGAATACCGCTTTGGGGGCTACATCCACGCCAAGGCCATCCCGGGCACAAGCCCGGAGCTTTTGCAGCAGCTGGGGTATCTGGCCGACCGTTTGAGCGTGAACGTGGAGCTGCCCAGCGAGCGCAGCCTGAACCTGCTGGCCCCGGACAAGGGGCGGCACTCCATCTTCCGTCCCATGAAGCAGATCGCGGTGTCCGGCGCTGCCAGCCGGGAAGAGCTTACCCTCTACCGCCATGCGCCCAAGTTCGCCCCCGCCGGGCAGAGCACCCAGATGATCGTGGGCGCTTCGCCGGAGACGGACTACCACATCTTAAAACTGACCGAGGGGATGTACCACAAATACGGGCTGAAGCGGGTGTTCTACTCCGCTTACATCCCGGTAGCCGAGGACACCCGCCTGCCCGCGCTGGACACAAAGCCGCCCCTTCTGCGGGAGCACCGGCTGTATCAGGCAGATTGGCTGCTGCGGTTCTACCAGTTTGAGGCGGACGAAATTTTAGATAAGGACAACCCCAACTTCAACCCCTATCTGGACCCCAAATGCAACTGGGCGGTGCAGCATTACGGGCTGTTCCCGGTGGACGTGAATCGTGCCCCCTTCGAGATGCTGCTGCGGGTGCCGGGCATCGGCCCCAAAAGCGCCCGGCGCATCTGGCGCGCCCGCAAGCAGGCGGCGCTGGGTCTGGACGAGCTCAAGCGCATGGGCGTGGTGCTCAAGCGGGCGCAGTACTTCATCACCTGCCGGGGCTTTTCCGGGGCGCACCCGGGACGCGGCACCGCCGGGCGGGAGCGCATTACCCGGGCGCTCATCGACCCCAACGTATTCAGCGGCAGCTGCGAGCAGCTGAGCCTGTTCAGCCCGCCCGCCGTGGACAACCTCATCGGGCAGGGCGTGCCGCCCCGGGCGGCTGTCCGCATGGTAAGGGAGGAGGCAGTGCAATGTCTTGCCAAGGCGCTGTAAGCCCCAAGGGGGCGCGCAAGCTGCACGATGCCGACGTGGTCTACCTGTATGACGGCAGCTTTGAGGGCTTTCTGTGCTGCGTGTACGAGAGCTTTGCCCAGCACGAGCTTCCCTTTGCGGTGTGGACGCCCCAGCGGGAAACGGCCACCCTCTACCCGGTCAAGGACATTGCCACCGACCCCGCCGTTGCCCGGCGGGTGTTCGCCAGCTTTGGCAAAAAGCTGGGCGCAGAGACCGAGTACCTTGTCAGCCGGGATTTTCTTTCCGGGCAGGAGGACAAGGAGCTGCTGTTGCTCCGGTTTCTGCATCTGGCCTTTGCGCTGGGCCCGGGCACGGTCAAGCGGGAGGGGCACCCGGTGGTCGCGCCCCTCTACGCCATGAAAAAAAGTCTGGACTGGGAGGTAGACAAGTTTCAGGGCTTTGTGCGGTTCGAGGAGCACGACGGGATGCTGGGCGCGGTCATCCACCCCAAAAATTATATCCTCCCCCTGCTGCGCCCGCACTTCTGCGGACGCTTCCCGGAGGAGGATTTCATGATCTACGATGCCGTCCATCAGGCGGTGCTGCTGCATGAAGGGCATAAGACCCAATTGCTGGAGCTGGCCGCGCCCTTGGAGCTGCCGCCGCCCAGTGCACGGGAGCAGCAGTTTCAGGCGCTGTGGACGCAGTTCTACAAAACGCTGGAAATTCAGGCGCGCCACAACGAAAAAGGCCGCATGACCCATTGCCCCAAGCGCTTCTGGGCGGATATGGTGGAGATGCAAGGGGAATTGTAGAACCCCTTCCGTCTGCTCACGCAATGCGAACTCCCCCAGTCATTTCGCTTGCGCTCAATGCCAGCCCCCTCGGAGATGGGGCCTTTGGCATAACGGCAAACTTTCCGGCTAAAGCACAAAGCTTCCGGGTGCGCCAGAGGCTCCCTCCCAGAGGGAGCTGGCAAAACTGTCAGGTTTTGACTGAGGGAGTTCAGGCGACTGAAGGGGTCATTTTCCTTCCGCTTCCAGTGCGCTTTCCACACCCTTGAGCAGATCCTCTGCCGGGATGCCGTACAGCCTTGCCAGTGCCATCAGGTTGGAGGTGTTCGGCTCCGAGGTGCCATTCTCCCACTTGGACACTGCCTGACGGCTTACGCCGATAGTCTCAGCCACAAACTCCTGCGTCATCTTGCAGCGGGTGCGGTTCTCCTTGAGCATTTCAGAAAGCGACTTGCGCACGATCTTGACTTCCTCCGTGAGCTTCGGCGGCTTTTCCAGATTGCGGGCAATGCGCCAAAGCAGATAGAGTGCAGCCACGATGGCCACCGGCAGCAGCAGCTGCACGAGCATCGTCGCGATGCTCACCGTCTGGAGCGCTCTGAAAAATAGGTTGGTCAGAAAATCACTTTTCATATTCGTTTCCTCCTTTGGAAGCTTTCTCTTGTGGTTTTTGTGGCACGATTTTAGCACAAATGCCCGGTTGCGTCCACCAACCAGAGCGCAAACTCCGGTTGCGGCGCGTATTTTTAGCCTATTCTGGCAGATAATTCACAAAAACGTTGCATCTGCATCGTTGCAACGGGCAAAACCTATGGTATACTATAAGGGATATCCGGGCAGTCATTTCTGCCACCAACACCCCCGCTGCGGGGTCAACACAAAAGGAGTATTGTAGCGTTATGGTTCGCATTACTATGGAAGACGGCGGCATCATCGATATCGAGCTGAACGAGGAAGTTGCCCCCATCACCTGTGAGAATTTCAAAAAGCTGGTCAAGGAAGGCTTTTACAACGGCCTGACCTTCCACCGTGTCATTCCCGGCTTTATGATCCAGGGCGGCTGCCCGCTGGGCACCGGCACCGGCGGCCCGGGCTGGAACATCAAGGGCGAGTTTGCCGCTAACGGCGTCAACAACCCCCTCAAGCACACCCGCGGTGTGATCAGCATGGCCCGCAGCATGAACCCCAACAGCGCAGGCAGCCAGTTCTTCATCATGCATCAGGATGCGCCTCATCTGGACGGCCAGTACGCCGCCTTCGGCAAGGTGGTTGCCGGCATGGACGTTGTGGATAAGATCGCTTCTGTCCGCACCGACTGGAACGACAAGCCCACCACCCCGGTCAAGATGAAGACCGTGGAGCTCATCGAGGGCTAAAATTTGATACCAAAAAATCCCGACACCTTGCGGTGCCGGGATTTTTTATTATAGATAGCTTTTAGCAGCCTTCTTTTTCAGCCAGCTTGCGGCCCATGAGCACGCCCATGACCGAGGCCATCATCAGCCCGCGCGTCCAGCCGGAGGAATCGCCCAAGCAGTGCAGACCCCGGATGTTGGTGTCGAGGTTCTCGTCCATCTTCACCTTGTTGGAGTAGAACTTCAGCTCCGGGCTGTACAGCAGAGTCTCGTTGGCGGCAAAGCCGGGCACGACCATATCCAGCATCTTGATGAACTCGATGATGTTGGTCATGGCGCGGTAGGGCATAGCGGCGGTGATATCACCCGCCACGGCATCCTTCAGGGTGGGTTTCACGTTGGACTGTGCCAGCTCCTTCTGCCATGTGCGCTTGCCGTCCAGAATATCGCCGTAGCGCTGCACCATGATGTGGCCTGCGCCCAGCATATTGGTCAGCTCGCCCACCTTCTGGGCGTAGGCGATGGGCTGGTTGAAGGGCTCGGTAAAGTTGTGGGACACCAGAATGGCAAGGTTGGTGTTCGGGCTCTTCTTTTCCTTGAAGCTGTGGCCGTTGACCACCGCAAGGTCGTTGTCGTAGTTCTCCTGCGCCACAAAGCCGCCGGGGTTCTGGCAGAAGGTGCGCACCTTGTTCTTCCACGGCTTCGGGTAGCCGATGAGCTTGGACTCATACAGCACCTTGTTCACCTTTTCCATCACCTCGTTGCGGCACTCCACGCGCACGCCGATATCCACGGTGCCGGGCTTGTGGGCGATGTGGTGCTCTGCGCAGAGCTTTTCCAGCCAGTCTGCGCCGCGGCGTCCGGTGCCGATGACCACCTCGTCCGCATACACAGGCAGCAGGCTGTCGCCGTCCTTCAGCAGCACGCCCTTGCAGCCGTCCTCCTCCAGAATGATGTTCTCGCACTCGGTATTAAAGCGCATCTCCACGCTGTTGTCTGCCAGATAGTTCTGGATGGCCAGATACAGCTCCTGTGCCTTCTCGGTGCCCAGATGACGGATGGGGCAGTCCACTAGTTTCAGACCCGCATGGATGGCGTTTTTGCGAATCTCCTTGATGTCCTCACCGGTGTAGATGCCCTCCACATGGGGGTCTGCGCCGAACTCCAGATAAATTTTATCGGTGTAGTCGATGAGCTCCTGCGCAAACTCCTCCCCGATGAGGGTGGGCAGGTCGCCGCCCACCTCATAGGACAGGCTCAGCTTGCCGTCCGAAAACGCGCCCGCACCGGAAAAGCCGGTGGTGATGGCGCAGGTGGGGCGGCAGTTGACGCAGTGACCTACCTCTGCCTTGGGGCAGTGGCGCTTTTCCACCGGCTTGCCCTTTTCCACCAGCAGCATCTTCTTTTTGCTGCCGTGGCGCAGCAGCTCCACAGCGGTAAAGATGCCGGCAGGGCCCGCACCCACGATGATCAGATCGTACTTTTCCATGATTTTGTTCCTTTTTCCTTTTCTTGATAATTGGTGTAGAACCCTCTCAGGCAACGCCTGACGGCGTTGCCTGCTCCCCCGAAGGGGGGGGGAGCTTTTTTGGTATCTGCCGGAAGCTTTCTCATTATGCCTAATGCTTTAGTAATTCGGTCAACAGCGTGCGCCCTCTCCGTCATCGCTGCGCGATGCCACCTCTCCCAAAGGGAGAGGCAAGTGCACTGCCGGAAACATCCTCGTTATACCTAAAATACTTTAGTAATAAGCTTTACGGCTTGGCTTCCCCTTCGGGGGAGCTGGCGCGGGAGCGCCTGAGAGGGTTTATTCTTTACTCCCGCTCCTCCTGTTCCACGGTGGCGCTCTCGTCCACATGGTCCAGTTCCACGGCGGTAGCCTCTGCATCGGTGCGGGTCACGTCCGGGGCGACAACGCCATCGCCGTTCAGGTCCTCGCCGGTAATGCTTTCCAGTACGGACTGCGTTTCAGGGTGCAGCTTGGCAAAGCGGCGCACGGCCAGCACAGTGTACAGAGCGCTGAGCAGGTTGATGGCACCTTCCACGATCAGGATGACGCCGATGGCCATCACCAGTGTTTCCATGGCGCCGAAGGGATTTGCGATCAGCACCACGCCCAGCACCACGCTGAGCACCGGCAGCAGCAGAAAGCCTTTCCAGCTGTCGTAGCCGCAGCGGCGCAGGTCCAAGGCATTCTGCACCCGGCCAATGGCGTCAAAGATGACGAACAGGCCGAACACGATGGGCAGGATGCTTACCACGATATCGCTGCGCAGCAGCAGAAAAACGCCCAGCGCAAGGCAGACAAGGCCGGAGATCAGGGTAAGCTGGCTCTGGAACACCCCGCGCTCCACCACAAAGTAGCGGATCAGCTGCACCGCTGCGCAGGCCAGCACCACGCCGCCCAGCGCGTAGCAGACGATGTTCAGCGCCGTGCCGGGCTTCATGACCAGAAAAATGCCCAGCCCGACATACAGCAGGCTCATGAGGATCAGGTTCCACTTCAGCTTTTTTACCATAGAGATCACGTTCCTTTCGTTTGCAGGGCCGCTGCCCGCACCCGGGTCAGTGGTACAGGGGTGCGATGGTGGTCTTGTTGATACGGGCATAGAAGGCCAGGCTCATCAGGATGCTGACGACTTCCGCAATGAGGAAGGCCCACCAGACATTGTTGACACTGCCGGTCTGTGCCAGCAGCCACGCTGCCGGCAGCAGCACGAACAGCTGACGGCAGACCGAAACGATCAGGCTGAATACGCCGTTGCCCAGCGCCTGAAACACCGAGCTGAGCACGATGCTGACGCCCGCCAGCAGGAAATGCAGGCAGATGATGCGCATGGCCGGGATGCCGATGGCCAGCATGGCGTCGCTGGCGGCAAAGATGCTCAGCACCTGCCGGGGTGCGAACTGGAAGATGCAGAAGCCTGCCAGCATGATGCCCTCGGCGTAGCACACCGCCAGCTTGATGGTCTTTTTCACGCGGTCCGGTCTGCGGGCACCGTAGTTGTAGCTGATGATGGGCACCATGCCGTTGTTCAGGCCGAAAATGGGCATGAACACAAAGCTTTGCAGCTTGAAGTACACGCCGAACACCGCCACCGCCGTGGCAGAGAAGGCCATCAAAATCAGGTTCATGCCAAAGGTCATCAGGCTGCCCACGCACTGCATGGCGATGCTGGGCAGACCCACGGTGTAGATGCGGCCAATGGCCTTGGCGCTGGGCCGGAAGCCTTTGAAGCTGATCTGGATATCCGGGTTTTTGCGGGTGTTGAAGTACAACGTCATGCCTGCACCGCAGAACTGACCGATGACCGTTGCCACCGCTGCGCCGGTGGTGCCGGACAGCGCCTCGCCGCAGTAGCCGAAGATGAAGATGGGGTCCAGAATGATGTTGACCACAGCGCCCACCAGCTGGCTGATCATGCTCAGATGGGTGCGGCCGGTGGCAGCCAGCAGCTTTTCGCCCATGGTCTGGGTGAAAATGCCCAGACTGAAGATGCTGCACACCGACAAATACCGGATGCCCTGCTGCGCGATGATGGGGTCACTGGTCTGGGCGTAGAAGTAAGGCTTCATGCAGGTAAGGCCGATGACAAAAAACACCGCAAAGCTGCACAGGGAAAGAAAGATGCCGTTTTCTGCGGTGGTGTTGGCGCGGCTCTGGTTCTTTTCGCCAAGGCTCTTGCTCAGCAGGGCGTTCACGCCCACGCCGGTGCCCACGCCTACGGCGATCATGACGTTCTGCAATGAAAACGCCAGCGATACGGCGGTGAGGGCGTTCTCGCTGACATGGGACACGAACACCGAGTCCACCACGTTGTACAGCGCCTGCACCAGCATGGAGATCATCATCGGGATGCTGAGTTTCAGCAAAAGGGGGTTGATCTCCATGGTGCCCATGATGTTTTCCCGCGCCTCGGCGGGTGCGGTCTGCGATTGATTTGTTTTCACGATTTCTCCTTGCCGGAAATGTGGGCAGGGCGCAGAAGCGCCCTGCCCACGTTCTGTCGTTGTTTATTGGGTCTGGCTGGGGGTCACAGCGTCTTTTCCTTGGCGGCAGCTGCGTCTAAGATCATCTTCACGCAGGTCTCGCGGCCAAGGGCGGCGTTGATGGCCAGATCGTAGTTATGGGCATCGCCCCAGCGGTTCTGGGTGTAGTAGTTGTAGTAGGCCGAGCGGTTGCGGTCGGTCTTTTCTACCTCGTCCTTGATGCCCTTTTCGTCCTTGGCCTTTACCAAGGGGTTCGTCTTGGCGTACTGCAAACGCCACTCCTTGGGTGCATACACGAACACCCGCAGCACGTCCTTGCGCTCCCGCAGAACGTAATCACCGCAGCGGCCAAGGATCACGCAGGGGCCTTCCTCGGCCAGCTGCTTGATGATACGGCTCTGCAGAATGAACACCTGATCGCCCAGCGGCAGCTCGTTGCCCATGGTGTACAGGCTGTACAGCAGGCTGTGGGTGTGCCGTTTCTCGCTGGCGGCAACAGCCTCCTCCGACAAGCCGGAGTTCTTTGCTGCCATGGTGATCAGCTCCTTGTCGTAAAGCTTGATGCCCAGCGCATTTGCCACGTCCTCTGCGATGTAGCGCCCGCCGGTGCAGTACTCACGGCCCAAAGTGATGATCGTCTTTGCCATAATGTGTTCCTCCTGTTTCATATATCGCCCTGAAAAAGCTTACGGCTGTGCCGGGGCGTCCCCGGTCTGGCCGCTGGCTTGGGGTTCTGTGCTTGCAGGCGCAGGCTTCGGCTTTGGCAGCCGTGCCTCTGCTACCCGCATGGTGCCGGTCTGATCCACTGCATACACACTGCAGCGCCCGCCTGCGGCCAGCAGCTCCGGCGGGAACTGCACCCCGCCGTCCTCGGTGCGGGTACAGCGCAAAAAGGTGCGGTGGGCGGTGGTGGCATGCGCCACGCCATCGTGGGGCGCGCAGGCAATCCACCCGGAAAAGTTTTCCGGCAGGTCTGCGGGCTCTCCCCGCCGCTCAAAGTAGTAGACACCCGGCTCGGTTCCGACGCGCAGGTCGCAGCGCAGCCGCCGGGGACGGTCGGCCTCAGTCTCCCGCTGCTTTGGCCGCAGGGCAATGGCCTTGCCGGTAAAGTAACGCATAAAATCCACCAGCGCCATGGTGCAGTTCACTGCGCCGTCGGTATCGGCGGTGGGGTCGTTCAGCAGCACAAAATCTGCCATCACGGCATCATCGTGCCCAAAGCCGCGCAAGCCCATCCACAGCCGCGTCGGGTCGCGCTGACCGCGCACCCGCCGCTCCACCTGCACCGCCACCGAGCAGCCGTCGTGGATCTGTTCCCGCAGGTCGGCAAGATCCATCCACGCCTGCCAGCAGGGGTAGCCGCAGCAGCCTGCGGCGGCCGCCGCAAAGGCGGTGTTGCCGGTGCTGCGGGTGCTGCCGTCCTCCATGGCGTAGGCCACTTCTTCCGGCAGGATATCCTCGCCCCAGCGGTTCATCAGCGCCGCCATGACCAGCGGCAGGTCCATCTCCCGCCCAAAGCTGGGGTCGTGGGCGGAAAGGCAGTATTCCGGCAGATAGAGCCGCCGGTTCAGCGCATGGCCGTTGCGCTTTTCCCACGCAAGGGGACGCACCGCCGCCGCCAGCAGACGCACCGCCGGGCTGACTTTATCGTTGTTGGTGGAAAGGTTCACCTGCAATTGCACGCCGGTGCCGCCGCCCGGGGCGGCTACCGTGACGGTATCGCCCATCAAAAAGATCATGCCGTCCTCGCTGTGGCTGGACACGCTGCACCGGGGGTAATCCGGCGCCCACTTGCCAAAGCTCATCCAGCCTGTCCACGCCCCTGCTGCGTACACCCGGCAGCGCACCTCCACCATGGTGTCCCGGGGTGCGTGGGCGTTCCAGCTGACGTTCAGGTTGCAGAAGGCCGGCATGGCGAACTCCGGGGTGGTGTAGCTGCCGTACAAAAGGCTGCGTCCGGCCACGCTGTCCAGCACCAGAGCGCCGTTTTCCAGCGCAAGGTTGTCCAGCTGCCCGCGGGAAAAGGTCTCTGTCCCCTGCAGCACAAGATTATTCCGTTGTTCCATGGGACATCGCTCCTTTCCGCAGTGTCAGCGCTTATTCTTCCGGGGTGTCGTCGTAGTCCTCCTTCAGGGCTGCTTCCAGCTCGGCGTCCTTCATCTTGCGGATGTTCTCCTCAATGTGGAACACCCGGTCGATATCGCCGTACACGATCTGGCAGGACACCTCGGTAACGAACCAGAAGCCGAAGATCAGCATCAGGAAAAGACCCAGCGGCATGCACAAGATCACCACGCCCCAGAACAGCACCTGCACGACGGCGGCAGCCAGTGCGTGGGGCAGAAAGGCGATCATGCAGTTGATGCTGTTTTTTAAGGTCAGGCTCAAAGGCTGGTCCAGCAGCACCACCTGCGGCCACATATAGGCAAACAGCATCTGGAACAGCACCAGATTGAGCACCGTAGCCACCCACAGCGGGACGCCCACGTTGGTACCGTGGTACAGCATATTGAAGCAGAAATAGACGAGGAAAATTTGCAGCGTGACCACCACGGTGTACAGCACACCGGGCACAAGGCTAGACTTAAAGTTGCGCTTGAACGCCTTGCGGTAGGTCACCCACCAGTAGCCCGCCTCGTCGCGCAGCGCGCGCAGGACGGTATCGTACATTCCGGCCAGTGCGGGCCCGGCCAGCAGACCGCCCACGGCGGCGCTGCCCAGCATCACCGGCAGGCTGTTCTGCAAAAAGCCGATGTACACCAGACAGATGACCGGTGCAAACCCGATACAGGTCAGCAGGTTTGCAAGGAACATCCCGTTCATATCACGGCCTACAAGCTCAAAAAAGCGGCCGATACCGGTCTTGCGGGGGGCGTCCTTTTCGACACCCTTACCGGCCTTGAAATCGTTGGCAGAAGGAAAAAGACCCATAGTAACTGCGGTACCTCTCTTGTGTTTTTAACCGGCACCGCAGGCGTTTTGTCTGGAAAGTGCCATTGTGCTAACTTTACAGATATAAATATACCTGTATTTTGTCAACTTTGCAAGATACAACCGGGGCTAATTGTAAAAAAATATTTATCTCTCCCTTTTTTGCCCAAAGTGTGCTACAATGACAATGGCATTTTTTGCAATAGGAGGAAACGATTATGAGCATTCTTCGCACCATTGCGATGTTTATTTATCTGTTCGGATACATGATCCTGCATTACGGCATCCTGCGCCGCGCCGAGCGCGCCGCAGCCGCCGGAGATACCGCCACCGTGGAGCAGATCGTGAACCAGCATATCCCCCGCTGGAGCCGGGGCATCTTAAAGGTGACCGGTGTTTCCCTGTCTGTGGAAGGGCTGGAGAACATCCCCAAAGACCGCCCCTGCGTGTTTGTGGCGAACCACCGCAGCTACTACGACATCCCCTTGCTGCTGGCCGGGCTGGAAAAGCCCCACGGCATCCTTGCCAAGGAGGAGCTGGAAAAGATCTTCCTGCTCAACCGCTGGATGAAGCTGCTGGGCTGCGTGTTCGTGCAGCGTGACGATGTGCGTGCCTCAGTGCGGGCACTGAACGATGCCACCGCCATCGTGGAGGGCGGCCGCAGCTTCGTCATCTTCCCCGAGGGCACCCGCTACAAGGGTGAGGAGGGCGGCGCAGGCGAGTTCAAGGCCGGTGCTTTCCGCATTGCGGTCAAGACCGGTGCCCCGGTGGTGCCGGTGGCTGTGACCGGTGCCCGCGCCCTGTTTGAGAGCAATGGCAACCGCTGCCGCCCGGGCAGTGTGCGCATCAAGGTCATGCCCCCCATCCAGACCGCTGGTATGAGCAAGGCCGAGCAGAAGCAGCTGCCCGATGCCGTGCGCCAGAGCATTCTGGCTGCACTGAAGTAACAGCGTTTCCCGTCCGTTTCACCACACAGGAGAACTCTTTTATGGCAAGCTACCGTTACGAACGCGACATTGACCCCAAGGACCTCAAGCCCCGCAAGGAGCGGCAGTACAGCCGCAAGGAGCGCTGGGCAAACTGGTGGGACTATAACCTGAAATGGGTGCTGATTTTCGGCATTGCCGGTGCGTTCGTGGCGTACTGCTTTATCGGACAGTACTTCCTGACCACCCACCCGGATTACAACGTGGCGGTGGTAAGCCCCTACTACCTGCCCGAAGCCACCGTCACCGCCCTGCAAGAGCAGCTTGCCGCCTACGGCGAGGACTGCAACGGCGACGGCAAGGTGGTGGTGAAGCTGAACCAATACACCATGGCTTTCAACAGCGAGGACTCGGACGCTTATCTGGATATGGCGGGCACCACCAAGCTTTCCACCGACATCCAAAGCTCCCTCAGTTCCATCTTTATCCTCTACGACCCCGCAGGCTTCCAGCAGACCACCGGCACGTTGCGGTATCTGGACGGGCACCTGCCCAAGTCCGATGCCGACAGCGACTGGTGGAACATGGTCTACCGCTGGACGGACTGCCCGGTGCTGACCGGGATGGAGCTGGGCAGCTACACCTCGGACGCGGTGCAGAGCGCAAGCGGCGACAGCCAGCAGCTGCTGGCAGATTACTATATCGGCATCCGGGGCGCATGGCTGAAGGAATCTGCCTCCCTGCTGGAAAACAGCGAGACCCTTTGGGCAAACCTGACCGCCGGGGCTGTCTCCACCGCCGCAGAGGGGCACTGAGATGCGCTTCCGCATCAAAGCCGGCGGCCCCGCCGCACGGTTCGCCTTTGACCGCACCCCCAAACCCCAGCCGCCCGCGCCGCCTGTCCTCCGCGCCGCAGACCTTGATAACCCCTACGGGCGCTACTACGGCAAAGCCCGCAGCTGGGAGGATATTTTGAAGAATAAAACAACAGATTGACCCGGGCTGCCGCACAGCATTTTGTGCGGCAGCTTTTTTTTGCAGGAACGAACCCTCTCAGTCAAAGCCTTGCGGCTTTGACAGCTCCCCCGAAAGGGGGAGCTTTTTCCATCTGAAGGTAGACGCTAATAAAGCTCCCCCTTCGGGGGAGCTGGCTGCGACCAACGGGAGCAGACTGAGAGGGTTCGTCTTTTCTGTTTTCTATTTTTGTCTTTTTACCCATGGCTGATTTGAAATTTTCTCCACCCTCAAATGGAGGGCGGTTTGTTGTTTCTCTGTCCCGGTTATGGTATACTTACTAGGTATCCCCGCAAAAACCGACCAAAAAGGATGTGACCCCCATGGACGCACTGGAACAAGCCCGTGCCGAGATCGACACGGTGGATGCGCAGCTGGCTGCGCTGTTCGAGCGCCGGATGGCTGCCGTTTTGCAGGTGGCCGAATATAAGCGGGCGCACGGCCTGCCCATCTACGATGCCGCCCGGGAGGCCGCCGTGCTGGAAAAGGCCGCAGCCCGCATTCAGCAGCCCGCGCTGCGCCCTTACTATAAAGACCATGTCCAGCACATGATGGACATCGCCAAGCAGTACGAAGCCGCTGCACTGGGGCGCAACCGCGCCGCCTATCAGGGGGTGGAGGGGGCGTTTGCCCACATCGCCCTCAAGGCGCTGTTCCCCCACGCCGAAGCCGTGAGTTATTCCACGTGGGACGAGGTTTTCGAGGCGGTGGCCTCCGGCGAAGCCGCCCACGGCGTAGTGCCCTTTGAAAACAGCCACGCCGGGGATGTTTCCGCCGTGCTGGACCTGTGCTATAACCACCCGGAGCTGTGGGTGGTGGACGTGTACGACCTGCCCATCTCCCAGAACCTTCTGGTGCTGCCGGGCACCCAGCTTTCCCAGCTGCGCACGGTGTACAGCCACCAGCAGGCCATTGCCCAGAGCGAGACCTTTTTAAAGCAGTTCCGCCTGCCCGCCACCGCCATGGCAAACACCGCCATGGCTGCAAAGTTCGTGGCAGAAAGCAAAGACCCGACAAAGGCCGCTATTGCCAGCGCCGAGACTGCCGCCCTGTACGGACTGGAAATTCTAGTGCCCAACATCAACACCGACGGCGACAACACCACCCGGTTCATCGTGCTCAGCCGCGAAAAGCCCACGGCGGGCAACCGGTTCTCGCTGCTGTTCACGGTGGACAACAAGCCCGGCAAGCTGGCGGAGGTGATTCAGGTCATCGGCGCCAGCGGCTTCAATATGGAGTCCATCAAGAGCCGCCCCATGCCGCACGTCCCCTTTGAATATTATTTTTATGTAGAGCTGGTGGGCGATGCCGCTGCCGGCGAGACCGCCGCGCTGCTGCGCGAGCTTGACCGCACCTGCCGGACGGTGCGGCTGTTAGGAGTGTATACAAAATGAGTGATTTTATCGGAACCAAGCTGACCATGAATCTGGGCGAGCGCAGCTACGACATCATCGTCAAGCGCGGCTCGCTGGAAAACCTGTATCAGTTCGCCCGGCTGGACCGCCGGGTGGCGGTGGTCACCGACAGCGGTGTGCCCGCACAGTACGCCCAGATGGTAGCCGACCAGTGCAAGGATGCCACCATCATCACCGTGCCGCAGGGCGAGGCCAGCAAGAGCTTTAAAATTCTGGAGACCGTGCTGCGGCAGATGCTGGACTTCGGCATGGGCCGGGGCGACCTTGTGGTGGCCGTAGGCGGTGGCGTAGTGGGCGACCTTGCCGGGTTTGCCGCTTCCATCTATATGCGCGGCATCGACTTTATCAACTGCCCCACCACCACCCTTTCCATGATCGATTCCTCCATCGGCGGCAAGACCGCCGTGGATCTGGGCGACACCAAAAACATCGTGGGTGCCTTCTGGCAGCCCAAGCTGGTCATCGTGGACCCGGACACCCTGTCCACCCTGCCACGCCGCCACTTCATCAACGGTCTGGCCGAGGCGGTCAAGGCCGGTCTGCTGGCTGACCCGGAGCTGTTCTCCATCTTTGAAAAAGAGGACGTGGACGACCGCATCGGCGAGATCATCTGCCGCAGCCTGCGCTTTAAAAAGAGCATCGTGGAGCAGGACGAGACCGAGCAGGGGATGCGCAAAGCGCTGAACTTCGGCCACACCATCGGCCACGGCATCGAGGCCGTGAAGGGCATCAAGGGACGCCGCACCACCGGCCTGTTCCACGGCGAGTGCGTGGCGCTGGGGATGCTGCCCATGATTGAATCCAAGGCACTGCAAAAGCGGGTGCGCGGCGTGTACCGCCGCTTGGGCCTGCCCACCCGCACCGCCTACGATAAGGAAAAGGTGCTGGCCGAGATGCTGCACGACAAAAAAGCGCAGGACGGGCAGATCACCATCATCAAGGTGCCCGGCCTTGGCTGCTGGCGCGCCGAGACCATCCCTGTGGAGGGGCTGCGCCCGCTGCTGGGCATGGAGGACTGACCCATGAAAAATACCTTTGGCAGCGACCTTTCGCTGACCATCTTCGGCGAGAGCCACGGCCGCGCCGTGGGCGCAGTGCTGGACGGCATGGCCGCCGGTGTGCCGGTGGACGAGAGCTTTCTCGCCGCCTGCATGGATAAGCGCCGCGCCCGGGGCGACGGCCTTTCCACCCCCCGGGTTGAGGCAGACGCGGTGCAGCTGCTGTCCGGTGTGGTGAACGGCCACACCACCGGCACCGCCATTGCCCTGATGATCGAAAACCAGAACACCCGCAGCGGCGACTACGCCAAGACCGCCGACCTTCTGCGCCCCGGCCACGCGGACTTTACCGCCTACGCCAAGTACCACGGCTTTCAGGACGCCCGGGGCGGCGGGCACTTTTCCGGCCGGGTGACCGCTGCTTTGGTGGCAGGCGGCAGCATCGTGCTTGCCGCATTGCAGCGGGCGGGCATTGATATCACCACCCACATCGCCCGGTGCGCTGGTCTTGCAGATACCCCCTTTGCGCTGGACGACCCCGCCGCCCTTGCGGCACAGGTGGAGACGCTTGCCAGTAAGACCGAGGGCTTTGCGGTGCTGGACGCCGCCGTGGAAGAGCCCATGAAAGCCGCCATCCGCGCCGCCGGTGCCGAGGGCGACAGCGTGGGCGGCGTGCTGGAAACTGCCATCCTCGGTCTGCCCGCCGGCATCGGCGAGCCCTACTTTGACAGCGTGGAGAGCGAGATCGCCCATCTGGCCTTTTCCATCCCGGCGGTCAAGGGCATCGAGTTCGGCACCGGCTTCGGCTTTGCCGGGCTGCGCGGCTCGGAGGCAAACGACGCCTTCCGCATGACGGCAGAGGGCGCGGTGGTCACCGCCACCAACCACAACGCCGGTATCAACGGCGGCATCGCCAACGGTATGCCGGTGGTGTTCCGCACCGCTGTTAAGCCCACCCCCAGCATCTACAAGCAGCAGGATACGGTGGACTATATCGCCAAAAAGGACGCACAGCTGTCCATTCAGGGGCGGCACGACCCCTGCATCGTGCCCCGGGCCGCCATTGTGCAGACCTGCGCCGCCGCCCTTGCGGTGGGCGACCTGCTCACCGCCCGGTACGGTGCCCGGTGGATGACCGACCCCACCGGCTACCGGAAGGAGGACTGAGATGGAATACGGACTGATCGGCGGCAAGCTGGGACACTCCTACTCCAAGACCATCCATGAGCTGCTCTGCGGGTATAGCTACGAGCTGTGCCCCCTGCCCACCGAGGCAGACGCCCGCGCCTTTTTGCAGCGGCGGCAGTTCAAGGCCATCAATGTGACCATTCCCTATAAAAAGCTGGTGATGGAGTACTGCTCCTTCATCGACCCCCGCGCCCGCGCCATCGGCGCGGTGAACACGGTGGTGAATAAAAACGGCCTGCTCTACGGCTACAACACCGATTATCTGGGCTTTGCCCACCTGTGCGAAGCCCACGGCGTGGAGCTTGCGGGCAAGACCGTGCTCATTTTAGGCACCGGCGGCACCCACAACACCACCCGCGCGGTGGCACTGGACAAGGGCGCAGCCAAGGTGCTGACGGTCAGCCGCACCCCCGACCCGGAAAAGGGCGAACTGAGCTACGCCGAAGCCGTGCGCAGCGGCGCACAGGTGGTGTTCAACACCACCCCCGCCGGGATGTACCCCAACGTGGGCGTGTGCAGTCTGGACGTCGCCGCCATGCCCGGGCTGGAAGCCGTGGTGGACGTGGTCTATAACCCCAACAAGACCGAACTCATTCTCCGCGCCGAGGACGCCGGTGTGCCGGTAGCCGTAGGCGGGCTGGAGATGCTGGTGGCACAGGCGGTGTACGCCGCCGAATACTTCCTTGGCCGCAAGTTCGAGGACGCCCCGGGCGAGGTGCGGCGCATTACCGCTGCGCTGCGCCGCGAGACGCTGAACATCGCCCTTGTGGGAATGCCCTCCTGCGGCAAATCCACCCTTGGCCGTCTGCTGGCAAAGCAGCTGGGCAGACCGCTTGTGGATCTGGACGAGGAGATCGTCAAGGCAGACGGGCGCAGCATCCCGGATATCTTTGCCGCCGAGGGCGAAGCGGGTTTCCGCGCAAAGGAAGCCGCGCAGATCGCCCGTTTCGGCAAGGAAAAGGGGCTTGTACTCTCCTGCGGCGGCGGCGCGGTGAAGCGGACAGAGAATGTCCGCGCCCTGCGCCAGAACGGCGTGGTGCTGTTCATCGACCGGCCGGTGGAAGCGCTGGCTGTGGGCGGCAACCGTCCGCTTTCTTCCAGCGCCGAGGCGCTGCGCACCATGGAAGCCCAGCGCCGCCCGCTGTACCTTGCCGCCGCAGATGCGGTGGTCCCCAACACCGGCACGCTGGCCGAGACGCTGGCGGCTGCACAGGAGGCACTGGATGAAATTTTTGATTCTTAACGGGCCAAACATCAATCTGGCGCGCTGGTCTGAGCCCGGCGTGCCGGGCGAAGTGGACTACACCGGCCTGATGGACTATGTGCAGGCGGGCTGCGACCAGCTTGGCATTGAAACGGATATCTGCCAGTCCAACCACGAGGGCGACCTCATCGACGAGATCCAGTCTGCCCCCGGGCGGGTAGACGGCATTGTGCTGAACCCCGGCGGCTACGCCCATTACAGCGTGGCCATTCTGGACGCGCTGCGGCTGTGCAGCGTGCCCGCCGTAGAGGTGATGCTGGACGCCCCGGACGAGCGCGAGCCCTTCCGCAAAACGGACGTGGTGTCCTTTGGCTGTCAGGGACATTTTATCGGCGAAGGCCCGCAGGGCTACCTGCACGCCTGCATCTGGCTGGCGCAGCTGCTGCGCACCGACGGCTCCTCTAAGGCGCATATCGTGATGTAAAACGGGCTCGCCCTCTCCGTCATCGCTGCGCGATGCCACCTCTCCCAAAGGGAGAGGCAAGAGCACTGCCGGAAGCTTTCTTATTGCTCCTAATGCTTTAGCAACGAAGCCAACGGCGTGCGCCCTCTCAGTCACCTGTGGTGACAGCTCTCCCAAAGGGAGAGCCAAGAGCACTGCCGGGAACTTTCTCATTGCTCCTAATGCTTTAGCAACGAAGCCAACGGCGTGCGCCCTCTCAGTCACCTGCGGTGACAGCTCTCCCAAAGGGAGAGCCAAGAGCACTGCCGGAAACTTTCTCATTGCTCCTAATGCTTTAGCAACGAGTCTTAGACCTTGGCTCTCCCTTTGGGAGAGCTGGCGCGGGAGCGCCTGAGAGGGCGTGCCCGTTACCGCAAAGGAAGTCGTTCATGAAACACGCCACAGTCAACAAAAATTATAAAATGCTTGGCACTGCACGCGCTCTGCGCCGCACATCTACTGCGCAGGAGCGAAAGCTTTGGTATCTGTTTCTGCGCGATTATCCTGTAAAAATCTACAAGCAGCGGATCATTGAATCCTTTGTCGTTGACTTTTACTGTGCACAGGCACGGCTTGTGATCGAGCTGGACGGTTCCCAACACTATACTGAGCAGGGCAAGGCTTACGATGCAGAACGAAGTGCGATTCTCGAACAGTATGGGCTGTTGGTTCTCCGTTTTGCGAACAACGATGTGGACAACCATTTTAATGCCGTCTGTACACAGATAGACAATACCATTCAAAGCAGACTTCAATCTTAAAAACAGGAAAGGAACGACCTCCCATGATCATCTCCACCAAAAAAGGCACTCCCAAAGAGGAGCTGGAAAAGATCGTTGACAAATTTGAAAAGCAGGGTCTGGACGTGACCCTGATCACCGGCAAGGACTACAACGTGTTCGGTCTGGTGGGCGACACCACCAAGATCGACGAGCGGGACGTGCTGGCAAACCCGTGGATCGACAACGTTACCCGCGTGTCTGCGCCCTATAAGCGCGCAAACCGCCTGTTCCACCCCGCAGACTCGGTCATCGACTGCGGCGGCGTGAAGATCGGCAGCAAGGAAAAGATCGCCGTCATGGCGGGCCCGTGCAGCATCGAGAATGCCGAGCAGGCTCTGCGCATTGCGCAGGGGGTCAAGGCGGGCGGCGCAGCGCTGTTCCGCGGCGGTGCCTACAAGCCCCGCACCTCTCCCTACGCCTTTCAGGGTCTGGAGACCGAGGGCATCTTAGACATGGTAAAGGCACGTGAAGCCACCGGCCTGCCCATCGTCTCCGAGCTGATGAGCGAGGACCGCATCCCGGAGTTTGAGGAGTATGTGGACGTGGTGCAGATCGGCGCACGCAATATGCAGAACTTCCAGCTGCTCAAGGCCGTGGGCAAGATGCACAAGCCCGTGCTGCTCAAGCGCGGCCTGTGCAACACCATCGAGGAGTGGATCATGAGCGCCGAGTACATCATGGCCGGCGGCAACGAGCAGGTCATCTTCTGCGAGCGCGGCATCCGCACCTTTGAAAAGTACACCCGCAACACGCTGGATCTTTCCGCAGTGCCCATCATCCACGAAAAGACCCATCTGCCCATCGTGGTAGACCCCAGCCACGCCACCGGCAAGGCCAATCTGGTAGAGCCGATGATGATCGCCGCCGTGGCTGCCGGTGCGGACGGTCTGGAGGTAGAGGTGCACTACGACCCCCAGCACGCATGGAGCGACGGCGCACAGTGCCTGACCCCGGACGCCTTTGCACAGGCCATGGCAAAGTGCCGTCAGGTGGCTTGGGCCATCGGCCGGGAGATGTAAACCGTTTACCCCCTCAGGCGCTGGCGCGCCAGCTCCCCCAAGGGGGCGCCTGAAGCGCCGCCCGGGGGAAATTGCAAAAGGATAACACCGCTATGCTAGTAACCATCAGACCTGCCCCCGGCGGCATCGGGGGTGTGATCGCCGCGCCGCCCAGCAAAAGCATGGCGCACCGCGCCGTGCTGTGCGCCGCGCTGGCCGTGGGGCGCTCTCACATCACCCATCTGGAATTCAGCAAGGACATCTCCGCCACCCTGTCCGCTGCCGCGCAGCTGTGCGCCGCCGTGGACACCGGCGCGGACGATGCCACTGTGCAGGGGCTTGGGCATTTTCTGCCCCTGACCGCCCCGGTGGACTGCTGCGAAAGCGGCAGCACCCTGCGGTTTTTGATCCCCATCGCCAGCCTGACCGGCCAGCCGGTCACCTTTACCGGGCGCGGGCGGCTGATGGAGCGCCCACAATCCGTATACGAAACGCTGTATCGCGAGCAGCATCTACGGTTTGAGCAATCTCCCGCCGGGCTGACCGTGGAGGGCGCACTGACCCCCGGGGACTACCGGCTGGCGGGCAACGTGTCCAGCCAATTCATCAGTGGGCTGCTGTTCGCGCTGCCGCTGCTGCCCAGGGACAGCACCCTGCACCTTATTCCCCCCGTGGAGAGCCGCAGCTACATCGATATGACCCGCGCCGTACAGGCCGCTTTTGGGGTGCACAGCCGCTGGCTGGACGAAACCACCCTGCTGCTGCCGGGCGGGCAGCAGTACCGCCCCTGCGACTACAACGTGGAGGGTGATTACAGTCAGGCCGCGTTTCCGGCGGTGCTGGGCGCGGTGTGCGGCGGGGTAACCATCACCGGCCTTGCACCGGATACTTTGCAGGGCGATGCCGCTATTCTGGACATCCTGCGCCGGTGCGGCGCGGTGTTTACCCGCGAAGGCGACAGCGTCACCTTTGCAAAAGCCCCCCTGCATGGGGTGGACATCGACCTTGCGGACTGCCCCGACCTTGGCCCCGTGCTGATGGTGCTGGGTCTGCTGTGCGAGGGCACCACCGTCATCCGCAACGCGGAGCGGCTGCGCCTGAAGGAGAGTGACCGCATCGCAGCTATGGAAGCCGAACTGCGCGCCTGCGGCGGCGTACTGGAAAGCGACGGCGGCACCATCACGGTGCACGGCTGTGCGGAGCGTCTGCACGCCCCCGCCGCGCCCCTGCACGGCCACAACGACCACCGGGTTGTCATGAGCCTTGCGGTGCTGGCTGCTGCCGCCGCACTGCCCCTGACCGTGGACGATGCCGAAGCCATCCAGAAGAGCTGGCCCGGCTTTTTTGCAGATGCAGCGCCGCTTGGCGTGGAGGTAGAAGATGCTTGACAAAACGAAACGTTATCTCGTAGTGGGTCTGGGTCTGCTGGGCGGCAAGTACGCGCTGGAGCTGACCCGCGCAGGCTTCCATGTGGACGGCATCAACCGCAGCGAGGGACACTTGCAGTACGCGCTGGAGCACGGCTATATCGCCGGCGGTAAGACCCACGATTTTGAGGATCTTGTCCGGCAGGCCGACCATATCATTTTTGGCCTGTACCCCACCGCACTGCTGGACTGGTTTGGTACCTACGGCCACCTGCTCAAGCCCGGGTGCATCTTTACGGATGTTTCCGGCGTCAAGACCGGCCTTGTGGAGCCGGTGCAGGCACTGTGCCCGGCGGGGGTGGAGTTCATTGCCAGCCACCCCATGGCAGGCCGCGAGACCTCCAGCGTGGAACACGCCGCCGAGGTGAATTTTGCCCCGGCAAACTTCATCATCACCCCCACCGAGAAGAACACCCCGGCGGGCATCCAGTGGGCAAGGGAGCTTGCCGAGGTGCTGGGCTTCAAGCATATCTGCACCCTGACCGTGCAGGAGCACGACCGGATGATCGGCTATGTCAGCCAGCTGTGCCACGCCATTGCCGTAAGCCTGATGTGCGCCAACGACAACTCCTCGCTGTGCGAGTACACCGGCGACTCCTTCCGCGACCTGACCCGCATTGCACGCATCAACGACAAAATGTGGGCAGAGCTGTTTTTGTGGAACAAGCAGAACCTGATCAGCGAGATCGACCAGTTCGATTCCGCTTTGCAGGAGATGCGCGCCGCCCTTGTAGCGGACGACCGGGACAAGCTGGAAGAAATGTTCCGCCTTTCCACCCAGCGCCGCGCCGCCTTTGACAAAAAGCTGCCGGAATAAACCGTGACGGAGGTATTGCCCCATGCCCAAGCAGGAAGGACAGAAATCCAAGCTGGTAACGCTGCTGCGCATCCTTGAGCAGCGCACCGACGAGAACCACCGCCTGAACGTGCCCCAGCTGGTGCAGCTGCTGGAAAATCAGGGCATTCTGGCCGAGCGCAAGAGCATTTACAGCGACATCGACACCCTGCGCAGTCTGGGCTACGACATCCAGCTGCAGCGCGGGCGCGGCGGCGGGTACTGGATGGCCAGCCGTGCATTCGAACTTTCGGAGCTGAAGCTGCTGGTGGATGCGGTACAGTCCAGCAGCGTCATCTCGGCACGCACCAGCAAGCGCATCATCCACAAGCTGGAAGCCCTCTGCTCCGACTACGAGGGCACCCAATTACAGCGTCAGGTGTATGTGGACGGCCGCCCCAAGACCGACAGCCAGACCCTTTTGTACAGCATCGACGCGCTGCACACCGCCATCAACCGGAGGTGTCTGGTGCAGTTCCGCTACAAGGGCAGCAGCACCGTGCGCACCGTAAGCCCGTGGCAGCTTGCGTGGGAAAACGGCTGCTATTACCTCATCGCCTATCAGGACGAAAAAGCGCCCCCGGTGCGCCACTACCGGGTGGACCGGATGGCCGGGGTGCTGGTGCTGGACGAGCCGCGCCGGGGCAGGGAGTTCTTCCGCACCTTCGATTTGCCCGCCTACCTGCGCAAGCACTTCAATATGTTCGGCGGCACCGAGTACCGGGTCACCCTGCGGTGCGCTGCCGACCTTGAGCCGGTCATGCGGGAGCGCTTTGGCCGTGAGCCGGTGTTCTGCCCGGAGGAGGATGGCTACTTCCACTTTGACGTACCCATCTGTGTCAGCCAGCAGTTTTTCGGCTGGGTGTGCGGCTTTGGCGGCAAGGTAGAGGTCACCGCCCCCGCCGCCGTCCGTGCCCAGCTGCACGAGATGGTGCAGGGGCTTGCGGAACAGCATCGGTAAAACGATTTGAATGCGCTCCGCGCTGCTCTGCGCATCATCAGCGGAATAATTATTTATAATTTCGGAACCCCGGAGCGTCTGCGGACACTCCGGGGTTCCATTTTCACAGGCTTGCCTGCTCCGCTTTTTACCAAAAATAAAAGAGACCGCTGTACAAAATGCACAGTGGTCTCAGTACAAGGGATTCTGCGTGACTCGCTCCTTGCCGGCGAGTATAATGTGCGGTTGCTGAGCGCACATGCTTGAAAGAAAGATTGTAAGGCAAGGCGTACTATCGCTAATACACTTTGCTCCTTACAGCATCAGATGGGGAACAAAATCAGATGGCCAGAGTGACCTTGTAGACCTTTGCGCCGTAGGTGAACACCAGGTTCATCTTGGACTCGGTGGTGCGGGTCATGTAGCAGACAGCTGCCTCCAGCTCGGTACCGGCAGCGCCGAAGGACGTGCCGTCCATTGCGGTTTCTGCATAGTAGTTGATGTAGGGAGCATCAGCCTTCTCAAACAGGAACTTCTTCTGGCTATCGGTCAGTACGTCCTTCTTCTCCGCGGTATCCTTGCCAGCACCAACGGGGAACTCCCAAGTGCCGTTCAGGTCGGTCTTGAAGTTTTTCTCAGAGATGGTGACGTTCTTGTCAGTCTCGTTGTTCAGCTTGAACTTGACAGCCAGATACTGCAGGGTGCCGGAAGGAATAACCTTCTCACGGACAGTGCCGGTGAAGGTCAGGGTGACGCCCTCAGCCAGAGTCAGGGTGTTGCCTGCAGCGGGGGTCTCGGGCTCAGAGGGAGCCGGAGCCGGGGTATTGCCGGGCATGTTGGCATCAGAGCAGCCAGCCAGCACGCCGGTAGCAGCAACAGCCAGCACAGCAGCGCCAGCACCCTTCAGAAAGTTGCGACGAGAAATCATAATAATAGCCTCCTCGATGTACATGAGTTGAGTTTTCTAGTCAAGGTATCTGATACCTTTGCCCTATTATACCCCCCCCCCGTATTTTTTTGTCAAGTGGAAAGCCAAAAATTTCCGTTTTTTGTGAACTATTGTTATTTTTCGCTTATTTTTCCCAGCATCTTTCACAAAAATTTCGGAAAATCCTTTTCATGATATCGTTTACAGTGCCTTGATTTTTCCTTAAAAACACGTTTGTGCAATGCCTTTTTCTGTAAAAAGCAAACCACCGGAGCATCTGCGGACGCTCCGGTGGTTCAATCGTATCAATGTTCTTTTCGCTTATTCCTCAAATTCCAGATCGCTGGGCTGGATGAGGTCAAGGGGAGCGGCGGGCTCGGCGATGAGACGGCGGCTCTGGTTGAAGATGGCCTTTTCCAGCGTGTTGCGCGCCAGACGGCCATTGCCGGCGGTGCGGCTGTCCAGCGCCTGACGGCGCTTGTAGTAGCCCAGCAGCGGGAAGGTGCAGCCCTCGGCAAGGCGGTAGCCCTTGCCCTTTGCCAGCACGGCGGTGATGTCCAGCAGCTCGTCTGCCGTGTAGTCCGGGAACTCGATCTTGTTGGGGAAGCGGCTGGCAAGGCCGCTGTTGGCGGTGAGAAATACCTCCATCTCCTTGGTGTAGCCCGCAAGGATGACCACCAGCTCGTCCCGGTGATCCTCCATGCCCTTTACAAGGGTGTCGATGGCTTCCAGCCCAAAGCTGTCCTGCTGGCCGCGGTACAGGCTGTACGCCTCGTCAATGAATAAAACGCCCCCCAGTGCACTCTCGATGACGCTGTTGGTCAGCGGGGCGGTGTGGCCGGTGTAGCGTCCCACTAAGTCGGCGCGGGTCACCTCCACCAGCTGCCCGCCCTTGAGCGCACCGATGGCTTTGAGGTACTTTGCCACCAGCCGGGCAATGGTGGTCTTGCCGGTGCCGGGGTTGCCGGTAAAGATCATGTGCATGGACAGGCTTGCGGTCTTAAAGCCCGCCGCCGCGCGGCGCTGCTGCACCTGTAAATTGTCTGCCAGACCGAACACATACTCCTTGACCGGGGCAAGCCCCACCAGCGCATCCAGCTCGGCGCGGATCTGCTCCACTGCGCCGGTGTAGGCCGCCGGAAGCAGGCTGAACAGGTCTGCCGGGGCGGCACCGTTCAGCGCAAATTGCAGCCCCTCGGGCGCGGCGGTCAGCGCCACCGTGCCGGACAGCTTTGCATCGGTCTGCAAGCAGTACTCGCTCAGGGCGCGGAAAATGCGCTCGCAGCAGTCTGCCAGCCCCTCTGCGCCCTTTTCCTTGGAGCACTGCGCCGCCACATAGTCCCGCACCTCTGCCCCGGCGGCGAGGGTCAGGCCCAGACGGCTGTGCACCCGCTGCGCCAGCGCGTTCAGCTGCTGCGCCGCCAGAGCCGCCAGCGCTTCCGGGGTGAAGGGGGCGGTCTGGCACACATCTCCTACCGCCGCCACAAAGGACGCGCCGAATTTATCCGCCAGCGCCTCCCGTCCCTTGCGAGAGAAGAAGATCAGGTACTTGCCGCAGGGGTCGATGCGGCTCACTGCGCCGGGGGCAAGCGCTGTACCGGCTTCCACCAGAATGCCCTCCTTGTTGACCAGATACCGGCTGGACAGGGGAGCACTGCCCTTGACCGCAAGGTCGGAGAGGATGCGCAAAAAGCCGGGGTGGCAGCTCTCGTAATGCTCGAACACCACGATCTCGCCCGGGGCGTGCAGGGCGGCGTAAAGGTCCTGCAAAAACAGCTTTTCCGCGCCGGGGTCGGGGTAGAGTGCAAGATCCATCACCGCCATCCGGTCGCTCTGCAAAAGCCCCCGCGCCGCCATGATGCGGGCAGTCTCTGCCAGCGCAAAGTGCCGCCCCGTGCCCGGAGCACCCCACAGCAGGATCACATTGCGGGCGGCTGCGCCCTCGGTGCCCAGCACAAAGGGGCGGCGCATGGCCCGCACTACACTGTCCACAAAGGCATCCTGCCCGAGAACGGTCTTTTTTACCTCGGCGGCAAGGCCCTCAAAGCTGCCCAGCTGCTCCGGCTTTGTGTCTGCCGTGCCCTTGGCCAGCAGACCGTCCGCTTCCATGTCCCGCAGCATCCGGCGGCTGTCCTCCAGCGCCGTCTGCACCCCTGCATCCTGCGCTTTCAGCCGGGCGTTCTGCTGCTTGAGCATTTCGTCCAGCTGCTTTTGCTGTTCCAGCAGCGCCGCGTTCAGGTCCGGCAGGCCGCTGCCCGCCGGTTTTTCGGGCTGCGGCTTTTCCGGCTGCGGCTGTGCGCCGCCGAACTTCAGTTTGCCGCCCGCGCCGAACACGCCGTTCATCAAGCTTTCCCAATCATCGGTGTATGCCATGGTGCTGCCCTCCATCGGTGTTTTTTCTTCCAGTATAGTGAACTGCGCGGCATTTTGCAAGCACAAAAAAGCTCCCCCTTTCGGGGGAGCTGATATCCGCGTCTATGCGGGGATCATGCTGTTTTCTCAGCCCTTGCAGCCCTGCTCTTCCCAGTCGCCGAAGTCGTTGGCATCGGCGATCTTGGTGACGTCGATCTTGCCGTTCTCATCCTTGGGGGCAACGGCGGGGCCGGCCTCTACGGGGTTAGCGTTCGGGGCTTCGGGGTCGTACACAGGGCGCTCTTCGGCGGTCTCCGGCTGGGTCTGGGGTGCGTCCTCAGCGGGGGCTTCCGGTGCAGCTTCTGCGGCGGCATCGGCAGCCTTTGCTTCTTCCTTGGCTTCGGCTTCCGCGTAGGCATCGGCGGTCTTTTCGGCCTCCTCGGCGTCCTTTTCGGCGTCCTCCGGGAACTCGACCTCCTCCACATGGAGCGGGTCTTTCTGGTTCAGGATCTTGTCCAGCACCACGATGGCAGCGCCGGTGACGGCCACGGCAGCAGCCGTGCCAAGAATACGGAACAGAGTTTTCATACCAGAACCTCCTTGTTATAAAGAAACGTTAAGAGAACGTTACGACCTCTTCCAAAGGCTTTTCGGCGGGCTCTACCGACACGGCGGTCAGCACCGGGCCCTTGCCCCGGTAGATGTTGTGGAACTTGTAGCCCACCTTGGCGGTCACCCGCACCCATGCGCGCTGCTCCAGCGCCTTGTAGCCATCGTAGCTGCAGGGGAAGCCCACGAACTGGATGTCCTGCACGCAGCAGGTCATGGCAAAGCGGCCGGGCACAAAGCTGTTTTTGCCGGCGCGGTTGGTCTGGCAGACCTGTGCCAGAAAGCGCACCGTCTTGCCGGTGTACTTCTGGGGCTCGTCCTGACAGTCCATGTACCAGATGCCGAAATCGTCATCCGGGATGTCGATGGGGTCGGCGTTGATATCAAAGGGCAGCGGGTCGGGGATATCATCGTAGGCTACGCTGCCGTCCTTGAACTCGTAGGCGATATCGCACTTGCGGGAGGCCTGCCGCACCAGCTTGTGCAGCTCCTGCCGGGCATCATCGTTGTTCACGGCTTCGGCGCGGTTGAACACGATCAGCTCGCTGCGGGCGATCTTGTCCAGCATCAGGCTGCGCATGGAGTTGTCGCGGGCGTAGGTCAGGGCGGTGGTGCCATCGGCAGTGGCGATGCACTGGTACACCAGCCAGTTCTCGGGCAGGGCATCCGCTAAATCCTGCAGCAGCCACATGCCGTTGTACTCAATGACCACGCGGCCTGCGTCTGCTTCCTTGCCCAGCTTTGCAAGGTTCTGGGGGTTCAGCTCGGACTTATCCTCCAGCACCTTCACGGTCACGCCGGGGAAAGCGAACTTCTTCTCGTTGTATTCCTCTTCGCCCTCCTCGCAGATCAGCAGCAGGGTCTTGTCGCCGGAGTCGAAATTGGGGTCTTCAAAGGTCTCCTGAATAAACTTGGTCTTGCCGCTTTCCAGAAAGCCCACAAACAGGTAGACCGGGATCTCTTTTGCCATAATAAATGGTTGCTCCTTCTCTCAATGATTTCTGCCGGAAGGGGTTCTCAGCAGCCGAACAGCTGGGCGATGGCGGTCTCGTTCAGCTTGGAGCCGATGACCACCAGCTTGCCGCCCACGTCTGCGCTGCGGCTGCGCACTTCCCACTCGCCGGGCACATAGTCGAACTCCAGCCAGCCGTCTGCGCCGCCGTCCACGATGCCCTTGCTGCGCAGGATCATGCCGTAATTGCCGGTATCCAGCTCGGTGAGGGCGTGCTCCACCTCGGCCTTGGTGAACTTGCGGGCCGTCTCCACGCCCCAGCTGGTGAACACTTCATCAGCGTGGTGGTCGTGATGATGATGACCGCAGCAGCAATGACCGTCATGGTCGTGATGATGCTCGTGCTCCTCGTGGTCATCGTGGTCGTGGTCATGCTCGTCATGGTGATGATGCTCATGCTCGTGTTCGTCATCATCGTCATGATCGTGGTGGTGACCGCAGCAGCAGTGGTCATCATGATCGTGCTCGTCGTGGTCGTGGTGATGATGCTCGTGCTCATCCTCGTCGTCATCATCGTCATCGTGGTCATGATGATGGCCGCAGCTGCACACACCGTTCTCATGGTCGTGATGATGGTGATGCTCGTGCTCTTCTTCCTCGTCCTCGTGGGCGTGTTCCTCGTTGGCCTTGGCAGCCATGGCGATCAGCTCGGCCTTGAAGTCGTCCTTGGTGGACATGGCCTTCAGGATCTGCTCACCGGTCAGGTGATCCCATGCGGTGGTCACGATGGTGGCGGTGGGGTTCTTTTCGCGCAGCATTGCCACGGCAGCGGCGATCTTTTCCTCGCTGGCGGTCTGGGTGCGGCTGAGCAGGATGCAGCTTGCGTGGCTGATCTGGTCATCGTAGAACTCGCCGAAGTTCTTCATATACATCTTGACCTTGTTCACATCCGCCACGGTGACAAAGCTGTTCAGCTGCACGTCCAGATGCTCCGCCACGCCCTCCACGGCGCGGGTCACATCGCTCAGCTTGCCCACGCCGGACGGCTCGATGACGATGCGGTCGGGGTGGTACTGCTCCACCACCTGCTGCAGAGCGGTGCGGAAATCGCCCACCAGAGAGCAGCAGATGCAGCCTGCGTTCAGCTCGTTGATCTGGATGCCGCTTTCCTTCAAAAAGCCGCCGTCAATGCCGATCTCGCCGAACTCGTTCTCGATCAACACCACCTGCTGGCCTGCAAAGGCTTCGGTGATCAGCTTTTTGATCAGGGTCGTTTTGCCGGCGCCAAGGAAGCCGGAGAAGATATCAATTTTAGTCATGTTCCAAATGCCTCTTTCTTTTTATCGCAATATTCGCAATTGTTAGCGCAAAGGGCCGCAGAGTGCTGACCCATAAAAATACTACACCTCTATTATAACAAGGCTGTCAATGGGAAACCGGCCTTTTTCAAGAAAAAATTGTAACTTTTTTTGCAAATTGACGGCGTTTTGGGGGTGGGATGAACTCCCTCAGTCAAAACCTGACGGTTTTGCCAGCTCCCTCTGGGAGGGAGCCTCTGGCGCGTCCGCAAACTTTGCATTTCAGCCGGAAACTTTGCCGCCACCGCCAAAAGCTCCACCTGAAAAATATATCCATCCCCGTAAGTAAAAATTGCATCCGGCGGCGAAAAGGATTATACTATAAAAAACCCTGCGGTGTACAGGCCGCAGGAGCAGCTGTGAGGGATGAAACCATGAAACGACGGGATTTTTGTAAGGGTCTTGCGGTGACCCTTGCGGCGGGAGCGCTTGCTCCCGATGCGGCGCTGCCGCAGGCCGGGGCAGCTACAGCTTTAGTCGGCCGCGCTGTGCCGGACGACTACTATACCTTATGGTACCGCAGCGACCATTGCAGTACCGACCTGCGGCACGACTACTATTACAGCGACAGTCTGTTCGACCACCCTGCCACGGAGTACGACAACCAGCTGGCGCTGGTCACCTTGGGCATGGCGGCAGCCACCGACTGCACCTGGGAGAGCGACCAGCGCTATTGGATGGAGGGCGAGGTCGGCCGCGCCGACCATATCCGGGACGCCTTTACAAAGCTGGGCTTTACCGAAGTACAGCTGTTCAACTATACCCACAGCCTGAACGACACCCCGGACACCGTGGGCTGCGTCATCGCCCGCAAAACGCTGGTGCGCGGCAGGGAACAGGTGACCATCATCGGTGCGTTTCTGCGCGGCTCCGGCTACGGGGCCGAGTGGTCCGGCAACCTCCATGCAGGGTCCGGCAGCGCCCACACTGGCTTTGTGACGGCGGCACGGCAGATGGTTGAAAAAATACGAGGATACGTTCAGGCATCGGAAAAGCGTCAGCCGCTGGGCACCCTGAAGCTCTGGATGGGCGGGTTCAGCCGGGGCGGCGGTGTGGCGAACCTTGTGGCGGCGCGCCTGCCCGCCGTGCTGCCGCAGCTGGAAACGAAAAACACCTACGTCTATACCTTTGCCGCCCCGGTAGCCCTGACGGCGGCAGACTGCCCCGATTTACAGCAGGACTTTGACAACAACCACGCGGCAGACGGCAGCCTGAAAAAGGCTTGGGACACCAGCAACATCTTCAATATCGTTTCCAGCGGCGACGTCGTCCCCCGGGTGCTGCCCGCACAGTGGGGCTTTTACCGCAACGGCAACGACCGCTTTCTGCCCTCCACGGTCATCCCGGAGGAGCTGGAGGCACTGAACGACCGCAACGCACGGATGGAGGGCACGCCGCTGGACTTCGGGCGGCTTGCGGTCACGGAAGAGACCGATGCCGCGCTGCGATCCATGCTGAACCTGTTCTGTGACCGTCAGACCTACCACGAAAACTACGAGGACGCCCTGCGCTGTATGCTGCAATGCGCGAACACTCGCACGGAGGAAGAAGTGACCCAGGGCATCATACGGGACGATGCCGCCGTAGTGGCGCAGCTGCGCAGCATGGAACTGATGCGCAGCTTCCCGCAGGAAAAGGTGGAGCGCTGCGTACAGGCAGCCTCGGCGCTGAGCCGTCCGGTGCTGGAAAAGCTGGGCAGCGCGGTGCCGCTGCGGGCGCAGCAGGTCGTCATCCCCATGCTGGCGGTCGGCCTGTGCTTTGAATTGCAGCCGGATACCGTGCAGCTGGTGGCAACCTTTGTTCTGTCCACCATCACTGTAAAAGGGCAGCTGAGCGGCATTTTAAAGACCGTGATGTGCCACTTTATGGAAAACTATATAACCGTGCTGGAATACTACGACCCTGCCGACCACGGCATGGCGCCCTATACCCGGCAGGAAGAGCTACAATCATAGCAAAAGGAGGTTCTTTTTCTACCGTTTCAACGCTACGGCTCTATTCTTCCACAAGCATAGCTTGTGGTTTTCTATATGAAAAAGGGCACTGATTGCAATGCAATACAGCGCCCTACATAATCGGACATGGATAACACCGACCGTGCAGAAACCGTGCACCCATGGCTTACAAAACAAAAAAGCCATGAAATCTTTCGATTTCACGGCATTTTCTGGTGCGATGGAAGGGACTCGAACCCCCGGCCTACTGATTCGTAGTCAGTCACTCTATCCAGCTGAGCTACCAACGCATACGTTCCGCTCGGAACATGATGTATTTTATCACGAAGGGCGTGGTTTGTCAACAGCTTTTTTAAAATAATTTTATATTTTCCGAAAAAGAACGTCTTTTCTTTGATTTTACTGTGTTTTTTTCTATAAGCCTTCTACTGTCCCGGCGCGAAAAGCGGTGTTTCAGTCGGTTTTCGCGCCGCCGGGCGGGGAGAGTTGTGCAGCGTTCAGTCCTCCTGCGCCAGCTGACGGGCAATCTTTACACCGGTGGGGGTGGCGGCAAGGCCGCCCTGGCCGGTCTCGCGCAGGTCGGGGGAGAGCAGGCTGCCCACGCGGCCCATGGCGTCGATGACCTCGTCGCAGGGGATGGCGTAGTCCACCCCGGCCAGTGCCATGTTGGCGCAGGAGACCGCGTTCACCGCGCCCACCACGTTGCGCTTGATGCAGGGCACTTCCACCAGACCGGCCACAGGGTCGCAGACCAGACCCAGCAGGTTGCCCAGCGCCATGGCGGCGGCAGCGGCGCACTGCTCCGGGGTGCCGCCCTTCAGGTTACACAGGGCGGCGGCGGCCATGGCACTGGCCGCACCTACCTCCGCCTGACAGCCGCCCTCTGCGCCCGCCAGCGTGGCGCGGGCGGCGATGACCTGTCCGAAGCCTGCCGCCACATACAGTGCATCGCAGACGGCGTCCTCGTCTGCCTGTCCGGCGCGGGCCAGCGGCAGCAGCACCGCCGGCAGCACCCCGCAGCTGCCTGCCGTGGGCGCGGCTACGATGCGCTTCATGCAGGCGTTGCACTCGGCGGTCTTCAGGGCTTCTGCCGTTACGGCGGCCAGATAGTCATCGCCCAGCAAGCGCCCCTGCTGCCACGCCTGCTCCACTTTGGCGGCATCGCCGCCGGAAAGGCCGCTGCGGCTGCGCTGCGCGGGATCGTATTCCTGACTGGTGGCCTGCATCACCTGCCACAAATGCCGCATGGCGGCGCGGCTGTGCGCCTCGGTCAGGCGGCTCTCCTCCAAATCGCTGCGCAGCACCGCTTCTGCCAGCGTGATTTTCTGACTGCGGGCAGCAGCCAACATCTCTTCACAGGACAAAAATGCCATGGCTCATTCCTCCGTTTCTTCCGGCTCGTCCACGTTCAGGCAGGTCACCTTCAGCAGACCCGGCATCACCGCCAGCTGCCGCTCCAGCGCGTGGGGGATGTGGGAGTCACACTCCAGCACCATCACCGCATAGCCGCCTGCGGCGGCGCGGAACACCTGCATGGACGCAATATTGATGCGCCGCAGTGCCAGCGCCATGGTCACCTCCGCAATGCAGCCGGGGGTGTCCTCGTTGTGGATGATGAGGGTGTTGCTGTCACCGCCGAAATCTGCCGGGACGCCGTCAATTTCTGTGACACGGATGCGTCCGCCGCCCACCGACGCCGCCTTGAGCGAAAGCTGCCGCCCGGTGCGGCTGGTCAGGGTGAGCACGGCGGTGTTGGGGTGGGCAGAGCGCAGCTCTACCGGGTGGATGCTGAACTGCATTCCCCGCTGCGCGGCCAGTGCAAAGCTGTCCGGCAGGCGGGGGTCGTCCGGGCGCAGACCCAGCAGCCCCGCCACCAGTGCACGGTCGGTGCCGTGCCCTTTGCCGGTTGTGGCAAAGCTGCCGTACAGGCCAATGTCTGCCTGCGCCGGAACCTCGCCCAGAAGCTTTTGTGCGGTATAGCCGATCTTTGCCGCACCGGCGGTGTGGCTGGAGGAAGGCCCGATCATCACCGGGCCAAGAACATCAAATAATCGCATAGGGGACAGCCTTCCTTTCCTGAGGGTTTTCCCACTTTGGCGCGGCAGCTGCTGCCGCAAAACGCGCTTTTTTCCTGCTTAAATGGACTAAAATTGCCAAAACGGCACATTTTTATCAAGTTTATTATACCGCTTTTGCTGCACTTGTGCTATAATAACTTTATTAATGTTTGAAAATGTCCCCAAAATGGCGTTCCGGCTGCTGCCTTGGCAGCGCCGCCCTGCCGCCAAGGGAACAACACGGAGGGTAGATCCTATGAAACTGGTAAGCGTGGAAACTCCTGAAAAGAGTGTCTGCAAAATGACCTTCAGCGCTACGGCTGAGGAACTGGAGACCGCCTCCAACGCGGTCTATGAGCGCACCCGCGCCACTTATACCATCAAGGGCTTCCAGAAGGGCGAGGCCGACCGCGCACAGATCGAGGCTGACCGCGGCGAGCACACCTTCTGGTACGATGCCATCAACGACCTGATGGATCAGGATGTGCCTGCTTTGTACGAGGCTGCTTTGAAGGAACACGGCTTTGCGCCGGTGGACGAGCCCAGCTATGATCTGGTAAGCGTGAAGAAGGACGAAGGCTTTGTGGCTACCGCCACCGTGGCCCTGCAGCCCGAGCTGAAGCTGACCAAGACCACCGGTTTTACCTCCCAGTGCGTCACCCCGGAGGTGACCGATAAGGAGATCGACACGGTGCTGGAGCGCCGCCGCAATTACGCCGCAGAGCTGGTGCCCCACAAGGGCCCCGCTGTAAAGGGCAACGTAGTGCACATGGACTTTGAGGGCCTTCTGGACGGCGTGCCCTTTGAGGGCGGCACGGCAAAGGATCAGTCCGTGCAGCTGGGCAGCGGCCGCATGATCCCCGGTTTCGAGGACGGCATTCTGGGCCACAAGGCAGGGGACGAGTTTGAGATCAACGTCACCTTCCCCAAGAACTACCACGGCAAGGAGCTGGCAGGCAAGCCCGCCGTGTTCAAGATCAAGCTGCATGACGTGTGCGTGCGTCAGCTGCCCGCCCTGAACAGCGATTTTGCCAAGAAGATGGGCAAGGAGACCATGGAGGAGTACCGCGCCTTCGTGAAGAAGCAGCTGTTCGACGGCCGCCACGGCGGTGCGCTGAACCATGCCAAGGACATGATCCTTGGTCAGCTGGCCGATGCCGCAGAGGGCGAGATCCCCAGCATTCTGGTGGAAAACGCCTACCAGCAGCAGATGCAGATCATCCAGCAGCAGCTGCAGATGCAGCGCATGAGCCTGAACACCTACCTGAGCCAGATCCACGAGACCCGCGAGAGCTTTACTGCCAAGGTGCGTGCCGCCGCAGAAAAGAACACCCGCGCCCGCATGGCACTGCTGCAGATCGCACAGCAGGAGAACCTGCTGCCCACCGATGAGGAGATCGACAAGCAGCTGGCTGAGCGCGCCGAAAAGACCAAAAAGACGGTGGAAGAGATCAAGGCAGGCACCGACGTTGCAGCCCTGCGCCGCAACGAGGGCATCCGCAAGGCCGCCGATTGGGTCATCGACCACTCCACCATCGAGGAAAAGGTAGAGAGTAAGTAAATTTTGCAAATTTGAATTTCAGGACACCGGGGCATCTGCGGGCGCTCCGGTGTCCTTTTTTACGGAGAAAAAACAATGCCGGACAGTCCGCAGACCGCCCGGCATTGGCTGTATCAAGCCTTATGAAAATTGCAGCAGGATCTCGTCCAGATTT
>CAKSZF010000004.1 GCA_934525405.1 uncultured Faecalibacterium sp.
AGGCCTTCCATCACGCGCTCGGGGTTTGCGGTGGGCTTATCCATCTTGTTCATGGCCACGATCAGCTTGACGTTGGCAGCCTTGGCGTGGTTGATGGACTCAATGGTCTGGGGCATGATGCCGTCGTCGGCAGCCACCACCAGAACTGCGATATCGGTCATGTTGGCACCGCGGGCACGCATGGAGGTGAATGCCTCGTGGCCCGGGGTATCCAGGAAGGTGATGAGGCTGTCGTTGACCTTGACCTGATATGCACCGATGGCCTGCGTGATGCCGCCGGCCTCGCCTGCGGTAACGTTGGTCTTGCGGATGGCATCCAGAATACTGGTCTTGCCGTGGTCAACGTGACCCATGACACAGACCACCGGGGGACGCTCCACCAGATCCTCCTGTGCATCCTCTTCCTGCGTGAACAGGCGTTCCTCGATGGTAACGTGCACCTCGTGCTCGACCTTTGCGTGGAACTCCTCTGCCAGCAGAGCTGCGGTGTCGAAATCGATCACATCGTTGATGGCGTGCATCTCACCCATCTGCATGAACTTGGCAATGACCTTACCGGCCTGCTGCTTCAGGCGGGCAGCCAGCTCGCCCACGGTGATCTCATCGGGGATCAGCACCTTCAGCTGGGCGTTGCGGGCCTTTTCCAGCTGGATGCGCTGCAGACGCTCGAACTCGGTCTCGCGCTTGCCCTTCTGGAACTGCTGGCGCTGACGCTGGCCGCGCTGGGTGAACTTCTGCTTGTTGCCCTGCGGAGTGGGCTTGCGGCGGTTCTCGGTGTTCTTGGTGGAAGCCAGATCATCGTAACGGGCATCAAAGCGATCCACGTTCATATCCACAGTGCGGGTATCCACGGTGACCTGATTGTCCTCACGGCGGACAGAAACAGCCTGTGCGGGGGCAGCAGTAGCCTTTGCGCCGGTCTCGCGTGCCAGCTCGCTGAAGGAAACGGTCTTTTCCTCGCGCTTCTTGTGCTGCTCGGGCTTCTTGTCGCCGTGCTTGCCGTTATTGTTATTATTGTTTGCCTTGGGCTGCTCGGCCTTTGCGGCGGGCTGCTGGGGCTTTTTGTCAGCCTTGGGAGCCTCGGCCTTCTTTTCAGCCTTCTTCTCGGTCTTCTTCTCGGCCTTGGGTTCCTCCTTGGGAGCCTTGGCACTGTTCAAAAACTCGTCCAGATTTGCCACACTGTTGTCCTTGCTGAACTTCTCCAGCAGGTAGTTCAGCTCGTTTTCCTCCAGATTGGAGCTGTTCTTCTTGCCGGTGCTGCCCATAGCGGTCAGCTCATCCAGCACCTTCTTTGTAGAAAGGTTCAGATCCTTTGCAAAGTCACTCACTTTATATTTTACGATCATTCGCTCATATCCTCCTCATTTTTGATTGCTCCGCAGTCCGACAGGCGGTCGAAGCAGAGCTTTGCGAGGTTGCGGTCGGTCACCGCGTAAACCGCCACGGGCTTGTGGCTGATATCAGCCAGCTTATCCTGCGTCAGCGGCATGGTGAACACGTCCACTAAGTCCCCCACGGCGTAGTTCAAACGCTGCAAAGTCTTAGGGCTGATGTCCGATGCGGTCATCACCAGCCATGCCTTGCTTTTGACGCAGGCTTCCTCCACGGCGTCAAAGCCCATGGTCAGCGCACCGGCCTTGCGGCACAGGCTCACGGCCTGATACAGCGCCTCCTCCGGGGGCAGCTTGGGTTTTGCGGGGGCGTTATTCTTTTTTGCCATCGGCTGCTGCCTCCTTTGCGGCTGCGGCCAGCTGTACAGCCAGCGCGTCGTATACCTCGGCGGGAACCGGCTGCTCAAAGCAGCGTTCCAGCGCCTTTTTCTTTTTTGCCTTGGTCAGGCAGTCCGGGTCCGGGCAGAGATATGCGCCGCGCCCCGGCTTTTTGCCTACCAGATCGATGCTGATCTCCCCGCTGGGTGCGCGCACCACGCGCACCAGCTCCTTTTTGGGGCGGCTGGTCATGCAGCCGATGCACTGGCGGGCAGGGATCTTTTTTTGTGCCATCCGGTTTCCCTCCTTCGGCAGATGGTGCCGGGCTTATTCAGCGTCTGCTGCGTCCTTCTTGGGCTCCTCGTCCTCGCCGTAGTAGCCGCTCTCGGGACGGATATCAATGTTGTAGCCGGTCAGGCGGGCGCACAGGCGGGCGTTCTGACCCTTGTTGCCAATGGCAAGGCTCAGCTGCTGGTCGGGCACGGTGACGCGGCAGGAGCGGGTCTCGCCGGGCAGCAGCTCCACCTTGACCACCTTGGCGGGGCTCAGGGCTGCGGAGATGAACTCAGAGATATCCTCGCTCCACTTGACGATGTCGATCTTCTCGCCGCCCAGCTTTTCCACAACAGCGGCCACGCGGGCGCCGTGCTCGCCGATGCAGGCGGAAACAGGGTTGACGTTGGGGTCCTTGGACCAGACAGCCATCTTGGTGCGGGCACCGGCCTCGCGGCTGATGGCCTTTACCTCCACAGTGCCGTCAAAGATCTCGGGCACTTCCAGCTCAAACAGGCGCTTGACAAGGCCGGGATGGGTGCGGCTGATCATCACGCGGGGGCCGCGCTCGGTGCTGACCACGTCCACGATGTAGACCTGCAGGGTCTCGCCCTCGGTGTACACCTCGCCGGGCACCTGCTCGTTGCGGGGCAGAACAGCCTCGCCGCCCTTGCCCAGATCCAGCGCAACGATGCCCTTCTCGGTATCCACGCGGGTAACAGTGGCCTGCACGATGTCATGTGCGCGGGACTGGATCTCGCTGAGCTGCTGGTTGCGCTCAGCCTCGCGGATGCCCTGACGGATGACGTGCTTTGCAGTCTGGGCGGCAATACGGCCAAAATCGCGGGTCTTGAGCGGGGTGATGATGCGGTCGCCCACCTCGTAGCTGCTGCGGATCTTGCGTGCCTCGGTCACGCCGATCTCGGCGTGCTCGTCGTACCAGTCCTCGTCTGCCACGATGTCCTGGATCAGTGCCACATCAAAGCGGCCGGTGTCGGGGTCGATGTCCACACGGATGTGATCCTCCTCGACCTCATAGTTCTTCTTGACGGCAATGATGATAGCCGCCTTGATCTTTTCGATCAGGTACTCTGCGGTGATGCCACGCTCATGCTCCAGCATGGAGAGCGCTTCAAAAAAGTCCTTATTCGCTGCTGTCATTTTTCGGGTTCCTCCTATATATTTTGTTCTCTTTTCTCCATCAGAGACGGTACTTCTCAGTTGAACAGATCCTCGTCGTCGCACAGCTGCACGCCGGAGGCTGCATTCACCTCAAAGGTCACGGGGCCGTTTTCGGTTTTCAGCGTCACGGTGCTGCCCTCGCGGCCGGTCAGGATGCCGGACAGCTCCCGCACGCCGTCAGCGTTGGGGCGGATGAGCTTTGCCCGCACCTTCTGACCCTTCAGTGCCTCGTAATGCTCCGGGCGGGTCAGCTTGCGGCCAAGGCCGGGGCTGCCCACTTCCAGATAATAACTCTGGTCAATGGGGTCTGCCTCATCCAGAATGGGGTCCAGTGCGTGGGACACCTCTGCACAGGTGTCGGTATCCATGGTGCCGTCCCGGTCGATGAGGATGCGAAGATACCAGTCCGGCCCTTCCTTCTCAAAAACCACATCCCACAGGCGCAGACCCATGCCTTCCACCGTGGGACGGACAAGCGCTTCCACTCTCTGCGCGGTGTTGCCGCCAGACTGCTTCGCCATAAAAAACCTCCAAACAAACAAGAAACGCGGACCTTGCGGCCCACGTTTCAGGTTAAACTATATCGTACTACTAGAATATAGCATACTCTTGCGATTTATGCAAGCATTTTCGCAATTTTTTTGCCGTTGCGCACCCTTTTGGGCTTTTTACAGCACCCAGACGCCGTTTTCAAACAGCGGCATGGTGCGGCCATCACGGCATTTGCCGGTGATGCGGCTGTCCTCTGCACCGATCATCACATCCTCGTGCAGGGAGGAGTGGTTCATGCCGCGGGCTGCCAGTTCTTCCTTGGAAAGGCCGGTGCCGCCCACGGTGGTGCCGGGGTAGCTGTCGCCAAAGGCGATGTGGCAGGCAGCGTTCTCGTCAAACAGGGTGTTGTAGAACAGCTTGCCGCTGCGGTTGATGGGGCTGGAGGCGGGCACCAGTGCTACCTCACCGATGTGGCGTGCGCCCTCGTCGGTATCCAACAGCTGACCCAGCAGGTCGGCGCCCTCGTCGGCGCCGTGCTCCACCACCTTGCCATCCTTGAAGGTAACGTGGAAATTTTTGATCAGCTGTCCGTTAAAGACGTAGGGCTTTGTGCCGTAAACGATGCCGTCCACCTTATCCTTATGGGGCGCGGTGAACACCTCCTCGGTGGGGATGTTGGGCAGGAAGGGCACGCCCTTCTCGTTTTTGCTGCCGGCGCTCTCCCACACCGCCTGTTCCGCCAGACCCACGGTCAGGTCGGTGCCGTTGGCGCTTTCAAAATGCACGCTTTCCAGATCCAGGGCGTTCATCTTTGCGCCCAGCTCGTTCAGGCGGTCCAGATGCTTCTGCCACTCCCCTACCGGGTCGCCGCCGGTCACGCGGCAGGTGTCGAAAATCAGCTTCCACTGTGCCTCAATGGCGGCGGCAGTGTCCAGCTCCGGGAACATCTTCTTTGCCCACGGCTCTGCGGGCAGGGCGGCGATAGACCACTGCACCCGGTCGTTCATGGTGTACTCCCGCCACGGCTGCATAAAGCTGCGGTTTGCGCTGTTCACCCGGCTGATCTTGGCACCATCCAGCCCGGCAAACAGTTCCGGGTCGTCCGCGATAAGGTGCAGCACGCACACACTGCCCTCGCTCTCGGCGTAGTCCAGATAGCGGCGCAGCTGCCAGCCCTTGTGGTCGGTCAGGGCGTCCTCGCTACCCAGCTCCATGCGGATGCGGGTAACGGCGTCATCCTGCCAGTTCACCTGCACGTCCCGCGCACCGGCCTCGTAGGCGCTGCGCACGCACAGCCGTGCCAGCGGGGCACCTTCCAGCGGGCAGTTGATGATCAAAGTCTGCCCCGGCTGCGGGTTCACACCCACCCGGACGATAAAATCTGCATACTTTTGCAGCAATTCGTTAAAATTCTCCACGTTAGAACCTCCTGTGGTGCATAGCCACCGTTGTTTTTTCTCAGTATACCGCGTTCCGGCGTTTCTGTCCACTATGGGCAGAGCTGCCGCTCACCCTTCCGATTCAAAAAAGGCGCGGGTCATCTGCACCACCGTGCCGGAAAGCAGCAGCAATGCAATGAGGTTGGGAATGCTCATCAGGCCGTTGAAGGTATCGGCGATGCTCCACAGCAGACCAAGGTCCATGGTAGCGCCCAGAATGGCTACCAGAGCATACACCACAAAGAAGGGGCGCGCCACTTTGTTGCTCTTGCACAGGAACACCAGAAAGCGGGAGCCGTACAGACCCCAGCCGATGATGGTGGAAAAGGCAAAGCAGCACAGCGCCACAGCAGTAAAGATAGACGCCCAGCCGCCGTAGGTGGTGGTAAAGCCGGAGATGGTCAGCTCAGCACCCGCCGCTGCGCCGTAGCTGACCTGGGTGCCGCTGCACAGGATGACCAGCGCGGTCAGGGTGCAGATGACGATGGTATCGGCAAACACCTCAAAAATACCGAACATACCCTGCTTAACCGGCTTTTTGGTGTCGGCGCAGGCATGGGCGATAGAACCGGTGCCAAGACCGGCCTCGTTGGAAAAGATGCCGCGGGAAACGCCCTTTTGCATACTGACGAACAAACTGCCGATGGTGCCGCCGGTAAAGGCAGCGGGGTTGAACGCGCCCGCCACGATGGATTCCAGCACGTAGGGCAGGCGGGAGAAGTTGAGCACCACCACGCCCACCGACAGCACAATGTAGAACAGCGCCATAAAGGGCACCAGCTTCTCGCTTACGCTGCCAATGCGCTTGATGCCGCCCAGCAGCACCAGCGCCACCAGCACCGCCACAAGGATGCCCACGATGAGGTTGAGGGTGGGCAGAAAGCTGCCGCCCACCAGCCCGTATTCCAGCAGGGCGGTATCCACTGCTGCCACGATGGTATTCACCTGCGTTGCGTTGCCGGTACCGAACACGGTCAGCACGCCGAACAGCGCGTACAGCACGGCCAGAAACTGCCAGCGGCGGCCAAGGCCATTTTTAATATAGTACATCGGGCCGCCCACCCACTCGCCGGTGTCGCTGCGCTCCCGGAAATGCACGGCCAGCGTCACCTCGGCAAACTTGGTGCACATCCCCAGCAGCGCAGAGCACCACATCCAGAACACGGCACCCGGGCCGCCGATGGCGATAGCGCCCGCCACACCGGCAATGTTGCCGGTGCCCACCGTGCCCGCCAGCGCGGTGCACACCGCCTGAAAAGGGGTCATGGCACCGTCCGAAGCATCCCGCTTGCGGAACATCCGGCCCACGGTGGTGCGGATGGCGTAGGGGAATTTGCGGATCTGCAAAAAGCCCGTGCGGACACTGAGCAGCAGCCCCACGCCAATGATGCACACCATGGCGGGGATGCCCCAGATAAAGCTGTTCACCGCCTGATTGACGGCGGCAATGGTCTCGATCATATACTTCCACATCCTCTGTAATATCTTGCGCACTGACAGTTTTTGTCAAAACACGAAAATTATTTTACCGTACTTTTCCCGTAGTGTCAATGAAAAATAGGGACGTTATGAAACGCCCCTATCAGAAATTCTTATTTTTTATGTGTGACCGCCCGGCGGTAGACGATGCCGGAGACCACTGCCGCCAGCACCTCGGTGAGCCAGAAGGCGTGCCATGCGCCGTCTGCGCCCAGCCAGTTACACAGCAGTGCAGCCAGCGGCATGATGAAAACGACGTACCGGCACAGGGCGATGACCAGCGATTCTGCGCCCTTGCCCAGCCCCTCCAGCGCACCGGAAGCGGTGGTGGAGACTGCCGAGATGACAAAGCCGATGCTGATGATGCGCAAGGCAGTCCGCCCGGCGGCGATGGTTTCGGGGTTCTGGGTGAACAGCCCCATCAGCTGCCCGGAAGCAACCTGACAGATCACCGTGCCCGCCGCCATGATGGCAGCGCTCATGAGCAGGGTCAGCTGGAACAGCTTTTTCACCCGAGCGTGCTCCCGCGCACCGTAGTTATAGCCGATAAGGGGACGCATGCCCTGCACGAAGCCGTTGGCAGGCAGATACAAAAAGGTCTGCAATTTATAATAGATGCCCAGCACCACCACATAGCTCTGAGAAAAAGCCGCCAGCAGCCCGTTGAGGAAGGTGACCAGCAGCGAGGGCAGTGCCAGATTCAGGATCGCCGGGATACCAATGGCGTACAGTCTGCCATCCAGCACTGCATCCGGGCGCAGACAGCTGCGGCGCAGCCGCACCGGCAGCTCGGTGCGCAGGTAGACCACAAGGTAGACCACCACGCTGAGCACCTGACCGATGCCGGTAGCCAGTGCTGCGCCTGCAATGCCCATGGCAGGCACCGGCCCAAGCCCGAAGATGAGCACCGGGTCCAGCAGAATATTGCACACGCAGCCGGTGATCAGCGCGACCATGGACACCTTCATGCGGCCCACCGCCTGAAAGATCTTTTCAAAGGCAAGCGAGACCATATTCACGACCAAAAACAGGAACACGATGGTGGAATAGGTGATACCGGCAGCGATCAGCCCCTCGTCCTGCGTAAAGCGGCGCAGAAAGCCGGGCATGATGGCAATGCTGACCGCCATCATCACCACGCCGTGCACAAGGCTGAGCACAAAGCCGTGGGTGGCGGCCATCTCGGCCTTTTCGCGGTCACCCGCGCCCAGATACAGCGCGATCATGGCGTTGATGCCGATGCCAAAGCCGATGGCAATGGCGTTGGAAAAGTTCTGGATGGGGAACACCAGACTTAACGCGGTCATGGCGTCCTCGCTGATGCGCGCCACAAACAGGCTGTCCACGATGTTGTAGAGGCTATTCACCAGCATGGAGACCACGTTGGGCAGTGCCATCGAGAGCAGCAGCGGCAGCACCGGCTTCTCCTTCATAAAAGTTTCGTTCATTGAAAAATTCCACCTGCTATCTGTAAAAAGTAAAAATGCGGCGGGCACAGCATCGGCTTGCCGCCGGTTTCCGGCACACAAAAAAGCCACACAATGACCCTTGCGAGGTCATTGTGTGGCGAAAAGTAGCAATGTTGCTGTAAAAATCCACACGGTTTTTATGATCGCGGCAGCTGTCCGCGATATGCAGCCTGCGCACTTGCGCACTGCAACCCTAGCAGAATACCATATCCTCTGCGCTGTGTCAAGAGGTCCCGGTGTAAAAGTATGACTTTTCACCTACTTGACCATTCTTTCAGCAGGCGCTACAATAAGGCAAACCGGCTCTGAGGGAGGGCATTATATATGAAATGGATTATCGCATCAGACCTGCACGGTTCCTATTATTATGCGCAGCAACTGCAACAGGCCTTTGAACGGGAGCAGGCCGACCGCCTGCTGTTTCTGGGAGACCTGCTCTACCACGGCCCCCGCAACGACCTGCCCCGGGATTATGCCCCCAAAAAGGTGATCCCGCTGCTAAACAGCCTTGCGCCCAAGCTGCTGTGTGTGCGCGGCAACTGCGACGCCGAGGTAGACCAGATGGTGCTCAATTTCCCGGTGCTGGCAGATTACGCCGTGCTGCCGGTGGGGCAGCGGCTGGTCTACGTCACCCACGGCCATGTGTTCAACCTGAACCATCTGCCGCCCCTTGCCCCGGGGGACATTCTGCTCCACGGCCACACTCATGTGCCCGCATGGACAGACTTCGGACAGGGGAACCTTTACTTAAACCCTGGCTCTGTGAGCCTGCCCAAGGAAAACACCGCCCACAGCTACATGACCTTAGAAGGAAACACTGCCTGCTGGAAAAACATGGAGGGTGCGTGCTACCACCAGCTGCAGTTGTGATAATGTTGTGATATTCCAGTTTTTCCCGGCAAAATCTGGAAAAAGCTCTTGACGAACCGCCCGAAATGCTGTAAACTAAGTACAACCTTTAAAAATAGAGGGAGCTGTAAGCTTTGTACTGAACGCAGGCGGTGCAAAGTGTAGCAGTAAACCCCATAAGGCATCATAAAAAGACACCGGAGGCTTTGCATCAGCTTCCGGTGTTTTTTTGTGCGCCGCCGGGCTATCTTTTGCAGCGCGGTCATGCTACAATAGAAAGAAAACGTGAATTGCAGGAGGAATTATGGATTTTTACGGAACCATCGGCCCTGCCTGTGCCGATGTAAAGCTTTTGCAGCAGATGGTGGAAGCCGGTATGACCGGCATCCGCATGAATCTTTCTCACGGTCCGCTGGCAGCGCACAAGGACTGGCTGGCGCTGCTGCGCAAAGCCGGGGTCAAAAAGCTACTCATCGATTTGCAGGGGCCGGAACTGCGCATTGGTCGTCTGCCGCAGCCGCTGTCCCTGACCGCCGGGCAGACCGTGCGTCTGGGCGCGCAGGGCATCCCCTGCCCTGCCGCGCTGGTGCAGGGTGTGCAGTCCGGGCAGGAGCTGTTGCTGGATGACGGCAAGCTGCTGGCACGGGTGGACACCGCAGAGCCGGATGCGCTCGTGTGCACCGTAGTGCGGGGCGGGGTGCTGCAAAGCCGCAAAAGTCTGGCAGCACCGGGGGCGGACATCCAAATGCCCACCCTGACCACCGAAGACAAGGAGAACCTTGCCATCGCCGCCGATTGCGGCGTTACCGGGGTCATGCTGCCCTTTGTGCGCGGCGCTGCGGATATCCGCAGCCTGCGGCAGGCGCTGGCAGAAGCCGGTGCACCCGGGCTGAAGATCCTTGCCAAAATTGAAAACCTTGCGGGCGTGCAGGCGCTGCCGGAGTTTTTGCCGTTGGTGGATGAGGTGGTCATTGCCCGGGGCGACCTTGGCAACGCCATGCCCCTGTGGGAGCTGCCCCGCTGCCAAAAGCAGCTTTCTGCCGCCTGCCGGGCAGCCGGGGTGCCCTTTATGGTGGTGACCCAGATGCTGGACAGTATGCACACCCGGGCTGTACCCACCCGCGCCGAGGTGAGCGACATCTACAACGCCGTACTGGACGGAGCATCCAGCCTGATGCTCACCGGCGAGACCGCCGCCGGACAGTACCCGGTGCAGGCCATGGAGTATCTGGTGCGCACCGCCCGCACAGCGATGTGACAGGAGCTGATTCAGAATGCCCTCCGCTGCGCTCTGGGCATTTTTAGCGGAAAGACTATTTATATTTGCCAATCGGGAAAATCTGCGGATTTTCCCGATTGGCCTTTTCACGGAAGGGTCTTAGCGGAAGATATTTTTTCGCAAAAAACGGCAGGGGGATAGCATCTTTTGTCTGCTTCCTGTATAATACAGGTAAAATCAACTGAAGTCAGAAAGGTTTATCGTTTATGGGCATCGTAGTCATCGGAGCTGTTTTTGTAGATATCAAGGGCTATCCCCTTTCCACCTATATCCCCGGCGGGCGCAACGCCGGACGCATCGAGCAGGTACACGGCGGTGTGAGCCGCAATGTGGTGGAGGATATCGCCAACGTAGAGCTGCGCCCCACCTTTGTGGGTCTGGTGGACGACACCGGCATGGGACAGGACGTCATCGACAAGCTGGCAAAACACAAGGTCAACACCCGCTTTATCCAGAAAAAGCCGGACGGCATGGGCACATGGCTGGCCATTTTTGACAACGACGGCGATGTGCACGCCGCCATCTCCAAGCGGCCGGACACCACCCCGCTGACCGGTCTGCTGCAGGAGCAGGGCGACGCCATTTTTGCAGACTGCGATTCCATTGCGCTGGAACTGGACCTCGAAAAAGAAACGGTGAAGCAGACCCTGCGCTACGCCAAAAAGTACGGCAAAAAGGTGTTTGCCGTAGTCTCCAACATGAGCATCGCCATGGAGCGGCGGGATTTTTTGCAGCAGATCGATTGTTTCGTCTGTAACCAGCAGGAGGCCGGGCTGCTGTTCTCGGACGACTACGACCACCTTTCCCCGGACGAGATGTGCCGGGTGCTCACGGGCAACGTGCGCAGCGCCAACATTCCCAGCATGGTGGTGACCATGGGCGGTCAGGGCGCGGTATACGCCTGTGCGGACGGCAGCTGCGGCATCGTGCCCGCCAAAAAGGTGGATGTCATGGACACCACCGGCGCGGGGGACGCCTTCTTTGCGGGCACGGTCATCGGCCTGACCTACGGCAAAACGCTGGCAGAATCCTGCGAGATCGGCAGCCGTCTTGCTGCTTCGGTCATCTGCATTACCGAGAACGTCTGTCCCCGCTTCCGCCCGCAGGAGTTCGGGCTGGATGTACCGGTAGTGGACTGACGATTTAAACGGTTGGATTTTTGCGCAAAAACGCATTTTCCCCCTTGACAGGAGCGGCAGTTTCTGGTATCAATAAAAATGATAAAGGGGAGTAAAGGGCAGCCCGCCGGTCAAGGCTTTTTCCGGCAGGCCGCTGCATGGCAGCGTCATCACGGCAGCAATGCCCGATGTCATGTGTTCGCTTGAGACTTTTGTCACAGATCTTACGCTGTGGCAAGGGTCTCTTTTTTCTTGCCGCAGCATCAGAACAAAAGGAGGCAGAAAAACAATATGAATTTCTGGAACACATTCGCCGCGCTCTTTTCAAACTTCGGGGCGCTGACATGGCAGATGGTGGTCATGTGGGGCATCGGTGCCCTGCTTATTTACCTTGCCATCGTCAAAAAGATGGAGCCCAGTCTGCTGCTGCCCATGGGGTTCGGCGCCATTCTGGTCAACCTTCCCGCATCCGGTGCCATCACGCAGGGAGACACCGTTGGCCCCATCTCTGCCCTGTTTGAGGCGGGGATGTCCAACGAGCTGTTCCCGCTGCTGCTGTTCATCGGCATTGGTGCCATGATCGATTTTGGCCCGCTGCTGGAAAAGCCGTGGCTCATGCTGTTTGGCGCAGCGGCACAGTTCGGCATCTTTTTCACCCTGTTTCTGGCCGGATTCTTCTTTGATATGAAGGACGCCGCGTCCATTGCGGTCATCGGCGCTGCCGACGGCCCCACCGCCATTTTTGTGGCAAACACCCTGAAATCCCAGTATCTGGGCGCCATTATGGTGGCGGCTTACAGCTACATGGCGCTGGTGCCCATCGTGCAGCCGCCGGTCATCCGGTTGCTGACCACCCAGAAGGAGCGCCGCATCCGTATGCCCTACGAAAAAGGCAATGTCACCCAGCTGACCAAGATCCTGTTCCCCGTTGTGGTCACAGTGGTCGCCGGTCTGGTAGCCCCGGCCAGCGTGGCGCTGGTGGGCTTTTTGATGTTCGGCAACCTGCTGCGGGAATGCGGGGTGCTGAACTCCCTGAGTGAGACCGCCCAGAACGTACTGGCAAACCTCATCACCCTGCTGCTGGGTCTGACCGTTGCCGGGCAGATGACCGCTGACAAGTTCGTCCGGCCGGATACTTTGCTCATCATGGCGCTGGGTCTTGTGGCCTTTATCTTTGATACCGCTAGCGGCATGCTGTTCGCCAAGCTGCTGAACCTGTTCCTGCCCGAGGGCAAAAAGCTGAACCCCATGATCGGCGCGGCAGGCATTTCGGCCTTCCCCATGAGCGGACGCGTAGTCAACAAGATGGGTCTGGCCGAGGACAGCCAGAATTTCCTGCTGATGTACTCCATCAGCGTCAACGTTTCCGGGCAGATCGCATCCGTCCTTGCCGGCGGACTGATCCTTTCCCTGATGGCTTAACGGAGGTACCTTTATGCTTCATCTTTCTTCCTGGATGACCACCCTGCCCATGATGCTCATCGGCATGACCGGTATCCTGCTGGTCATCGGCTTTCTCGTGCTGGTTGTGATGGCGCTGAACTGCCTCACCCGCCGCAAGTAAGAGCAAAAAATAGGATAAGCAAGCCGCCCAGGAGGATCTGCGGATCTTCCCGGGCGGCTTTTTTCACAGGCGCAGACGGCGCTGCTTTTGCTGGATTCATCCCCGGGCGTCCTGCCGGGTGGTGTGGAAGTACTCCTTGGGGGTCATGCCGTACTCCTTTTTAAAGGCGCGGAAAAAGTGGTTGTAACCGCCAAAGCCGCTGGTCTTGTACACCTCGGTGATGGGCAGCCCCTGCTCGATGAGGGTGCAGCAGCGGTCTAACCGCGCCTTTACGATATAGCGGTGCACCGTCTGCCCGGTCTGGCGTTTAAATTCCCGGGCAATATGTTCCCGGGAAACGAAAAACTCCTTTTCCAGCCGCTCCAGCGTCAGTTCCTCGGTAAGGTGCGCCTGAATAAACAAAAACACCTCGTCCAGCATCAGGTGGTGGCGGCTGACCGATGCGGTGTGGAACTCCGCATGGATGCAGGCACGCAGCGCCAGCACCACGAACATTTGCAGAATACCGTGCTCGAACACCGCTGCACCGAACTGGGTGCGCTCCTGCGGGAGCATCAGCAGCTTCCGGGCAAGGTTTTTCAGCAGCATATAGATCTGGCTGTCCGGGCGCACAGCCACCTGCCGGAAGGGCACCACGTTGAAGCTTTTTTCAAGGTCGGTATCTGCGTCCGAAAGCTGCGCCAGCGTCTGGGGGGACAGCTGCACCCGAATAAGTTCCAGCGGGCCGTAAGCACCGGCGTATTCCAGTCTGCCGCCCTGACCGGGCTTGAAGATGATGAGATTCTGCTGCTGTGCGGGCAGCACCACCTCGCTGCACCGGAACACACCGCTGCCCCGCATGACCAGAAACAAATCATAATACGCGCCGGAATAAAATTCCCGGACGGCGCTCTGCTCAAAAAGATAACGCTTGGCTGTATAATTCACCAAAAAGTCCTCCATGAAACTGTCATGTGTAACAGATTGTTGTACACAACAGAAAAGTACAACTGTTATAATTGCATAATACATCAATATGCGATAGTTTTCAATCATTTTTTGGATATGTATTGATGAAAAATTAACGTATAATGTAAACGTAGAAAAGAGACTTGTGCGAAAAGTCTCGTGGTTTCACTGTTTTTAAGGAGGATAAAACACAATGGACCAGAAAAAGACCGTCCGACCCTTCTCCATGAAGGACAAGATCGGCTATACGCTGGGCGATCTGGGCTGCTGCTTCACCGAGCAGTACCGCGCCATGTATCTGTCGATCTTCTACACCCTGATCCTGCAGGTCAACCCCTTCCACGTGGGTATCCTGCTGCTGGTCACCAAGATCTGGGATGCCGTGAACGACCCCATCATCGGTGCCATCGTGGACTCCCGCAAGGCCACCAAGGGCGGCAAGTTCATCCCTTGGATCCGCGCCTTCTCCTTCCCCATGGCAGTGCTGTGCATGCTGGGCTTTGTCAATGTGGGCAACATCAACTACGGCCTGCGTCTGGCCTACATGTTCGTCACCTACGTTCTGTACGAGGCGCTGTACACCTGCGTCAACGTGCCCTTCGGCACCCTGTCCAGCGTGATGACCGATGATGTCAGCCAGCGCACCGCACTGTCCCGCTACCGCAGCCTTGGCGGCACCATCTTCATGACCGTCATGGTCATGATCGGCCCCCTGTTCCTGTATGTGGACAACAAGCCCGTGGCTGGCCGCTTCCTGATGCTGGCCTGCATCTGCGCTATGCTGGGTCTGCTGTGCCTGCAGATCACCTGCGTATGGTGCAAGGAGCGCGTGGAAGTGCCCGAGCGTCCGCAGGGCGAAAAGCTGAACTACCTGCACGTGCTCAAGGAGATCTCTCACAATAAGGCTCTGCTGGGCGTTATGTTCTTCAGCCTGACCGGCATGATCGGTGCTTCCGTGGTCAACGGTCTGAACACCTACCTGTATAAGGACTTCTTCGGCAACGTTAAAATTCAGGCTGTCTCCGGTATGCTGAGCGTGCTGTACGCTGTGCTGTCCTTTGCCATCACCCAGCCTCTGGCCAACAAGTTCGGCAAGAAGGAGTGGTGCTGCATGGGCGCTGGCTTTGCCGCCATCGTGTTCGGCATCCTGTTCTTCTTCCCCGTCCATAACCCCGTGGCCTTCATCGTCATCAACGGTATCTGCTATCTGGGCGCTTCCGGTATGCAGGTGCTGATCTGGGCCATGGTCAACGACGCCATCGACTACCATGAGCTGCAGACCGGCGAGCGCAACGAGGGCATCGTTTACTCCACCTACTCCTTCTTCCGCAAGCTTGCAAGCGCCATTTCCGGCAGCCTGTCCAGCTTTGTGCTGGGTGCCATCGGCTACAACGTTACCGCAGGCGCTGTGCAGACCGCAGGCGTTGTGAACGCCATCTGGAAGAGCTACACCGGCATCTACTTCCTGGGCTACGGCATTGCAGTTGCCATCCTGTTCTTCGTCTACCCCCTGACCAAGCAGAAGACTGCTGAGATGCTGACCGAGCTGAAGGCTCGCCGCGCCGCAAAGGAGAGCAAGTAAACCATGAAGATCTTACAGGTTCAGTTTAAAAACCGCAATGGCCACACCCTGCGCGGCATCGTGACCCTGCCCGACACCGAGGGCAAGGTACCCTTTGTGGTGCACCTGCACGGCTTTGCCGGCAGCTGCAGCGGCTACAAGTCCATGTACACCCACCTGTCCCGCGCTCTGGCAGCGCAGGGCATCGGCAGCGCCCGGTTCGATTTCTACGGCAACGGCGAGAGCGATGGCGAGTTCGAGGATATGAGCTTCGACGGCCTGCACACCGATGCACAGGATATCTTTGCATGGGCAGCTGAGCAGCCCTATGTGGACAGCGAAAAGCTGTTCCTCTCCGGCCAGAGCATGGGCGGCTACATTGCCGCCTCCTGCGCACCGGTCATCCAGCCCCACGGCCTGATTTTGCTGTGCCCGGGCGCCGGGATGTGGTTCGGCTGCGCACAGCGCGCCGACGGCGTTGTGCAGACCGGCAAGGACTACACCGACATGGAGGGTCTGTGCTACAAGATGGCCTTTAACTACGAGATGGCCAAGCACCCCGATCCCTTTACCGAGGCCAAGGGCTACAACGGCCCGGTGCTGCTGCTGCGCGCCGACGATGACCGTCTGGTGGACGAGGGCACCTGCAGCCGTTACGCACAGGTGTACACCACACCCGAGGTGGATACCATTGCAGGCGGCGGCCACAACTTTGCCACACTGGCAGCCCGTGCCGCCGTGGAGGAAAAGACCGCAGCATTCATCAAAGCAAATCTGTAAAGCAAAGCGTATCTGCAAGGAGGCTTTTGTATGGAAAACGTAATTCTGCAGCCCATCGAGGTGGGCGGACAGACCTTTAAAAACCGCATCATGTTCCCCCCGCTGACCACCGGCTACGAGAAAAACGGCATGATCAGCGAGCAGGACATGGGCTTCTACACCCGTCTGGCAAAGGGCGGCGTGGGCTACATCGTTCTGGGCGATGTGGCACCCATCAACAGCTTTTCTCCCACCCCCAAGCTGTTTGACGACAGCCAGATCCCTGCCTTCAAGGCACTGGCCGACAGCGTACACGCCTACGGCACCAAGCTGGGCGTCCAGCTCTTCCACCCGGAGTACGATGTGGACGCCATCAACAGCCTGTTTATGCAGAAGAAGTTTGACGAGATGCGTCAGCGCCTGCATCACGACATGATGTTCTTCACCGATGAGGCCAGCGAGGAGATGCTGATGTCCATCATCGATAAGATGTGCGCCTGCGCAGTGCGTGCCCAGAAGGCCGGTGTGGACGTCATCCAGATCCACGGCGACCGCCTGAACGGCTGCCTGTGCTCCACCCGCATGAACCACCGCACCGATAAGTTCGGCGGCAGTCTGGAGAACCGCGTCCGCTTTGCCCGTATGCTGACCCGCGCCATCCGCAAGGCTGTGCCGGATATGGTCATCGACTACAAGCTGTCCATCGTCACCCCGCAGCGCGGCAAGGGCGGCATTGACGAAGCCGACGCCGTGCAGTTTGCCCAGTGGCTGGTGGAGGACGGCGTGGATATGTTCCACGTTGCCCAGGCTAACCACACCGGCAACATGGCCGACACCATTCCTCCCATGGGCGTGCAGCCCTACGGCTTCTTCGTCAAGATCGCCGGGGACATCAAAAAGGCCGTCAATGTGCCGGTCAGCGCCGTGGGTCGTATCGTGGACGCCGACATGGCTGCGCGTGTCATCGAGAGCGGCATGGCAGATATGGTTGCCATGGGTCGCCCGCTGCTGGCAGACCCCGACTGGGGCACCAAGATCGCTGCCGGGAAGGCCTGCGATATCCGCCGCTGCATCAGCTGCAACAAGGGCTGCACCGATGCCATCCAGAACCGCCAGTTCCTCTCCTGCGTGCTGAACGCGGAGAATGGCTACGAGAACACCCGCAGCATCCAGCCCGCAGCACAGAAAAAGAAGATCGCCGTCCTCGGCGGCGGCCCTGCCGGTCTGGAAGCCGCCCGTGTGGCAGCGCTGCGCGGCCATGACGTGACCCTGTTTGAAAAGACCACCTCTCTGGGCGGTCAGCTGAACATTGCCTGCGTGCCTCCCCGCAAGGAGGAGATGCGCCGCGCCGCACAGGATCTGATCCACGCGGTCTGCAACGCCGGTGTGCACCTGTGCATGGGTCAGACCCGCACCGCAGAGCAGCTGAAGGATGCCGGTTTCGAGGCCGTCATCAACGCTGTGGGCGCACACAGCGCCGCACCCCGCATCCCCGGCATCGACAGCGTGAACGTGGCCGATGCATGGAAGGTTCTGGCCGGTGAGCAGCAGGTGTACGGCACGGTTGCCGTCATCGGCGGCGGCATGGTGGGCTGCGAGACCGCAGAGTATCTGGCTGCCCGCGGCTGCAAGGTGTCCGTTATCGAGATGATGGACAAGATCGCCGCAGGCGAGAGCACCACCATTCTGCCCACCCTGCTGGAAAACTACAAGACCTACGGCGTGGAGCAGTACCCCAGCCACAAGGTCAAGGAGTTCCGCATGGACGCCGTCGTCTGCGAGAACAAGGACGGCGCAGAGGTGACCATCCCCTGCGATTACATCGTGCTGGCCATGGGCGCACGCTCCAACGCATTTGACGCTGCTGCGCTGGAAGCTGCCAGCATCCCGGTGTATTCCATCGGTGATGCCGCCGGTAAGGCTGCGGATATCTCCAACGCCATCCGCACCGGTTACGATACCGCCTGCCAGCTGTAAAACAAAAATATCGTTCTATTTGTGGGTCAAAAACGCCTGTGGGCGCTTCTGACCCACTTTTTTTACCCCTCGGGGAGCCAGTGTTGCTCCTACAATGGCAACAAGCAGATATTGTTTTGTTTTTGGTTACGGCAAGGACAGCATGTCACAATTTGCAAGAATCAAATCACAAAAGGCAACGTAAACGGCGGATAAAATGTGATATATTAGTTTCACGATAAGACAAAAATGAACAAAATACATTCATAATGACAAGTATAATTGTGCATTGTGCTTTTGCGCTTTTGGTCGGGTGCAGGTAAAAAACAGAAAAATTTCGGAACATTCAAGATCTTGAACCGATATCATTTCAGACGGAGAGGAGAATGCCGCAAACCATATCAGATGCTTAAAAGAACATCGTTAAATCTGGAAAGGAGAAAAAACATGAAATGTATCCTCAAAACCACCATTGCCTCCGCACTGGTGCTGTCCATGGCACTGAGCGGAGCAACCGCCGCTGTGGCTGCAACTCCGGCTGCGGAAGGCTTGCAACAGTCTAATTGCATCGCCACACAGACCGTTAGCAATTGGGCTAAAAATGTTAAGATAAAATTATTTAATAAGAGTGAATATGCCAAGTATAATCCGGGCGTGACTGTGGAAAAAGATGAAAACTCTCCTACAGGATACTATGCGGTGTTTGTTTTTGATGAAGACAGCCTGACAGATTCGTACAAGAGCTACATCAAGGAACAATACGGGGTCGATTTGAATGAAAAGCTGGATTTGAATAATCTGGCACAGGTGCAAATCTATTCAAACACGGCGCTGCTCTTCTCATACGATACGCAGGCGGCAGGTGTTCCACTGGATCCGGCCAATGTTGCTTATACGCCGGATCAGTACACAAAGGGTCTGTATCCTGCAGGCGGTGATACCAGCAAGGCTTGGACGAATGCCGCAGGCACGACCAAAGTCAATTACTATGCAGACATGACCAAGTTTGCAGAGGGCCGCTGGGGTGTAAAAATTCCACTGACCTCTGGTGCGACCGACTATAATATCCGCTTGGTGGATGTCAATGGCGTGGCAGATGGAACCTATCTTTATGATCCGGCTAACGCCCCGATGCAGAATACGGCCTCCGGTGTTTACAGTCGGTCGAGCATGGTCTATGTGCCGTACAGCGAAAAGATGGGCACTGGTACCTATTCGGATCGCACCATTGAAAATCCACGTGAAGATGGCAAGACTGGTGAGATGACCTTTGCATCCTATGTCAACGCAGACGGTGAAACACGCTATTTGGGCGTATATCTGCCGTATGGTTACGATGCAAACCGCACCGAACCGTACAATGTGCTTTATATGTCACACGGTGCACAGAGTGAGCAGCTGGGCAGCGAAATGCGCTGGCTGAACGAGTGTGCTGTCAAGAACATCACAGACAATCTGAACGGCGATTTCGTCATTGTTACGATGAACAATGTCGATTTGAAGTGGGATCAAGATAAGATTTGGACCGAACAGCAGAACATCATGTCCTTTGTAGAGTCCAATTACAATGTCGGCAAGGAACAAAAGAATCGTGCATATTGTGGATTCTCAATGGGTGGCCGGACGGCAAGCTATATGTACGTCAATCATGCGGATCAGTTTAGTTATGTTGGTGTCTGGTCCTATGCAGCCAACGAGTTGTTGGACGCACTGGATGCAGACGGTTGGGCACAGCTGGCAGCACAGGGAACCAAAGTGTCGGTTGGCGCAGGTGATTGGGATTATCTGCTGTCCTTCTGCACAAAATTCTCGGATTCTCTGAAAGCGCACAATATTGACAATACCTACTTCACGGTTCCTGGCTCCCATGACTGGCGCACCTGGCAGGCTATGTATGCTTATGCAGTACAGAATCTGCTGTGGAAGTAATGGCGCAAGCGAAAAACGATGAGCAAATCTGAATAAAAAGGAGAAAAAACATGAAACGTATCCTCAAAACCACCATTGCCTCCGCACTGGTGCTGTCCATGGCACTGAGCGGAGCAACCGCCGCTGTGGCTGCAACTCCGGCAGCGGAAGAAAACTGCATCTCGGCTTCTGCTGTTGCAGACTGGGCAGAGAACGTCAAAATCAAGCTGTTCAACAAGAGCATCTATGCCAAGTACGCCCCGGGTGTTACGGTCGAAAAGGACGAAAACTCGCCCACAGGCTACACTGTTACTTTTGTTTACAAGGAGCAGAAGAGCTACACCTCAAAAGCTGGTCTGACCATCAATACGGCAGAGAATCCGCTGACCAAGGTGGAACTGTACAGCGACTGCTTTATGCTGTTTGATCCTGCCGGCGGCAAGGCGGGCGCTATTGACGCTTCGCTGGCTACTGCGCCGTACAACTACACGGCAGGTCTGGCTCCTGCAGGCGGCAACGGCGACACTACCTACTATGTGGAGCTGGAAAAGTTTGCCGATGGCCGTTGGGGTGTGCAGATGCCGCTGTCCAGTGGTGCATTCGTTTATAACTTCCGCGTGACCGCTGAAAACGGCGACCAGATCGCCCGTCTGGACGACCCCAGCAATCCGACGATGATCAACGAAGCTACCGGCATCCGCAGCCTGTCCAGCATGGTCTATGTTCCGTATGATGCCGACAAGCAGGGCACCAGCACCTGGGCAGACCGCTCTGTGGAACTGCCGCAGGCCGATGCAAACAAGCGTGGTACCGTGCAGACCGTATCTTACACGGGTGCAGACGGCACCGAGCATGGTCTGGCTGTGTATCTGCCGGCTGGCTACGATGCAGACCGCACCGAGCCTTATAAGGTGCTGTACCTGTCCCATGGTAATTCCGGCGATACCTACGGCAATGAGCTGCGCTGGATGAATGAGGGCACTGTGGCAAATATCCTGGATAACCTGATCGCAGAAGGCAAGACCGAGCCGTTTATTGTTGTTACCATGAACAATCAGCAGTACAAATGGAAGTATTCCGAGATCGAGACCGATCAGATCGATTACATCATGCCCTACGTTGAGAGCCACTACAACGTCAGCACCACCGCCGAGGGCCGTGCATATGCGGGTCTGTCCATGGGCGGCGCTACCACCAGCAATATGCTGATGCACCACACCGAACTGTTTAGCTATTACGGCATCTGGAGTTATGCAAATGTGAATGGCGCTGTCGGCGGTGCCGAGGGCATCACCAGCCAGAGCGTGCGCAACCATCTGTCCTCTCTGACCGTGAAGCCTAAGATCATGCTGGCCGCAGGTAACTGGGACTTCGGTCTGGCACCCGTCAAGACCTTCGGTGAGAACCTGAGCGAGCTGGGTCTGGATTACAGCTACCTGCAGGTACCCGCAGCCCACGACTGGGAGTGCTGGCAGCTAATCTTTGCAAACGCCGCTGAGAACTTCCTGTGGAAGTAAGCTGTGTGCAGTTTGCATAAATGAATGCAGGGTCATCGAAAAACGATGCTCTGAAATATGTTGTATAAAACCCGGAACTTTTTTGAGCCATAGCGCCGCAGAAAAGTTCCGGGTTTTGCGGCCTTTTACAATATCCCACGTCAACAGGGAAACTCCTTTTCCACTGAATATGCGCAAAGCGAACGCGGAGCGCATTCAGAATCGTCCCACATAAAAAGGCTGCTGCACAAAACCCTGTGCAGCAGCCTTAACTATTAACTTGCGGATTAGATGCTGAACTGCACAGCGCAGAAGGCGGCATAGATGCACAGCAGTGCAATGCCCTGCGGGCGGCTCAGCTTGCCCTTGATCAGAGCGGGCACGGTGAGCAGCAGCATCACGGCAAACATGACCGGGATATCCATCACCAGCGAGGCGTTCATGCCTGCGATGGTGGAGTTCTGCGGGATGCTGAAGGGTGCCAGCGTGACGGACACGCCGCTGACCAGCACCAGATTGAACACGTTTGCACCGATGACGTTGCCCAGCGACAGCGCACCGTGACCCTTGGCCAGCGAGGTGATGGCGGTGACCAGCTCCGGCAGCGAGGTGCCCAGTGCCACAAAGGTCAGCGCAATGACCGACTCCGGCACGCCCAGTGCCTGTGCGATGAGGGTGCCGTTGTCCACCAGCAGGTCAGCGCCCACAGCAATGAGCACTGCGCCGATGGCCAGCAGACCCAGCTCCTTGGCAAAGGAGCCTTCCTCAGCCTGCTCCTCCTCAGCCGGGGCGGTGGCGTTTTTCATAGCCAGCACGTTGCACACGATGTAAGCCACGAACATGGCCAGCAGGATCAGACCGACCGGGCGGGTGAAGGAGCCGGTGGTGTAGGCCACACCGGCATAGAAAGCGGCAGCCACAAAGAAGAAGGCCACCGGGGTGCGCAGGCTCTTGGGGTCAACCTTGCCCGGGCGCACCGCAATGGTGATGGCGGCGATCAGTGCAGCGTTGCAGATGACCGAGCCGATGGCGTTGCCGTAGGCGATCTCGCCGTGACCGGTGAGGGCAGAGGTGGTGGACACCATGACCTCCGGCAGGGTGGTACCGATGGACACCACCGTGGCACCGATGAGCAGCTCCGGCACATGGAAGCGGCGGGCGATGCCGGTGGCACCGTCCACAAACCAGTCGCCGCCCTTGATCAGGCACAGCAGACCAACGATAAATAACAGAACAGGGATCAGCATAATATCTCTCCTTTTTAATAATAGCGGCAGAGGCACAAAAAAAGACCCTTATCACATCCTGCCCGGAACGGGGAAATGTGATAAAAGTCTCAAGCATCCGGTACTGCATCGGGCATTTCTGCCGGGGGTGTCGCTGCAGCACAGCGCACCCGTTTTTCAACTAAAGTACGCCCCTTACTCCCTTTTATCCAGAGAATATTATACCTGTTTTCCGGCAAAAGCGCAAGGGGAAATATGGGATTTATTCTGCCTTGGTCACTTTTTTGGCGTTGGGGTAAATATGCTCCATGCGGGCGTTGTCGAAATGCTCGTCAAGGAACACTTCCAGCTGGCCGTTGGGTGCTTCGCCGCTGGTGCGGGCATCGTACCGCGCCAGTGCCAGCGCGCTGGTGAGCATATTCACCGCCATGAACACCGCCAGCGCCGCTGTCATCCACGGGCGGATATGGCTGCGCACCTTTTTCATCAGCTTCAGCACCAGCGGGTAGCCGTAGCGCATCCACAGCACCGCCGCAATGCCCCAGAAAAAGCAGTACAGCAGGTTGATGCGCCCGCCCAGATTGAACTTGAACTTGCTGTAATCCCAGAACACGGTACCGAACAATAGCTCTGTGACGGCACTGCACACATATTCATATACGCCGCCCAGCACTGTGCCGAAAGCAAAGAGATAGCGGTCACTTTTATCCTGATTCTGCCGCAGCAGCACGGTAGCCATGGCCAGCGCCAGCCCCCACACCACGCTGAAAGGCCCCCATACCAGACTGGAACGGCTCATCCACACCCCGGCGGTCAAGCGGCAGAACACGGTCTCCACCATGTCGCCCAGAAACGCCCCGATGACAAACAGCCACAGCAGGTCTGCCGCGCTGAGGAAGTCGGCTTTCTCCTTCTGCACTGCCGTGGACTGCTGCCGGGCGGCTTCCGGGTAGGCGCGCTGGATACGCTTTTCCACATACACGGCAATGCGGCGGCGCAAGGTATCGGAGCGCTCCTCCAGTTTCTGGTTCAGCTGCTCCAGCACCGGGTGCTGCGCCGCGTACCGCCCCACCAGCACCGCCGAGCCCAGCTGGTCCAGCGCCGCGATGCCAAGCGCGACCCATACCAGCGGATGCAGCAGCCAGTCCGGCACAAGGGCGCACAGACGCAGCAGCAGCCCGTCGCCCCAAAGCACGGTCACCATGCCCAGCGCACCCCACAGCACCGAGTACTGCAGGCAGACGTAGCCGTTCAGGTTGAATTTTTTATCCGAGTAGTCCCACCATTTGCGGTTGTGCAGCCGCTCCAGCAGCTTTGCCGTGAGCCACTCCACCACGGTAGCCGTGAGCATACAGGCCACGAACAGCACCACCGGCTTTGTGCGCATATCTGCAAAGCCCACTGCCATCAGGATGGCCGTGGTGCCATACACAAAGCAGAACGGTCCCGCCGCCATGCCGCGGTTTGCAAACCGCTTGCCCCGGAAGGTAGCCACCACGGTCTCCCCTACCCACCCAAGGAAGGAATAGACCAGATACAGCACGCCCAGCGTGTAGAAATTCAGTGTCATCGCGCTTTCCTCGCCTTCTGTTTTTATGCTCTGATTGTACTCGCTTGCGCCGGTTTATACAAGAGGACGGCTGAAAATGTTACAATCGGTACGGAATTTTCCTACCAAAAAAGAGCCGCTGCACAAGCACGGCGCAGCGGCTCTCAGGGTCATTTTTTACAGCTTACAGCTGGCTCTTATACAGCTCCACGATCTCCTCCACGCTGGTGTCGCGGGGGTTGCCGGGACGGCAGGCGTCTGCGAAAGCGGACTCTGCGAGGAACTGGATGTCCTCTTCCTTCAAAATACCGTGCAGGTTTGCGGGGATGCCCACGTCTGCGCTCAGCTGCTTGACGGCGGCGATGGTAGCATCAGCGGCCTCCACGTCGTTCATCTCGTCGATGCCCATAACGCCCATAGCCTTGCCCACGGCGCGGTAACGCTCCCCGGCAACGCTCTTGTTGTACTCCAGACCCACCGGCAGCAGGATGGCGCAGGCCACACCGTGCGGGGTGTCATACAGGGCAGACAGGCCGTGTGCCATGGAGTGGACAATGCCCAGACCCACGTTGGAGAAGCCCATACCGGCAATGTACTGACCCAGAGCCATGCCCTCGCGGCCCTCCGGGGTGTTCTGCACAGCGCCGCGCAGGCTCTGGCTGATCAGCTTGATGGCTTCCAGATGGAACATATCGGAAATGACGCAGTGACCCTTGGTGATGTAGCCCTCGATGGCGTGGGTCAGTGCATCCATACCGGTGGCGGCGGTCAGACCCTTGGGCATGGAGGACATCATATCGGGGTCGACCACAGCGATCTCGGGGATATCGTTGGTATCCACGCAGACGAACTTGCGCTTCTTCTCCACATCGGTGATGACGTAGTTGATGGTGACCTCAGCAGCAGTACCGGCAGTGGTAGGCACTGCAATGGTGAACACCGCGTGCTTCTTGGTGGGGGCAACGCCTTCCAGAGAGCGGACGTCTGCAAACTCGGGGTTATTGATGATGATGCCGATGGCCTTTGCGGTATCCATGGAGGAGCCGCCGCCAATGGTCACGATGCAGTCAGCCTCGGCAGCCTTGAAGGCAGCCACGCCGTCCTGTACGTTGGCGATGGTGGGGTTGGGCTTGATCTCGCTGTAAACAGCGTAGGCAAAGTTTGCAGCATCCAGCAGGTCGGTGACCTTTTTGGTAACGCCGAACTTGATCAGGTCGGGGTCGGAGCAGACGAAAGCCTTCTTGTAGCCGCGGGCGGTCAACTCGGGAACGATGTTCTCGATAGCACCGTGGCCGTGGTAGGAGATGGTATTCAGAACAATGCGGTCAGCCATAATACAAATCCTCCAAATCTGTTTGCAGCCGCCTTTCCGGCGGCGTTCCTCTACGTTTCAGCATAGCACATCGTCAAAAAATTTGCAATGTAAAATTGTTTAAAATTGTAGCATATTTTTATACTTGTGTATTGTTTTCTATCATTTTTGTCTGTTTTCCGGCATTATTATCCCCTGCAAAAAACAATCCTTGCCAAATAGCCGTGCCTGTGTTATACTATTCAGGTAACCTTTGCTGGTGTGGCGCAATGGCAGCGCAACTGATTTGTAATCAGTGGGTTGCAGGTTCAACTCCTGTCACCAGCTCCAAGAAAAGCCGCTTAGATTCGTAGAAATCTAGGCGGCTTTTCTCTGTTTTAACACACTTTTGGTATCGTGCGCATTGTCTGGCACTCCTCTGAACGATGAGCAACAGCGCTAAAAGGGGCTTGGGGTGTTCCCCCGCAGACATTTTGGGTGTATAATGGTAAAAACGCACTCAAATCAAAGGAGGAACCAAGCATGATCCAATTCGGTCTGCGTCTGCACGACGCGGAAAAGCTGCCCATTGAGCAGGTGCTGCCGCTGGTGCGCCAGAAGGGCTTTTCCTGCGTGCATCTGGCACTGAGCAAATCCCTGAAGGAGGTGCCCAACACTCCCTCTGCCCTCACCCCCGGCTACGCGGCCTATCTGCGCCGCCTGTTTGCCAAAAACGAGCTGGATATTGCGGTGCTGGGCAACTACCTGAATCTGGCGCACCCGGATGCGGATGCTCTGCACGCCATTCAGGAAAAGTACTACGCGCATATCCGCTTTGCCAGCCTGCTGGGCTGCGGCATGGTGGGCACCGAGACCGGTGCACCCAACGCGGAGTACAAGTTCTGCCCGGAGTGCCGCAGCGATGCCGCCCTTGCCACCTTTATCAAAAACTTCAAGCCGGTGGTGCGCTGCGCCGAGCAATACGGCGTGACCATTGCCATTGAGCCGGTGGTCAAGCATATCGTGTATGACGCCCGCCGCGCCCGCACCGTGCTGGACGAGATTGGCAGCCCCAATCTGCAGATCCTGCTGGACCCAGTGAACCTTTTGAACATGGAAAACGTAGACCAGCGGGAGGAAGTGTTCGCCGAGGCCATCGAACTGCTGGGCAAGGACGTTGCCATGATCCACTTCAAGGACTTTTTGCGGCAGGATGCCGGCGGACAGCTGGCCGCTACCGGTGCCGGACAGGGCGGCATGGGTGACTACCGCACCATTCTGCGGTTTGCCAAGGAACAGAAGCCCTATGTGTTCGCCACCTTGGAGAACACCACCCCGGAAAACGCCGTCCAATGCTTGCACTATCTGCAAAAACAGTACGACGAGTGCTGACTTAAACTGCACGCTGCTGTCCGCAGCCGTCTGTGGTTTTATGGTATAAAAAAGTCTGAACCGATGGCTGATGCCTCAGTTCAGACTTTTTTGTTATTCTATGTCAGTAGGTAGTTAGACTCTTACCAAGCCGTCCACGCTTAGCACAACGCCGGTGATGTAGAACGCCTTCTCCGAGGCATCAAGAATTGTTTGTCAATTTTCGGAAGCTGATGGCAGGGTATTCTCGTAAGAGCTGTCCAGCCGCATCTGGTACCACACCACCCCGCCGTGGGTGGAAGCGGAAACGCCCTCGTTCACAAAGCCGAACTTTGCATAGTAGTGTAAAAGTTTCTCCTTGCAGGTCAGCACAAGCCCCTTGCGTCCCTGTGCGCGGGCATCTGCGATGGCTCTTTGCAGCAACAGTCCGGCATAGCCCCGGCGGCGGCAGCGCGGGAGGGTGTTCACCCCGAAAATCATCTGCCATGCGCCGTTTTCATTGTGCAGGGCGGCATCTGCGTACATTTCATCGGTCAGGTCGGGCGTGTCGGTGCAAAAGCCGTCCACAAAGGCCACCAGCTCCCCCTGCTCAAACAGCAGCCAGAAATGCTCCGCATAGTGTGCCAGCCGCCCGGCAAATTCTTCTGCTGTGGCAGCCTCCGCTGCCGGAAAACAGGCCGCCTCCACGGCGGCAATGGCCTGCAAATCATCCATGGTCGCGTTGCGTATCTCCACAGTATCTCTCCTCCCTTTTTGTAATGTCAGTATACCACAGCTGCCGCGCAAGGGCAAAATATTTGCATCTGTTCCCCGTCCGTGTTACAATGGCTATACTACGCTTGGAAGGGAGTTGAAACGCCATGCCCACCGAAAACCGCACTACCTTAACGCCGGACACCCCGGTGCGCTACCTGAAAGGGGTGGGGCCCAAGACCGCAGAGCGGTTCGAAAAACTGGGCATCGTGACGCTGGCAGACCTGCTGTGCCACTACCCCCGGCGGTACATCGACTTTTCCAAGCCCTACTCCATCGCGGAAGCCCCCGCCGACACCGAATGTGTGGTAAAGGCCGAAGTGTTTGCAAAGCCCGGCGGGCGCATTCTGCCGGGCGGGCGGCGGATGGAGCGCATCACTGCCGGGGACGATGTAGCCAGTCTGGAGATCACATGGTTCAATAACCCCTACGCCACCCAGAAATTGCAGCTGGGGCAGGAATACTATTTTCAGGGCATCGTCACCGGCGGGATGCTGCGCCGCCAGATGGTCAACCCACAGGTGCGCACCGCTGAACAAATACAGGCCGCCCCCTTTGAGGCCGTTTACCCCCAGACCGAGGGACTGCCCAGCAGCGTCATCTCCCGCTGCATCCGGCAGCTTTTGCCCCATGCAGAGCTGCTGCCCGACCCGCTGCCGCCGGAGATGCTGCAAAAATACCGTCTGCTCCCCAAGGCCGAGGCGGTGCGCGCCATCCACTGCCCTGCCACCGAGGAACAGGCCGCAGCAGCGCGGCGGCGGCTCATCTACGAGGAGCTTTTGGTGCTGCAATTGGGCATCGGGCGGATGCGCAGCCGGGGCGCTGCGGCCACCGGGGCACCCATGCGCCGCGCCGACCCAGCCCCTTTCTGGCAGAGCCTGCCCTTTGCCCCCACCGGGGCGCAGCGCCGTGCAGTGGAGGAGATTTTAAACGATATGGCGGGCGAAACCGCCATGAACCGCCTGTTGCAGGGCGATGTGGGCAGCGGCAAAACGCTGGTAGCTGCTGCCGCCATCTGGGCGTGCATCCGGGCGGGATATCAGGCCGCGCTGCTGGCGCCTACCGAAATTCTGGCCGCGCAGCACGCCGAGGGGCTCAACCGGCTGCTTGCCCCCTTCGGGATGCGGGTGGCCCTGCTGACCGGCGGCATGAAGGCCGCCGCCCGCCGCACCACGCTGGCTGCCATCCGCAAGGATGAAGCCGACCTTGTGGTGGGCACCCACGCCCTGATGAGCGAAGGGGTGGAGTTTGCCCGGCTGGGTCTGGCGGTCATCGACGAGCAGCACCGCTTTGGGGTGCGCCAGCGCGGCGCACTGGCCGAAAAGGCCGCGAACCCGCACCTGCTGGTCATGAGTGCCACCCCTATCCCCCGCACGCTGGGGCTTTTGATCTATGGCGACTTGGACATCTCCATTCTGGACGAGCTGCCCCCCGGGCGCACCCCGGTCAAGACCCGGTGCATCACCGGCAAGCGGCGGCAGGACCTGTACCGCTTTCTGGACAGCGAGATCGACAAAGGGCGGCAGGTGTATCTGGTCTGCCCCGCCATCGAGGATGTGCCGGACGGCGGGCTGAACGCCGTCAAGACCTACTACGAGGACATTGCCAAAGCGCTGCTGCCCGACCGCCGAGTGGGGCTGATGCACGGCAAGCTGAAACCCAAGGAAAAAGCCGCCATCATGGAGGATTTCAAGGCCGGGCGGCTGGATGCACTGGTGTCCACCACCGTCATCGAGGTGGGCGTGGACGTGCCCAATGCCAGCGTGATGGTGATTGAAAACGCCGAGCGCTACGGTCTGAGCGCCCTGCACCAGCTGCGCGGACGTGTGGGGCGCGGCGCTGCCGAGAGCTGGTGCTTCCTTGTCAGCGACAACACCAGCGAGGCCGTGCAGAAGCGGCTGAAATTCCTCTGCTCCACCACCGACGGCTTTGCCGTGGCACAGTACGACCTGGAGACCCGCGGCCCCGGCGACTTTTTCGGCAGCCGTCAGCACGGCCTGCCCACCTTGCAGATCGCCGACCTGATGAATGACACCCGTACCCTGCACGCCGCCCAAAGCGAGGCCGCCGCATTGCTTGCCGCCGACCCGCTGCTGGAAAGCCCTGCCCACGCTTTGCTGGCCGCGCAGGTGCAGCAGATGTTCGACAAGGCCGGGCCGATGAATTAAAAAAGCGCTGTCGCTCGAAAAATTCGTGCGATAGCGCTTTTCTTTACACTTCTTTGCTCCCAACAATGTTTTGCAGGATGCGGGCGGTCAGGGCGTCCAGCTTTGTTTCCAGTGCAGGCAGGCGCAGCAGGCGGTAGAGCCGCTGATACACGGCATCCACTGCGTAGCCCGCCGCAGCGATCAGCAGCACCGCACCGGTCAGGTAAGCCAGCGAGGGCAGCAGCGCCCCGCTGAACCGGGGCAGGTCTACCAGCTGCCACAGCAGCGCCCGGGTAAAATCGCTGTCGTGCAGCAGATACACCCCGAAGGACAGCGGTGCCAGCCGAAAGACCCAGCGCCGCCAGTAGTCTGAACGAATGCGGATATTCTGGAATAGCAAAAACATTGCTGCCGAGGCGATGACCGTAGCCAGTGCCTGATAGCCGTTGACGGTATTCACAAAACCGTTCAGGTGCAGGGCGTTTTCCACCCGCAGCGCCAGCATCCGGTTGAACAGCCCCGCCGCCGAAGCTGCCAGATATGCCAGCAAACACAGCCCGCTAGGCACGGTCACCCGGTATTTGCGGAAATAAGCTGCAATAAAATACAGAGTGTAGAACCAGATAAAGCTGTATCCGTTATTCACAAAGGTTGCATCCGTTGCCCAGTAGAACAGCGTGCCCCACACGCTTTGCAGCAGCAGCGCCACCAGCAGCAGCGTTTTGTACTGCCGCCGGTCGAGGCTCTGCACCACCGCGTTCAGCACCGGCACCGAGAGGTACATCAGAAAATAGGCCGAGGCAAACCAGTAGCCGTTGGAGGTAAGCGGTAAAAGCGCCCGGAGCAGCGAAATGGCTGAAAGCGACACTGCCCCGGCCTTGACCGCAACGCAGAAAGTGAGCATGGAGTAAAACCACACCTGTGCCCCGATGCGGAACAGCCGTCCGGCGTGGACAGACCCCTTGCGCTCCGACAGATAATAGCCGGAAAGCATTACAAAACAGTTTGTGGATACACGCGCCAGAATAAACAACAGCCAGTAGATCCAGAATGCCGCCGACCCCTGCGGTGCCGCACTGCCCAGCCCGCCGTGCCCGATGCCGTGCATCAGCACGATCATCACCATACTGAGAATGCGCATCGTCTCAAAGCCGCAATGCCGTTTTTGTTCTTCCATACCCCGTTTTCCCCCTTACATTACATTTCCCCTGTTTCCAGCTGCCGCAAAGCCTGCCGCACCTGCTGTTCCGGCCGCAGCCACGTTTGATAATACGCCGCATTGTGCTGCGCCATGGCTAAGATCGCCGCCGGGTCTGCCAGCAGCTGCCGCAGCTGCTCTTCACACTCCGCCGGTGATGTATACGTTTTATAGTTTTTGCCTTCTTCAAAGCCGCCCGGCAGGGTATACCGCAGCGGCTCGGTAACGATGGCACGTCCCGCCGCCACATATTCGCCCAGTTTCCAGCCGGTAGAGCCGTGCAGTCCGGTAGAAGCCACACAAATTTCCGTGTGCTGCATCCGGTGCAGATAGGCGCGCTTGCCGGTCAACTTGTCCGGCACGATCAGTTCCGGGCACAGCTGCCGGGCGCAGGCGTTGTCGGACACGCCGCCGGTGAACTGCGCCGGAAAGGCAGCTTGCAGCCGGTGCAGCAGCTCAATGCGGTCTGCGTTCACCTGCCGCCACTCTGCCTGTAACTCCGGGTATTGCTGCACCGCCGGTTCCTCCGGGTCCCACAGACGGGTCAGAAAGAGGATGCGCGGCTTTTTGCGCACCCGGGTCAGCCGGGCTTCAAAGTCCTGCGGGTAGCAGCGGGTGGAAAGCGCCCACTGCTTCAGGCGGCTCTTTGCGCTGCGCTCCGCTTCCAGCGGCGAGCCCGGACAGGTAACGTAGTAGTTCAGCCCCAATGGCCGCAGCTTTGCGGGGATATCGCCCGGGAACTGCCGGTTCTTCTCGGCTGAAAAAGAACGTTTGAACACCACATCCGCCCGGCTGAACAGCGCCAACACCGCCGCCGGGTCGTTGTAAAAGTAGCCGTCCATCAGGTCGAATACCACCGTGCGGCCGTCGATTTCCGTTTCCAGCAGCGCCTCCCGGGCAAGGGGACTGCCCTGCCGCTCGTCCTGCACCCGCAGGGTCAGTTCCCCGCGCTTTGCCAGCAGGATAAAGCCCGCCAGAATGCCGCTGATGTGCGCCGCACCCTCCCGGGTGGCAAGTTTTATTGTGACCTGCATATTCCCTCCTATCGGTGGAACAGTCCGGTGCGCCGCTCACCCATGGGGATGACATCGCAGAACACGCACCGGCTCTTGGTGGAAAGCTGCACATCCTTGTGATAGCAGCCGAAAAACCATTTTTCGTAGGTCAACTTGAGCAAGATCTCGTCCAAAAACAGGTGCAGACGGTTGCTCTCGCCAAGGGCAAGAGCGGTAAAATCCAAAAATCTGCTTGGTGCATCATGGGTCAGCACATAATCTACCTTGTACCCCACTGCTTCCAGATTGCGGCGGCAGGTGTCGTACTCCTCGTCACTGGGCATCTCCTGCTTCCACCAGTTCACGCCCGGCTCCCGGTCATCCTTATCCTGACTTTCCGCGCCGCCGAAGCAGAGATAGGTCTTGCTCTCCAGCTCCAGCACACTGCCCCGGCACACATGGTACACATTGCCGCCAAGGCTCTGCACCCTGCTGCCGAACAGCTCCGTCTCCGGGTACTGTGCCAGCAGGTCGTAGTTTTCGTGGCTGCCGTCCAGAAACAGAATCGTGTAGGGGCGCTTGCGCAGCCAGTCTAGCCGCTTACGCTCTGCGGCGCTGCCGTCCCACACAAAGCCGAAATCCCCCAGCACCACCACGGTGTCCTTTTTGCCCAGCCAGCGCAGTTTGCCCTGCTTGAAGCGCTGGATATCGCCGTGGGTATCCCCTGTAAGATATACCATTCCTGCCCTCCCTGCCGGAGCGAAAGAACGGTGTAAAACACCGCAAGGCTCTTGTAACGCCCCGGCAAACCTGTTATTATTATAGAACACAGCACACTTGCTGCAAAATCGATCTTCCGGCGCGCCGCACAGCGCAGCCTTATATAGTATATATTATCGCTTTTTAAAGGAATTGTCCACATGAAACGTATTTTTGCACTGGTTCTTTCGCTTGTATTTCTGCTCAGCTGCCTTGTGCTGCCCGCCGGGGCCATGTTCGACCCCAGCCCGGTGTATCAGGTGCAGGCTGCAAGCGCCTATATCGTGAACACCGATACCAACATCATCGTCTATGATAAGGACAGTACAAAGCAGGTGTCTGCCGGTGGTCTGACCAAATATATGACCCTTGCCGTGCTGCTGACCAACTACGCCGACCAGCTGGACAGCACCTTCCAGATGCCCTTTGCCATCTCGGACTATGTTTATAACACCAATAACGCAGATATGCGCTCCAACGAGACTTTCACCTACCGGGAAGCCATGTACGCCATGCTTACCCGCAACGCCAACGAGGCAGCCATGGGTGTGGCGTACACCCTTTCCGGCGGCGATCTGGACGGCTGGGTGGCGCAGATGAACACCCTGTCCCAGCGCATCGGCACCACTGCCAGCAATTGGACGGACGCCTGCGGCATCGACAGCGGCAACACCACCTGCGCGGTGGATATGTACCTGATTTTGCGTTACCTGATGAGCTTTGACGCCTTTGTGGAGGTGTCCGGTGCCCCCAGCTTTACCATGCCCGCCAAGGAGAAGCACCGCTCCTCCTCGGTGCTGGTCAGCCAGAACGCCGCGCTGAGCAAGGCCAGCGGCGGCAGCTACTACCGCAGCGCCATGCAGGGCGGCATGTGCAATGTGACCGCCTTTAAAAACGATACCGGCACCCAGAGCTATGTTTCGTGGGGCAACAAGGATGGTGCCACCTATATCTTCTGCGTGATGGACAGCCCCGACAGCTGCGATACCTTCGGCTATGCCAACCGCCGTCCCGCCCTGTTCGAGACGGTCAAACTGATGGACTGGGTGTTCGACAGCTTTTCCATTCAGGCTGCGCTGGACACCGACCTGACCATTGCGGAGATCCCGGTAAAGTATTCCTCCGATACAGACACTTTGCAGCTGTACCCCAACGACAGCATGATGACCCTGCTGCCCTCCACCAGCGACGGCACCGTCACCCAGAAATACTTCCATCTGCCGGACTACGTCTGCGCTCCCATCCAGCAGGGCGACGTGGTGGGCACGGTGGAGCTGAAGCTGGCGGGCGAGACCATCGGCGTGGTGGATCTGATCGCCGGGCAGGACGTAGCCCGCAACCCGCTGCTGTTCGGGGTGGACAAGGTGAAGGAGTTCTTCACCAGCCTGTACCTGAAGGTGGTGCTGGTGCTCAGCCTGATCGCCGCCCTGATCTACGGGCTGTGGCTGCTGTGCGCCAACTGGAACCGCCGCAAGCCCACCAAAAAGATCCACCGCCGCTATTGAGCAAAACAAAGCCCCGCACCGGATGCGGGGCTTTGTTCTATATTGCGGCGCTTCAGGCGCGGTTTTTCAGAAGTTCTGTCAGGCTGCGGAAGGTGCGGCCATGGTTGCCGGTAACCGTCTCGGCGTGGAGCAGGCTGCTGAGAACGCTTTCCTCCACACACTCTGCCACCGCCCGGAACAGAGGATTGATGGCATCATCGTGGAGCAGGGTCATGGGCAGCAGAACCTTATCCGAATAGTGCGGCATCCGATTGGCGGTGGTGAAGGCGATGACGATCTCGCCGCTGCCGTTGCCGCAGTAGGAACCTGTGCGGGAAAGCCCCACCAGCGCCCGGCGGCACAGCCGCCGCAGCTGTCGCTCGCTCAGGGGGATATCCGTGGCCAGCACTGTAATAATAGAGCCCTTATCCTCGTGGGGCGGGATGCTGTCGCTCAGCAGGGTATGGATAGGCGTACCCGCCACGATGAGGTCGTCGAACAGCGCGTGGTTGGAAAGCACCAGTGCACCTATGGTATAGGGCTTGCCATCCAGCTCCACCACCCGGGAGGCCGAGCCGATGCCGCCTTTCAGCCCGTGGCAACGCATCCCCCGCCCGGCGCCTACGGCACCCTCGGCAAAATCTGCCTTGCAGTCTGCCAGCGCGGCAAAAACGTGCTGCTCGGTCACATGAAGCCCCCGGATGTCGTTCAGGCCGCAGTCGTTGCACTCGCAGACCACCGGGTTCACGCTGCCGGTGGTCTCGCAGATGTCGGGGTTTTTCTCCAGCATATACTTCACCAGCGCGGTCTGCGCCGTGCCCACGCTGAGGGTGTTGGTAAACAGGATGGGCGTTTCCAGCGTGCCCAGCTCGTCGATCTGCACAAGGCCGGTGGTCTTGCCAAAGCCGTTGATGACATAGCTGGCCGCCAGCACTTTTTCGTGGAAAACATTCCCTTGGTGCGGCAGCAGCGCCGTTACGCCCGTCTGCACCACGCCGTCTGCCAGCGTGCAGTGCCCTACCGTCACCCCCGGCACATCGCTGATCTTATCCCGTGCACCTTTGGGCAGCGTGCCCACATGAAAGCCCCATTCGTTCCCTGCAATGCCCATTGTAGCTCCTCCTTGCCTTTTTCTATGGATATCATAGCATTTCCGCTGCCAAAAGTAAACCGCTGTAACAAGCCGGGGCGGGCGCAGAAAAAAGGCTGCCGCGCTGCACAAAATCATTGAGGTGCCGCTGCATTCTCCGTCGGCCACGATCTTCTGAGCGCCGCATAGGAGACCAGAAAGTTTGCAAGCCACCCTGCCGGGACGGCAAGCCAGACAAAGGCAATGCCAAAGCGCGGTGCACAGAGCAGGGCAACGGACAGACGAATGGCAAGGTTTACCATATTTGCAATGAGGAACGGGCGCATGATGCCAAGCCCGCGAAGCACGCCATCGGTCGCCATCTTGATGCCCATGAAGATGAAGAAGTAACCGAGCCACCGCATATAATCACCGGACACCTGATAGGCCAGCGCCGTTCCGTCCTTGCCCAGAAACAGCGAGGAGATCTGGGTGTGCAGGGTTTCAATGACCGCAAAGGCAATGACTGCAAAGCACAGGTCCAGCACCAGCGCAGCGTGGTAGCCTTTTTTGAGGCGGTCGATCTTCTTTGCACCAAGATTCTGGGAGATATAGGGCGAGACCGCATTGCCGATGGAGACAAAGATCAGCGAGAAAACATTTTCTACCCGCATCGTTGCTGCATATCCGGCAAGCGCCTGTGTGCCGAAGGGGTTTACCACCGCCTGCACGATCATCATGCCGATGGACACGGTGGACTGCTGCAAGACCGATGGCACCGCAATGCGGAGCATGGAAGCCAGCTCCTGCCGGTCGAACCTTTTAAAGGGGCTTTTATACTGCCGCATCCGGTGCAGGAAGATCAAAAACGAAAACACCGCAGAAATGCCCTGTGCGATCAACGTGGCAAGGGCTGCGCCAAACACGCCCAAGCCAAGCCCCGCCACCATCCAGAGATCCATAAAAATATTCAGGATGGAGGAAAAGATCAGCAGACCCAGCGGGATCCGGGATTCCCCAATGGAGGTAAACATGGTGGAAAGAATGTTGTACATGAACAAAAACGGGAAGCCCACAAAATAGACCCGCAGATACAGCACCGCGTCCTCCAGAATGTCGGCGGGGGTCTGCAAGCCGCTCATCATAGCACGGGAAAAGCTAAAGCCAAAAACGCCAAGGACAACGCTCAAAACCAAAAAGCTGAGCAGGGACGTTGACACGATGGTTTTCATTTTGCCATAGTTTTTAGCGCCAAAATAGCGGCTTACCAGCACACCGGCACCCACACCGGCACCCAACGCCACACAGATAAAAACATTGGTCAGCGCCGCACAGGCACCAACAGCCGCCAGTGCCGAGGAACCGACAAACTGGCCGACTATGATGGAGTCCGCCATATTATAGACCTGTTGAAAAAAGCTGCCTAGGATCATTGGCATTGCAAAAACCGTCAGCGCTTTCAGCGGCGCATCTGTGATCAGATATTCATCTTTCGACATGCTCTATTTTCCTCCGAGCTGTGTTTCTCTCAATTTCTTTAAATTTGCTCTGACCAAGTATACCACGCTTTTTTCCCGCAGAAAAGCCTTTGCACACATCCGGGGGCGGTTTTGCGCTGCACGGCCGCAAAGCACGCGGTTTTTCGCCCTTTTCCATACAATATCCTTCAAAAAACAACTTGAAACACTTTTGTTACAATGATACAATATGATTGTCATTTTATGGGAAAATCGGCGTATGCCCAGTGCGGACAGGCCGCGAGCGTAGGGGTTCCTGTGGGGTGTGTAAAAATAGCTATGGCAGCCTGCACCCCATTGGTTCTGTGCAGTACTGCCCTCCGAAAATGTGAGGAAAGTATATTTATATGATGAAAAAAATCTCCCGCCGCTCCTTTTTGCAGGTCTGCGGCGTTGCAGCTGCCACGGCAGCACTGACCGCCTGCGGCGGCGGTAAGGCTGAAACAGCTAAAAATGACGATGCGCACGAAGCCGTCACCTTTATGGCACCTTATAAGGAGATAGAAGCCTTTATTGAGCAGGTACACAGCGTTTACCCGGAAGTGAACATCGAGGTCGTGCCATACAGCGGCGATAACACCACCACCTGTTTGCAGAATATGTTTGCGGCGGGCGACCTGCCGGACGTCTGCACCTTGACCTACTACGACCCCCGGATCGATCTGGTCTCCGACAAACTGCTGGACCTTTCCGGCTACGATTTTACGGATAACTATGTGGAGTCCCGTCTGCAGGACGTGTTCGACAACGGTGCCATCTATCTGCTGCCCTCGACCTACAACTGCTACGGCATCACCTACAACAAGACCCTGCTGAAGAAATACGGCTGGGAGCTGCCCAATTCTTTCGCTGAGCTGGAAGAACTGGCTGCAAAGGCCAAGGAAGCCGGGGTCGATCTCTGCCTGCCGCAGATCCAGTATCCGGGCTACGGTTTCCAGTATCTGTGCAACATTGCAGATGCCGATTTCCTCGGCACGCTGGATGGCAGACTGTGGCAGAAGGATTATCTTTCCGGCAAGGCAAACGTCAGCAACACCCCCGGCATGATGCAGGCAATGGCGTATGTCAAAAAGTGGAAGGACATCGGGATGCTGAACGGCTCCGGCGATGCTCTTGACGACAACGTGACCCGGCAGAGGATGGCCGAGGGCAACACCCTGTTTATGATCGGAAACACCAACGGCATTGTGGAGGCAGACGACAGCGCCGATAAATTTGGGCTGATGCCGTTTCTCTCGGAGGACGGCACCCAGAACGTTTTTGTGCTGAATGTGAACCGCTTCTACGGCCTGAATAAAAAGCTGAAACAGAACCCCCAGAAGCTGGAGGATGCGCTCAAGGTGATGCGCGTGCTTTCCACCGTTGCAGGCACCAGCGCTCTGCAGCCCGCAACGGCGCTGAAAAGCAGCCTGTTGCCCTTCAAGGGTGCAAAGGCAGACGGCACCTACTATGCCGACATCGCCGATACCCTGAACGCAGGCAACACCGCGCCCTTTATCTATTCCGGCTGGGAAAACACCATCGTGACCACCGGCCTTAAAATGCTGGATTTCATCAAGGGCAATGCTACTATGGAGGATGTCATCCGTCAGCTGGACGAGGATCAGAACAGTGTGGTGAACAACACCCCGGATGTCATCACTACCATCACGGAGGAGCTTTCGCAGCAGGACTGCGCCATGCTGGTGGGGCGTTGCTTTGCACAGGCTACTGGCAGCGACCTTGCGCTGGTCTCGCTGAGCACATGGATCCCCGGCAACCCCACCAATCAAAACCACCACGGCGTAGCCGCCAAGCTGTACGCCAAGGGCATTACGGATTACGACCTTTCGGCCATTCTGCCCACCGGCTGGAACCGCACCATCCAGACCGTCACCCTGACCGGGCAGCAGATCAGCGATCTGCTGGCCACGGGCTACGATGCCTACGGCAACGGCAAGGGCTACCCCTATGTGCTGGTAAGCCCGGTGCAGCTGGAGGCGGGCAAGACCTATCAGGTTGCCATCTGCGGTGTGAGCGACCAGCTGGCTGCCGAAGCAACGGTGACAGACAGCGGCGTGGTGGGCATGGATGCCGCAAAAGCCTTCTTTGGTGCTTACACCACCATCAGCCGGGCAGACACCGCATGGAGTTGAATAAAACGGACAGGAGATACTGGATGTGAACAACAAAATCTATAAAAAGCTGTTTGTAGGCTTCGGCTTTGTCATCATCGTGTTGATCCTGACCCTTTTTGTCATGAGCCAGACCTACATCCAAAACCTTGTCTACCACGAGCGGCTGAGCCAGATGGAAGAGGTCACCCACCAGATGTTCCACAGTCTGGAGGATGTGATCGACAACCACTGGGACGAGGTGGATGTGCAGTGTAATTATTTGTACAACACCCCGCTGGGGACCGATACCGATCTCTACCGCTATCTGAAAAAGCTGTCGGAGCTTTCCAATTACCATGAAAAACAGGTCGAATTGATTGCCGTGGATGCTGCCGGGCGTTATTATACCGAGTATGGCCGCACGGGTCTGCTGCGGGAAATGAACTATCTGGAAAACGCGCCGCAGCGGGTCAGCTATGTTTCCAATTCGCTGACCGTGGATGACTCCCGGATGGTGTTTCTGGAACAGCTCTCCACCCCCATCACACTGCAAAGCGGAGAGAAAGAGATCACCCTGCGCTACTTTGGTATTTCGCAGAGCATGACCCAGCTGAACGATTATTTCCGCTGCGACGCCTACGAAAATAACAACAGCGTCTATGTGCTGGATAATAACGGTTTCAAGCTGTTCAACGCCAATGATACCGAGCTGCTGAAGGGGCATAACGTATACACCGTGCTCTCCCAGATGTCCTATCTGCACGGTTCTTCCTTTGCAGCAGCAAAGGAGCGGCTTGCCCGTACAGGCTCCTGTTATTCCAACGCCGTGCTGGACGGGACTGAGTATTACTACGCCCTGAAGCAGATGGAAAACGCCCAGTGGACGCTGGCGTTCCTTGTTCCGGCAGAATATGTGGCCGTGAATACGCAAAAGCTGGTCAATATCGTCATGGTCGTTATTGTAGGCTTTGCAACGGTGTTCTCGATCATGGCAGTCATTGCTGGCTGGTTCCTCCTGCGGGAAAAGCAGCAGCGGGAACTGCAGGCTGAAAAAAAGACGAACCTCCGTCTGGAGCAGTATAACATCCAGCTGACGGAGGCAAACGACGAGATGCGGCGGGCGCAGGATGCTGCCGCAGAGGCGCTGCAATCTGCCGAGCGCGCCAGCAAGGCTAAGACGGACTTCCTCTCCAACATGAGTCACGATATCCGCACCCCCATGAACGCCATTATCGGCATTACCACCCTGATGAAAAACGAGCTGCACGAGCCGGAAAAGCTTGCCGAGCATCTGGGCAAGCTGGAAAGCTCCGGTCAGCTGCTGCTGGGCATCATCAACAATATTCTGGATATGAGCCGCATCGAGAGCGGCAAGACCACCCTGCATGTTGAAAAAATGAATCTGCCCCAGCAGATCAGTCAGCTGGACAGCATCATCCGGCAGCAGGCAGGTCAGCGCAGTCAGACCTTTACGGTAAGCACCCATCTGCAGCACGAAAACGTGCTGGGCGACCCTAACCGTTTGAATCAGGTGCTGATGAACATCCTCTCCAACGCGGTCAAGTATACGCCCACCGGCGGGCACATCCGTTTGGAGGTGGAAGAGCTGCCCCGGAACGAGCACTACGCCCGGTACCGCTTTGTGGTGCAGGATGACGGCATCGGCATGAGCGCGGACTACCAAAAGACCCTTTTCGACCCCTTTACCCGTGAGGAGCGCTCCGGCACCAACAAGGTGCAGGGCACCGGCCTTGGCATGGCCATTACCAAAAACGTCATAGACCTGATGGGCGGCTCCATCAGCGTAGAGAGTGCCACCGGCAAGGGCACCCGCTTTGAGGTGGTGCTGGAATTTCCCATTGACACCGAAGCGGACACGGTGCAAAAGGCGCAGGCACTCCCGGAGGAAGAAGAGACCACTTCTCCCCTGTCCGGCATGAAGTTCCTCTGTGCCGAGGATAACGCCATCAACGCCGAGATTCTGGAAATGCTGCTGGAAACAAAAGGCGCAAGCTGCACCATCTGCCCCAACGGTCAGGAGATCGTGGATGCCTTTGCCAGCGTAAAGCCCGGCGACTATGATATGATCCTGATGGATATACAGATGCCGGTGATGGACGGCTTGGAAGCCACCCGCCGCATCCGCAGCGGCGAAAACCCGCTGGGACGCACCATCCCCATCCTTGCCATGACCGCCAACGCCTTCCTTGAGGATATGCAAAAGAGCAAGGAGGCCGGCATGGACGAACACATGTCCAAGCCCGTGGATATCAGTGCACTGGAACAGGTGGTGAAGCGCTTCCGTGTGACCCCCCCCCGAAAATAAATAGCGGTATACAGCGTTTTTGCCGCAAAGCAACGCATAACTTTGCATAAAAAAACTGCTGTCCCTTTGCCCGGACGCTTTGGCATCCGGTACGGGGCAGCAGTTTTTTGCGTTATAGAAGGAGTTTTACCCTCAGATGGGCATGGTCTGGTAGAACCAGTCCGAAATGGCCTTGCGGGTGTCGTCGAAGAACTTTTTCACCGGGCAGGCGGCATCCCGGGCTTCCTGTTCCAGATCCGTGCCTGCGGGGAAGTTGCGGATGACGGTATACGCCACCGACTGCGGCGGCAGCGACATCATCACAGCCGGGTCGTGCACCACGCAGATCTGCTCGCCTACCGCAAGGGTAGCGGGGTCGGAGGTGGTTTTTTCGTCATGGTCCTGCCAGACGGTGCTGTCGGTAACGATCATCTGATAGGTCTCCTGCTCTTCCGCAGTCACCAGAATGGACTCCACCTTGCCCTCCACAGTGCGGCTGACGCCCTCTACTACACCATAATAGTAGAGCTTCTTGGAAAACAGCGCCGAAGCAGAGGGCAGCGCGCTGACGCTGAGCAGCAGCACCGCAAGCAGGCAAAAGAGCGAGCGATAGGTCTTTTTCATAGAAAACCTCCATTTTTCATGTTGCAGCGGAGCGCCCGGCGCTCCCGGATGCCTTATTTTACCACAACTACTGTCGGATTTCTATATCCGGGCTTAACCAGCCACGGAAAATCAGCTTTTACGCAAAAAGGACTGCCGTGCAAAACAGCGCACAGCAGTCCTTTTTATGCTTTTATCCGTTTACTTGCTGATAGAAAGGGTGCCGAATGCAGTCTCTTCAAAGTGGCTGCTGTACAGCTCCTGCATCAGCTTGATGAGCGAGAGGGTATCCTCTGCGCCGGCGGTCTCGTAGCAGGAGTGCATCGCCAGCTGCGGCAGGCCGATGTCCACGCAGTTCATGGACACCTGTGCCATCGCCAGATTGCCCAGCGTGCTGCCGCCCACCTTATCGGAGCGGTTTGCAAAGTATTGCAGCGGCACACCGGCGCGGGCAGCCAGCTCCCGGGCGGCGGCAACGCTCATGCCGTCACTGGTGTACTTCTGGCCTGCGTGAGTCTTGATGACCACGCCCTTGTTCATGTAGGTGCAGTTGTTCACATCAGTGTGCTCCGGGTGGTTGGGGTGCACGGCGTGGGCGTTGTCGGCGCTGACCATAAAGCTGGAAGCCACCGCGCGGTGGAAGTCCTCATCGTTGCCGCCAAGGCTCTGGGCAATACGGTGCAGCACATCGTACAGGAAGGTGGAAGCTGCGCCCTGCTTGGTGCCGGAGCCGACTTCCTCGTTATCAAAGAAGGCCGCCACGCCGATGGAGCGGGCGTTCTTTGCGGTCAGCAGACCTTTCAGGATGCCGTAGACGCACTGCTGGTCGTCCAGACGGCCGCAGGAGATGAACTCCTCGTTGCAGCCCCAGACGGTGGCCTTTTCCCGCACATAGAGGAACAGGTCGCTGCCAAGGATCTGCTCCTCGGACACTTTCAGCTCCTCTGCGATCAGCTTTTTCAGCGCGCCTTCCTCGCAGGCGCCGCCCAGCACAGGCAGCATATCCACCTGCTTGTTGAAGGAAGCCTTATCGTTGACCTCGCGGTTCATATGGATGGCCACGCTGGGGATCATCAGCAGGTCGCGGTCCAGTGCCACCAGACGGGATACGATAGCGCCGTTCTCCTGCACCAGCACACGTCCCGCCACAGACAGCGGACGATCCATCCATGTGGCGCAGATCATGCCGCCGTAGCCCTCGGTGTTCAGCTTGGTGTAGTTCTGCCCCATGTGGATCTCGGCGTTCTCCTTGATGCGGAAGCAGGGAGAATCCGTATGGGCGGCGGCAACGTTGAAGCTGTAGTTTTCCAGCTGGTCGCCCATGCGGAAGGCGATGATGCTGGAACCGTTGCGGCAGACAAAGTAGTCCTTGCCGGGTTCCAGCGCCCACTTGCGGCTTTCCAGCAGCTCGGCAAAGCCTGCTTTCAACAGGATATCCCGCACAGCGGCGGTGGTGTGGTATGCGGTGGGGTTGCCGTCGATGAAGGACAGCATTTCACGGACTTCGGATGCGATCATAAAAATAAACCTCCTAATTTCCTGAGAAAAGAGCCGGTCAGTACTGACCGGCCCTTTTTAAGCATATTCAGGTTACTTTTTGGCAGCGGTCTGCTCGCGCTTTGCAAGGGCGGGCAGAATGAATCCCAGCACGGTCAGCACCACGGGGGTGATGACGTTCAGTGCAAAGGTGAAGGGGTCCTTATCATACATACCCAGCACGCAGCACACAGCGGTAACGGCAAAGCACCAGCCGCCGAAGAACTTAGCCACGGCCTGATTCTTGACAAAGCGGTACTCGGCAGGGATGGTGTCGTAGGCGTTGCGCAGGGCAATGTAGGCGGCAAACACCCACAGGTAGCGCATGGGCATACACACAGAGTTCAGCTTGGTCAGCTGGCGCAGAACGGCAGCAGCACCGGGCACGAAGGACTGTGCCAGAATGATGGAGCCGGACAGCACAGCCACCATCTTGATGCCGTTGCTGTGCACACCGTGGGCGTTGACCTTGTGCAGAGCCTGCGGGATGAACTGCTTGGTGTGCTCGTTATCCAGCAGCATACGCAGGGGTGCGTCGATGCTCAAAATCAGCACGGCGAGCTGGCTGATGACGTTGCACAGCGCGTAGATAATCATGAACAGATCGCCCACATGGTAGTACTGGCCCAGCTTCTGGAAAGCCCAGTAGGAACTGTTGGCGACATAGGCGTTGAAGCTCTCTGCGCTGGCGTTGATGACGGCGGGGTCGAACATACGGCTCATGGCCAGCGTGCCCAGAATGGCGCAGGTGACCACCATGACGGCCAGCGCAATCATGCCGCGGGGGAAGCCCTTGCTGGGGTTCTCGACCTTATTGACGTAGGGAGAGATCTTCTCGCAGCCGCCCACAGCGAACACCAGAATGGACAGAGACGTGAAGTAGGTAACGTTGAAGTTGGGGACGAGGCTGCTGAAGCTCAGGTTGGCGTGGACGTACTCTGCCGTGGGGTTGATGGTCGGGGCAGCAAACATCATCACGATGTACAGCAGGGACATGACGAAGGTGCAGGTGCCTGCGGCAGTCAGCAGCTTTTTCAGGGGGTTCAGACCCAAGCTTGCAATGTAGCAGCCCAGCAGCAGGATGCAGAAGGTAGCCAGCTGGATGTAGCGGGTGGGGAAGGAATCGTAGGTCTCCGCGTTGCGGAAAACCGCCCAGCTCAGCGCCTTCAAAAAGCCGCTGCCCTTGCTGGCGATGTAGGTAATGTGGCAGGCCCAGTAGGTCCAGCCGGCGTAGTAGGCCAGCTTGGCGTTGGTGGTCTGGTGCAGCCAGGAGCTGACGCCGCCACCCTCGTTCTTAAAGGCAGAGCCCAGCTCACCCACCATCAGCGCATAGGGGATGAAGTACAGGACAAACATGAAGATCCAGCTGAAGATGACCTGCGGACCGTTAAAGTACACAAAGCCGTTGGTAATGTTGCCGAAGCCCCAGACCGTAGAAAAGGCCATGAAGGCAAGGGTAAGCCACGAGATCTTTGTGGCTTTTTCTTTGTTAGACATGCGGACAATTCCTCTCTTTCTTTTCCACACAGGGCGGAAGTTCCTGTAAGAAGGCCGATGTTCCGCATATATTTTGCAATTTTTACCAAAAATACAGCAGTACTCGACCAATCACTTTGATAGTATAGCATAATTGCAGATTGTAGACAATCTGCAATTTCCATAAAATGATTGGTCAAAATTTAGACGGTCAGCCAAATTCCCCTTATTTTGCCGTGCCGTCTGCTGCCTGTCCAGCGCTGTTTGCGCTGCGCATCCGCTCCATAGGCTCCATGTAGTGGGCGTAGACGGCGCGGCAGGCAGCCTCGGTGTCGCCGCTTGCCAGCGCCTCGTACAGCTTGGTGTGGATGCCGTTCTGCCGCTGTGCCAGCGTCTCGTGGTTGGAGCCGCTGCTCGCCCCAACGAGCAGGTTGCCGTAGTTCAGGTCGTCCCAGAATTTCAGCAGTCTGGGCAGCCCCGCCCGCTGCACGATGACCGCATGGAAGCGGTTGTCGTTCTCCACGATCTGCGAAAGATCCCCCGGCCGGACGTTGCGCATCTCCTCCAGAATGCCGCGCAGGGCGCGCAGATCCTCCTCTGGAAATTTGCAGTCAAAATAGCGCAGCGCCGTCATTTCCAGATTTGCCCGCAGCAGATAGATCTCGTAGGCGTCCTCCGGCTTTACCCGGCGCACCGAGCAGCCCACATTGCGCGAATACTCGACCATGCCCTCCTGTTCCAGCTGCCGCAGCGCCTCCCGGATGGGTGCCCGGCTGGAGCCGAACTCCTCGGCCAGTTTCTGCTCAGCCAGCTTTACGCCCGGCTGTAATTCCCCAGTAAGGATCTTGCTCCTGATGGCAGAGGTGATACTTTCCCGTAAAGTCTGAAAGGCAAATTCGCCCATGACTTTTATCCCCCTTTTCCCTTCTATACGTTCTTTTTTTGCCGCACGCAGTCCGCAGCCGCTGCCAGTGCAGCCGCAGGCCTGTATTGCGTGCGCCTTATAAGGATACCACGAAACGGTGGAAAAATAAAGTTTTCTGGAAAAAACAGGTACTTTCTCCCCTCTCCGTCATCGAAAGCCTGTACACAAAAAATGCCCCCGGAGGGCCTTGCAGCTCTCCGGGGGCATCCTATATATGTTATGCCTTGGCGCACACCGTCGGCATTTACTCGATTTCGATCAGATTCGGGTTCTCAGGCAAAGCCTTTGTCTGCTGAGGAGCGGGCAGCTGGATGTGAAGGACGCCATCCTCAAACTTTGCGTGGATGTCCTCCTTCTTCACATCGCCCACATAGAAGCTGCGGGCGCAGCTGCCGGAGAAGGTCTCGCGCCGCACATAGCGGCCCTTGTTGTCCTTTTCGTCATTGCTGTGGCTGCGCACTGCCTGAATGGTCAGATAGCCGTCGTTCAGATCCATCTGAACGTCTTCCTTCTTGCAGCCCGGCAGATCAACGTCCACTTCGTAGCCGTTGTCCGTCTGCTTGACATCGGTCTTCATCATGTTTGCGCCGCGCTTGCCAAAGGTGTCGCGGGCTTCGCGGTTCATCGCACGCTCCAGTACACCCTCGTTCCAGAACGGATCAAAGAGATCATCGAACAGGTTCTCATGAAAAACAGTCGGCATAAACATAAAACATACCTCCAATCCCGGCGTTCGGGTCGGGTATAAATTACATTTTGAAGCTCCTCGCAAAGAGCTTTTCGGGGAGCCTTGCGGCTCTCCTTTTGCCCTTCCTCCTGAGCACGCCACTGTTATAGCACGATTTTTTAGCACTGTCAAGCGTAGAGTGCTAAAATTCATAAAAGAATAATACTTTTGTCACAGCTTCTGCAATTTCTTTAAAAATGCTGCGCAACAGCGTGTTTAATTTCGTTCAAACCCCAGATAGCGCGTCCCCTGAAAGCTCAGCTTTCCGGTGTCGCCTTCTGCCAGCTGGCCGTATTCCGTGCCGCTCAGCCGCAGCTCCATGCGGTCGCCGCTTTCCACCTGAAAGGTCACATAATAGGTAGTAGCACTCGTGCTGGTGTAGCCGTGGGCGCCGGTCATGTCCCCTGCATTGGCGGTGTGATGGCGGGAAACGTTCATCCGCTTGGCCACCACAGTAGCCGGAACGGTAAGGCGCGGGGACGCATTATTTTTGCTCCATGTGCGCAGGTTGCCCACCACGGTAAATAAGATCATGCCCAGCACAAACAGAAACACCAGCGGGAACAGGATGCTGAAAAGCGCCTCAAACCCACTATAAAACATATTAGTCCTCCAAAATTTCTTCCAACAGCTGCTTTACATCCTCCAGAAAGGCATTTTCGCCAAGGGTGTTCATTTTAAAGAACACCGCCTGACTGCCGCCCGCTGCAATGGCCGACAGTCGGATAGGCTCGTCCCCGTTCTGGAACAGGGTCAGCGTCAGGCTAAGGCGGTTGCCGCCCACCATGCTGTATCGCTCAAACACCCGCACGCTGCACCGGGCGCTGCCCTCCTTGAAATCGCTGCCGGCCTCCAGCTCTGCCGACCAGCTGCTGTCCGGGATGGCGTGTTCCAGCTTGCGGAGCAGGGTATCGAAGTTCTGGTTGCGGATGGTCTTTTCAAAAATAGCCATAGCTGCCTCCTTTTGCAAAATGCAGTCCCTTTACTCTGAATACGAATAAAAGCAGGCAACTATTGCAGCGCCCGCCTTTATTTTGCTGCGGTCAAGCTTTCTTTTTTCGCAGCTTGGGTGCGGTGGCGGTGTAACTCATGTCCAGCGCCAGACGGAGCTTATCCTCCGGGGCGCTGCCGTCCAATGCGGCGGTGATCCAGTTTTCCTTGTTCATGTGGTAGGCCGGGTAAAAGCCCGGTTCTGCCCGCAGAGAACCGATAAGGATGGGGTCACACTTCAGGTTCACGATATCCACCGGCTGCTGTCCGGGCAGACCCAGCTTGCTTTTGGGCACGGTGGTGACCAGCGCAAACCACTTGCGGTTTGCTGCATGGCGGAACACCGCCGACTCCGGGGTGTCCATCCACGGATAGTCCGGCTCTACGCTGTAAGTATCAAAAATGAGCTGTTCCAAGCCCTTGCGGTCCATGGGCTCGCCCCCTTTACGGCTGCTGTGCCAACAGCTGCGCCAGCACATCCTCCGGGCGTGGAGTGTGGTTTTTGTATTTTGCCCGCAGCGGAGCGGCGGCGTTGTCCATAATGTAGGGCACGCCCACCACATCCAGCATGGTCTCGTCGTTGTAGTTGTCGCCAAAGGCCATGACCTGTGCAGGGTCGATGCCAAGGGTGCTGCACACGCACTGCACCCCGATGCCCTTGTTGGCAAAGGTGGTGTCGATCCAGTACGGACCCGCCACGGCGCAGTTGGCCTGCTTCCAGCGGGGCACAAAGCGCTCTACATAGTTTTCCACGCCCTCGTGCAGGTACACCGACACCTTGGTGATGTCCTCCGGCACCTCGGCGGGGCTGCGAATGATCTGGTAGTGGTTGCCCACGAACTGCACCCGCTGCAGCATGCCAAGACCGCGCTCCATCAGGTAGGCGGTGTTCTGGCCGGAGAGCATCACCTCGCCCTGTCCCTCGCTGCGGGTCCACATATCGTTGGCGATCTCCTCTGCCAGCGCCCGCGGCATGGGATTTTTGGCGATGCACTGTTCTTCCTGAAAGATAGTGCCGCCGTTTTCGCAGATAAACACGCAGCAGTCTGCCACCGGTGCAAAGAGTTTGCGCAGGCTGGTGTACTGCCGCCCGGAGGCCGGGCAGAACCAGATCCCCCGCTGATGCAGCGCCCGGATCTGTTCGAATATTTCGCCCTCCAGTTCTTTTTTGCCGTATTGCAACAGCGTACCGTCAATATCGCTGCAAACCAGTCTGATGTCCATGGCTGTTATTCCCTTTCCGTTTTTTCTTATTTTACCACGGTTTTCCGCTGCGGAAAAGCCCCGGGCACGGCTTTTGCGCCCTTTCCCTGCGTCGCTCAGCGCTTGGGCTGATAGTGCATACTGGATACATTATAAATCGTGACAAAGGCCTTGGGGTCCTCGCGGTTGATGAAGTTCATCAACTTCTGATACTCGTTTTTGTCCACGATGGTAATGATCTCGTTGTGCTTTTCAAAGTTGTATGCACCGATGGCCTCGTACATGGTGGCACCGCTGTGCAGGTCGTTGATGATGAACTGCCGCAATGCCTCCTCCTTCTCGGTAATGATGCACACCCGGCGCTTGATGCTGTTATCAAAGATGAAATGGTCCAGCACGATGCCGTTAAAATATGTACCGAGGATACTCAGCACCACAGTCTTTTTATCGTAGACAAGGGCGGCAGAGAGTGCCACACACATTCCCGAAAGGGACATCGCCTTGCCCAGCTCCATGTGCAGGTACTTATTCATGATCTTTGCCACGATATCCAGCCCGCCGGAGGATGCGTTGCGGTTGAACAGGATGCTCAGACCCACGCTGACCACCAGAATATAGCACAGCACATCCAGTTCCTGACTATCGGTCATGGAGCCAAAATCCGGGAACAGCCGCTCGAAAAGCCCCAGAAACACCGGCAGCATCACGCTGGTATACACGGTTTTTGCGCCAAACTCCCTGCCGCAGGTGAAAAACCCGATGATGAGCAGCACGGTATTCAGCACCATAGTAATGGTCGAAAGCGGCAGCGGCACAAAATTAGAAAGCACGATGCCAAGGCCGGAAATACTGCTGACGGATGTATGGCTGGGCACCAGAAAAAAATAGACCGCCGCTGCAATAATGGCAACGGCTCCGGTCAGGATGGCCGTCTCCTTGGCAATTGCAGGGTAGTTCAGCTTCTTGTTTGTCATTGTTGCTCCTCCAAGCTTTTGTTTTCAGCATTCAGTATACCATGCTTTGCGCTTGCAGGAAAGCACCGGGCGCAAAATAACAAAGCCGCCGCACAAAACACTGTGCAGCGGCCTTGCCACCTTATTAAAGCTCCTCGTCCGGGTCGCCGCGCTCCGGCATGGTGCGCATCTCCCGCACCAGCATGGCGCGCAGATGATACTTGCGCTGCTCCCGCTCGGTCTCCGAGTCGGTGCGCAGCTCCACCGTGCCATCGGGGCGGCTTTCGCCCGTGTATAGCGGGATGCTCACCACAGCCCGTGTGCCCTTTGTGGGGGCGGGCTCCAGCTGTAAGCTCCAGTCCATCCGGCGGCAGCACTCCCGGCAGAGCAGCAGCCCCAGCTGTGCCCCGCCCAGAAAATTGCGGCGGTTTTCCAGCGCTGCCTGTACATCCTCGCCGGGCAGCCCGCAGCCATCGTCTGTGACCGTCAGCTGCCAGCCGCTTTCGGTGCGGCGCAGCGCGATGCAGACGCTGCCACCCTCCCGGCTGGCACGCAGGGCATTGGAGAGCAGATGCAGGCACAGCAGCTCCGCATCTCTGCGGTCTGCCATTACGCAGCAGGCCGTGCACCCGCCGTAGTCCAGCCGGATGTCCACCCCAAGCTGCGCCCGGATCATATCAGACTGCGCCGCCACCTGTTGCAAAAGCTCACACAGATCAATGGGGTACAGCTGCGGTGTTGCTTCTTCGTGCAAAAATTCCAGCAGGGTGATTGCCTCGCTGAGGGTGCGGTCCAGCTGCATGGCAGCGTTGTTGATATCCGCCACCGCCTGCCGGGTAGACGCGTCTGCACCGGTGCGGTCAAAATGCTGCTCCAGATATTCACAGTTGCGCCCGATCAGCGCCAGCGAACGGAAGCAGACCTCCTCGACCCGCTTCTGCTGCTCTGCGGTGATAGACCGCATTTCTGTCCTTTGCTGCTCCATTGCTCTGCCTCCCCGGGCGATGCCATTTTTCAACGGAACACCGCAGTGTTCCAACTGCCGCAGCCGTGCGCAAGCCTTACGGGCGGGTGGGCGGCACTTTTTGCCGCTGCACAACGTCCCTGACCGCGTAGATCAGCTTGCCGGTGGTGGGCTTGCCGCTGCCCAGCCTTGTATCGGCCTTAAAAGCCAGCCACGCAGGGGTCGGCTCTTCCTCCAGCTGATCCACCATCCGGCGGATGCCGCTTTCCACGGCAGCAACCGATGTATCAAACTGCTCGCTCACCGCCTGCAAGATCTCCTTGCGGATCGCCAGTTTCTGGCTGGTACTGCATACGATGCCGACCGCGCAGGAAAGATATCCGGCGTTGACATCCCCCTGCGGGATGCCCCACGCTGCATACAATTGACTGCACCGCTGCACCAGCTGCCGGTTCTGCTGTCCGGACATCCGGTAAAGCTGCCACAGCAGCCTTTTCATCTCGGTGCCCTCTACGCAGTAGTATCCATCGCGGATCTTTTGCAACGCCATGCCGTTGCTGCGGCCATGGCTCTGTACGAGCAGCGTCGGCCGCTCCTTCAGCTGGTACAGCTGCCGGACAAATTGCTCTGCGGACAAGTCCGTCAGCTCGCTGCAAAGCACCACGGCATCGTAACAAACCCCCTGCCGCAGCTGCGCCAGCAGCTTTTCGCCGCTGCAAAAGCAGGTGCAGGCAATGGCCGTGCCCTGCTCCTGCAAATAACGCTTCTGGACACGCAGCTCCCTCAGGTCATAGCTTGCAAGGGCGACTTGCAGTTGGGCTGTTCGCTCACTGTTCACGCCATGCGCCGCCTTTCCCGCCTACCAGCCCGGAAGCGATCAGGTCTGTGACCACATCCTGCCAGAGCTCCGGCTGAACTCCATTTTCACACAAGTAGCGCAGGAGCCGGTAACAGAACTCCGGCGCCGCCGCAACGTGCTGGCTGACCATCTGCTGTCGGCTGCCGATCCGGCACAGGGTCAGCCGACAGCCCTGTGCGCCCTCTACCTCCATGGCATACACTAGCGTATACGCCTGCTGCAGACCATCAATAGCAGAATACTGCCGGATCATGGGTAAAAATGTACGTTCCATTTCAGTTCCTCCTTACTACAAGGGCCAATTTTTTCTGCCTTGTTTATCCTTTTGCTATTTTATGAAGTATATTTTATAAGGTAGGAGAAACCGTTACAATCCTAAAGAAGTGTCTGAACGGAGCATTTTTCGGGCGTTTCGCCTCCGGCGTGCTTTGTGCGCCGCTGTCCATTTTAGAATAGCACGTTCCGTCTGTAAATTCAACCGGTATCTTTTCCCACTTTTTCTTTTTTGTCCCGTTCTTCCGGCCAAACCACTGCCCGGACACAAAAGCTCCGCATCTTCAACATTTCCGCAGAATATTTCACAGTATTTTCACATCTTTTTGCTAAACTAAACAGGATATTGTCTGCAACCGTTTTTTACTTTCAAACCACAGGCAGCAGCGCCCGGCGGCGCAGTACCGGAAAGGCACATTTATGCTCAAGCTCAAACAGATCAACAAAGAATATAAGACCGGCGAACTGGTGCAGCACGCACTGAACAACGTCAGTCTGAACCTGCGGGACAACGAATTTGTGGCCATTCTGGGCCCCAGCGGCTCCGGCAAGACCACCCTGCTGAACATCATCGGCGGTCTGGATCGCTACGACAGCGGCGATCTGATCATCAACGGCATCTCTACCAAAAAATACACCGACCGCGACTGGGACTCCTACCGGAACCACACCATCGGCTTCGTGTTCCAGAGCTATAACTTGATTCCCCACCAGACCGTGCTGGGCAACGTGGAGCTGGCGCTGACCATCTCGGGCGTTTCCAAGGCCGAGCGCCGCCGCCGTGCCGCCGCTGCGCTGGAGCAGGTGGGGCTGGGCAACCAGTTGCACAAGCACCCCAGCGAAATGTCCGGCGGGCAGATGCAGCGCGTAGCCATTGCCCGCGCACTGGTGAACAACCCCGACATCCTTCTGGCAGACGAGCCCACTGGTGCACTGGACAGCGAGACCAGCATTCAGGTGATGGAGCTGCTAAAGGAAGTGGCACGGGACCGTCTGGTGGTCATGGTCACCCACAACCCGGAGCTGGCCGAGCGCTACGCCACCCGCATCGTAAATCTGAAGGACGGCGTGATCCTCTCCGACACTATGCCCTACGAGCCTGAGGACGAGGTAGCTGCCGCAGCCCCCGTGCACCGGAACATGGGGCATTCCTCCATGTCCCTGCTCACCTCCCTTTCCCTCAGCTTCAACAATCTGCTCACCAAAAAGGCGCGTACCCTGCTCACCGCCTTTGCCGGTTCTATCGGCATCATCGGCATTGCGCTGATCCTTTCGCTTTCCAACGGTGTGAGCCACTATATCAGCAATATGGAAAAATCCACGCTGGCGGCCTACCCGCTGCAGATCAGCGGCACCGGCATGGATCTGACCAGCATGATGGACCCGGATACCTACATCAGCGCCTCGTCCGGCGCTGAACCTGCGCCGGAGGGCATGGTCACGGTGAACCAGCTGCTGTCTCAGCTGAACCTCGGTGCCACCAGCAACGACCTACGCTCGCTGAAAGAATATCTGGACAGCGATGCCTGCACCATCCGGGACAACGCCACGGTGGAATACGCCTATTCCTCTCTTCCGCTGATCTACCGTCAGAACCCGGACGGCACCGTGCAGAAGCTGAGCCCGGATACCACCTTCTCCGATATTGCCAGTGAGAACACCTCGGTGACCAGTATCATGACCTCCATGTCCAGTCCCTATGTGTTCTGCGAAATGGCCGAGACCCCTGCCCTGTACGAGGATCAGTACGACGTCAAAGCCGGTCGCTGGCCGGAAAAGTACAACGAACTGGTGCTGGCCCTGAACGCGGACGGCAGCATTTCGGACTACACACTGTATGCCATGGGTCTGCGAGATCAGGCCGAGCTAGACAAAATTTTGCAGCAGTATGCAAAGAACCAGAAGATCGATTTGCCCACGGACTATGGCACCTATACCTATGACGATTTTCTTGGCATGACCTTCAAGCTTGTCAACAAGGCCGACTGCTACGTTTACGACACCGAGCACAAGGTCTGGCTGAGCAAATTGAATGACGAAGCCTATATGCAGCAGCTGGTGGCTGGCAGCGAAGAGCTGACCATCGTAGGTATCGTGCAGCCCAAGGTGGATGCCACCTCCACCATCCTGCACAGCGGTCTGGACTACCTGCACGACCTGACCTATCATATTATTGATCAGGCAGCCAACAGTGAGATCGTTCGCCAGCAGCTGGCGAACCCGGACATCAACGTGCTGACCGGCGAGCCCTTCGATGCTGCCGGCAACAGCATGCTGGATATCGCCTCCCTGTTCTCGGTGGACACGGATGCCCTCAAGGACGCTTTCCAATTCGACACCAGTGCCCTGAACTTTGATCTGGAAGGCGCATTCGACCTGACCGACGGTTCCTTTGACCTTGCCACCCTCATCGACCCTTCCAGCTTCAAGCTGGACCTCAGCGGGCTGCCGCTGCCGGACATGGAGATGGACATGAGCGAGTTGTTCGACGGCGTAGAGCTGAACGTCTCTCAGGACGGCTTACAGGCACTGATGAAAAAGATCCTGAACGGCTACAAGCGCTATATCATCAGCAATGGCCTGTTGAATCTGGACAAGATCGGTTTTTCCTCCTATATGAAAACCGAGGACTTCCAGACACTGCTGAACGAATCCATGGGCGACCTGCTGGACACCTCCGGGCTGGAGGAGCAGTTTGCCGATACGCTCCAGCAGAATCTGCAAACCGCGATGGAGAGCTACTCTGCCCAGCTGACTGAAGCGCTTCAGGTCCAGCTCACCGCTGCTCTCCAAGAGCAGATGGGTCCCGCCATCCAGAAACTGGCCGGGCAGCTGGAGCAGAAGATTGCGCAGGCGATCCAGAGCAACATTGCGCAGCTGAGCACACAGGTGGAAAGCGCGCTCAAGATCGACCCCACCGTGTTCCAGCAGGCCATTCAGATCAACATGACCGGCTCCGACCTGACCGAGTTGATCAAAAATACCCTGCTCTCCTCCACTTCCAGCTACGAAAAGATCCTGAGTGACATCGGCTATGTAGACTACGCAAAGCCCGATGGCATCTATATCTACCCCAACAGCTTTGACACCAAGGCACAGGTGGTAAGCGAGCTGGATGCCTACAACGCCGCCATGCGGCAGCAGGGCGAGGAGGACAAGGTGATTCACTATACCGACATGGTGGGCACCCTGATGAACTCGGTCACCGAGATCGTGGGCATGGTCAGCAATGTGTTGGTGGCTTTTGTGGCCATCTCGCTGGTGGTGTCCTCCATCATGATCGGCGTCATCACCTATATCAGCGTGCTGGAGCGCCGCAAGGAGATCGGCATTCTGCGTGCCATCGGTGCCTCCAAGCACAACGTCTCGCAGGTGTTCAATGCCGAGACCTTTATCATTGGCCTGTGCTCCGGCGTGATGGGCGTGGTGCTCTGCCTGCTGCTGCTCATCCCCGGCAATATGCTCATCCACCACATCGCGGGTGATGTCAGCGTATCGGCTTCGCTGCCGCCGCAGGCTGCGCTGATCCTGATCGTTCTGGCCACCCTGCTTACCATGCTGGGCGGCGTGATCCCCGCCCGCAGCGCCGCAAAGAGCAACCCCGTCAAGGCGCTGCGCTCTGAGTAAGCTATTCCGCATTCAAATCCCTGCTGTGCCCTGTGTGCAGCAGGGATTTTGCATTCTGCCCCGGCTTGTGCTACAATAGAAAAAACTTCATTTCAAAGGAGCATTTCCATGCCTGTCATTCACGAGATCACCGACCTTACCGCCCCGGAGCTGGACATCTACGCCCGGCTCACGCAGGCGCAGCTGCGCAACCGGCTGGAGCCGGAAAAGGGTATTTTTATCGCCGAAAGCCCCAAGGTGATCGCCCGGGCGCTGGACGCCGGTTACCAGCCCCTTTCCCTGCTGATGGAGCGCAAGCAGATCACCGGCCCGGCACAGGAGATTTTGACCCGCTGCGGTGATGTGCCGGTGTACACCGCCGACCGGGAGCTGCTGGCGCAGCTCACCGGCTTTGCCCTGACCCGGGGTGTTCTGTGCGCTTTCCGCCGCCCTGCGCCCCGCACGGTGGAACAGGTGTGTGCCCACGCCCGCCGAGTGGCCGTGCTGGAGGGCATCGTGGATTCCACCAACGTGGGAGCCATCTTCCGCAGCGCTGCCGCGCTGAATATGGATGCCGTGCTCATTACCCCCTCCTGCTGCGACCCGCTGTGCCGCCGCGCGGTGCGGGTGAGCATGGGCACCGTGTTTCAGGTGCCGTGGGCGCAAATCGGCACCTGTCCTGCCGACTGGCCGGAAAACGGCAGTGCCCAGCTCCACGCACTGGGTTTCAAGACCGCTGCCATGGCGCTGAGCGACCGCTCGGTCAGCATCGACGACCCCGCCCTTGCTGCCGAACCGAAGCTTGCCATCGTACTGGGCACCGAGGGAGACGGTCTGGCAAGCAGCACCATCGCCGCCTGCGATTACACCGTAAAGATCCCCATGTCCCATGGCGTGGATTCCCTCAACGTAGCCGCCGCCAGCGCCGTGGCCTTCTGGCAGCTCGGCCGCTTGTAAGTCCCCGCTCCCGCTCTCCGAAATTGCTTGACAAACGCTCCAAAACGCGGTACACTATCAGCGTCATCATCATGGGCCTATAGCTCAGCTGGGAGTGCAAGCGTATCGCTTTTGTGCCCCACAGAGTTGTGGGCATTCAAATGGGGAGTATGTCGGTTGGTCGCCCAACCGAGTCACGCCCCTAAATATGGGCCTATAGCTCAGCTGGGAGAGCGTTCGGTTCGCATCCGAGAGGTCAAGGGTTCGAATCCCTCTAGGTCCACCAATTTGCCGCATCGTTTTGTACGATGCGGCGTTTTTTATGTCCAAAAACCTTTGGCAGACCGTGCCGGGTTCCGAACCCTGAAGTCGGATGCGAACCGGGCGGGGTCATCCATGTACTTTTTGAAAATCCATCGCTTTCACGTCTCTTTCTTTGCATTTTGCAGAGTTCTGCGGGCAAGCACATCGCTTTTATGCCCCCTTCTCGGAAATTTCTTCAAAAATCTCCGCACCATCGTAGGTCGATACAGCCTTGAGCTGCTCCACTTGGTTGAAGCTGGCGTTCAGGGTGATCGAGATCTCATAGTCTTTTCGGACACGAATCTCCTTGATGAACTGCTGCAAAATGGCGCGGCGTTCATCGTGGTTGGCGGTGTCGTAAACATCCGCCCATGTAAACAGCTCGTTGCAGATGTAGTTACTGCGCTTTGCCGTTTTGGTGGCTTCTTCGTATTCATCCTGCGCCTGCACGAGCTGCTTTTCCAGAGTTTCCAAAGCCTCTCTTGCCTCGGCTACCAGTGTACCCAGCAGTTCTTTGTCCAAGGCACTCACGCCCCGGATGACGAGGATGGTTTCAGCTTTCAGGTCGTCCAGCTCTTTCTGCTTGGCTTCCAAGTCTTTCTGGATTTTCTTGATTTTCTTCTGGATGCGGGCGGCATCGTTGGTCTTGACCGATTCCAGCAGCTTCTTCCGGGAAACCTCCCGGAACTGTGCAAAGATCTGCCGGACAACTTCTTCCACAATAGAATCCAGCTTAGAAACACCATAGCCAGACTGCCCATCGCAGTCACCCGGATGCCGAATCTTATAAAAGCAGCTATACCGCGGCCGGACTTCTTTCACCGTATGCCCATCGGCGTAGGTGTGTGTCCGTCCGCTGCTGGTCAGGCTCAAGCGGTTGCCGCAGTGACCGCAGTAAACCAGCCCGGTCAACAGAGCTTTGGAGCTGGTGCCCAGTGAAGTACCGCCACGCTCACAAGTGCGTGCCTGCCGCAGTTCCTGTGCCTGCTCAAACAGCTCTGGTTCGATAATGCGGAGCTGTGGGCACTCGGTTTCCACCGCACCGTTGATGAGGTATCCCGTGTATCCTTTATTCTTGATCATCCGAACGATGCTGGTGTTGGGAATGTTTTTGTTGTTCCGTCCTACGACTCCCTGTTCATAAAGATAGTGGCTCAACTTCTGTGCGCCGTAGCCCTCGTAAACGTACTTGTGGAAAATCAGCCGGACGATCTCAGCTTCCGCTTCATCAATCACAAGGTCGCAGACTTCCTGATTCTTCTTGTTCACCCGACCAAGGCGGACACGCTTGTAGCCAAAAGCCACGGTGCCGCCTGTATAGTGGCCTTCCCCGGTGAGCTGTTCCAGCCTTGTCCGGGTACGGACAGAGGTTTTCAGACTTTCGCCGGATGCCTGCCAGTAGCGGATGTAGTTCATCAGCTTGTCCACATGGGTGTCGAATCGCTGCTGTCCCTCGTTCACGCTCCAGACCTCGATGCCCTGCTTCGTGAACCACTCCACGATAAAGGGCGTTTCATCATCACGGCGACCGAGACGGTCAAACATGAACACCAGCAGGATGTCAAACTTGCCCTCCATCGCGGCCTGTTGGATTTTCTGGAGTTCATCACGGTCTTTGGCAGACTTCTTAAAGCCGGAAACTCCTTTCTCGGAAAATTCCTTGATGATCTCCCAGCCCTGACTTTCTGCAAAGTTGCGGCAGGATTCTTTCTGCATGGGGATGTCGTCTTTCTCGACCTGTCCCTTTGTCGAAACACGGTATAAGGTATAAACACGTTTTTTCATTTCAATCTCTCTTTCTTTGAGTGAGAAAGGAAAAATCAAACGTGTTTCGTCCATATTTTGTTTTCAAGGTTCAGTTCGATTTTATGCCAGACCACCCTAATATAGAAAGAGTGGTCGCAATAAACAACCACTCTGAAATTATTTTTAATATTGCATTTTCCGATATTCTGTCGGTAAAACCTGCGTCACATCCTTGAATGCCTTAGAGAACTTCCCTTGGGTCTCATACCCTACCTGAGCGGCAATATCGGCAATGGTGGCATCGGTCTCCCGAAGTAGCTTCATGGCTTGGTGTACCCGATACTCCTTCATATAGGTGGCAATGGGCAAACCGTAAACTGCTTTGAACACTTCTTTCAGCGTAGAAGTATTGATGAGATACTGTTTAGAAAGTTCTTCAATCGTGAACCGCTGTTCCAAGTGCTCCGTCAACTGTTGGCGGATTTCTTTGATCAGTTCCGTCTGTTGGGAGAAATATTGAGTCAATTCTTTCCGCCCTGACTTCATGTTGCCCAGATAAATCAAAATTTCCAGCACCTTCAATTTCAAGAGGGAAATTCGAACGGACGCAGGAGCAGAAAAGAGTGGAGCAAAAATATGTTCCAAATCGGAGCAAGTTGGAATTGCAGATGGCTTTCCGGAACAAAACTTCTCCCACAACAGATTGGATGCTACACCTGCGCTCTGTAAAATTTCCGGGCAAACAGTAGACAGCTTTTCCAAATCCACAGAAAGGGAAACTCCCTCTGAATATCCCAGAGGAAACATCATCGTGGAATTTGAGCAGCACGCCATACTGTGAGCCGTCAAATCTCCTGACCCCAGGTAGATGGCGGTGCCGCCACGCATATTCCAGCCAATACGGCCATTACGGCAGTAGTGAATTTCCAGTACAGAGTCAAGCGCACTGTGCTGGAAATGGATCTCTGGAGCAAGGAAGGTATTAAAAGATGCTTCAATACCAGGGTAGACATTGTGTACCTCCATGCGTCCCTTCCCGATTGTCATTGCTTGAAACTGTTCCGTGAAAAAAGTCTTGCCTATGTTTTCACCTGTTTGAGTGCGCTCTATAGAAAGGGTGCCATCCGAAATGTTCTGAAGATTTTTTGCAATGGAACTGTATTCTTCTTTTTTCATGCAACTCCTTTCTATTCCTCTGTTTGCGATGGACAGGCAATCTTTACAAGCCATTCGATCATGTGATGAAAATTTCGGGCCTGCTCGGTATCAGCCGCTTTATAATATACCTCTTTTCCTTCCCGGCGGCTAACGATCAAACCTGCTGATTTCAACTGCTTGAGATGGTGAGAAACTGCAGGACTGCTCATATCTACCATGGCTGAAAGATTGATAACACATTCCTCACAGTGGCAAAGCAACCAAAAAATGCGAATACGGCTGCCATCCCCCAGCTGCTTGAAAATATCAGCTACGGTTTGAAAGTTTTCTACGCTGGGCATGTGCTCCAGCTCCTGTTCAATACTCTGCCCATGATTGTGAGGCAAATATTTTTGAGGCATTCGGCATTCCTCCCTGCAGTCTATCTTACCACAAGCCGGAAGGGAAAGAACCCTCACTTCTGAGTTTCCTCTGTTTCTGGCCCGGCATCATGAGTGTATTCCAGGATACGGACACTGTCGCCTACCTCTTTCTGCACCAGCTCCCTCATACGCTTAGCAAAAGGACAGGGATAGCCGATGGGGGTTCCCTTACTGATACAGGAGGCAAAGGCGATGGTGTCAGCGCCCTGTTCTACCAGAGAACGGGCCCGCAGCACCGCCTTTTTCCCAGGGCAGCCGCCACAGTTGATAAAGCCTACCAGCTGGATGTCGTCCTCGCCTTCAAAAGCGCCCTTTCGTTCCCGGATGGTACGAAAATCCCGGCTTCCTGGGCAGTAATCCTCTGTCTGCATACAACGGATAATACCAAGTTTCATATTGTATTCCTCCTCAAATGATATAGGGCCGGCCATACAAATTTGGCCGGCCCTTTTTCTTCTGTTATGTGACCAGTTTTTCCAACAACTGAAGGGCTTCCTCTAACTTTGGGTTGGGCTCATCTGTGTGCAGCCCGTCCCGGACACAGCCACGGATGTGTGCCCGTAAAATTTCCTGATTAACCCGCTTCAAAAGCGCCTGAGTAGCAAGTAGTTGATTGGAGATGTCTACACAGTAGCGGTCCTCCTCGATCATCCGCAGAATGCCGTCCAGCTGTCCTCTGGCGATTTTGATAGAGCGGGTGATATGGGCCTTGTCAGCCTTCATGGGTGGTGATCCCTGTCACTTCGTAGCCCGCCTCGGTAACTGCCGCTTTCAGGGTTTCGTCGGTAACGGACTCCGGGACCTCAACAGTGGCCTTTTTGTCCTCCAAACTTACCTGGACATGGGACGCACCAGAGATACCCTCCAGGGCATGGGTAACATGCTTGACGCAGTTCTGGCACATCATTCCTTCGATCATCAGTTCTTTTTTCATAGTGGTTCCTCCATTCGATTGCTTTATGGTTGTTTGCTTGACGGAAATCTTCTGTACGGGAGATTCCGTAGTGACAGAAGTGCTAGTCTCTGCTGTGTTGTCGGAGACCGCTGAGCCATGCTTCGGCTTGAAGAATCGCAGACGCAAGGCGTTGGACACTACAAACACCGAGCTGAAGCTCATAGCCAACGCCGCCACCATCGGATTCATCTTCAAATGGAACGCTGTGTACCAGCATCCGGCGGCGATGGGGATGCCGATGATGTTGTAGAAGAAAGCCCAGAACAGGTTCTCTTTGATGTTGCGGATGGTGGCCTTAGAGAGTTCAATAGCTCCAGTCACATCCAACAGATCATTGCGCATCAGTACGATGTCGGCAGACTCCATAGCCACATCAGTGCCAGCACCAATTGCGACGCCTACATCGGCGCGGGCCAGAGCAGGTGCATCGTTGATACCGTCACCTACCATGGCTACCTTCTTGCCGCTCGCCTGAAGGGAGCGCACCTCACGCTCCTTATCCTGAGGCAACACTTCCGCCACCACGCGGTCTACACCTACTTGTTTGCGAATGGCCTCGGCGGTCTTTTTATGGTCACCGGTAAGCATGACTACTTCAATACCCATGGTCTGAAGATCAGCAATGGCCTGCTTGCTGGTGGGCTTCACCACATCTGCCACTGCGACCATGCCAATGAGCTTACCCGCCGCAGCAAAGAACAGCGGTGTCTTGCCCTGATCCGCCATCTGATCTTGAAGCTGTTCCAGAGCCTCGTCGTGGATGCCCTCGGCATTCAGTAACTTTTGGTTGCCAGCCAGACAGGCGAGTCCTTGGATGCTTCCTTTGATGCCCTGACCAGGAATCTGTTCAAACTGCTCCACGGGCAGGAATTGCGTGTTTCTTTTTTCCGCCTCGGCTACAATGGCGCGAGCCAGGGGATGTTCCGACAGCTTTTCCAGAGAGGCGGCGATTTGGAGCAGATAATCCTCTGCGACACCGCTGTGACACGCCAAGTCAGTCACCACTGGCTTGCCCTGGGTGATGGTGCCGGTCTTATCCATGACAACTACATTTACACTGTGGGCAGTCTCCAGAGCTTCTGCGGATTTAATGAGGATACCGTTAGACGCGCCTCGGCCGGTGCCTACCATGATGGCAGTAGGAGTCGCCAGTCCCAAAGCGCAGGGGCAGGAGACCACCAGTACCGATACCGCGATGGTCATGGCGAACTCAAAGGTCGCGCCGCAGATCAGCCATACCACCATCGCAAGAAGGGCGATACCGATGACGATTGGCACAAAAATCCCAGCCACCTTGTCGGCCAGTTTGGCGATAGGAGCCTTGGAGCTGGTGGCTTCGTCCACCAGCTTGATGATCTGACTGAGGGCGGTCTCGTCGCCCACTTTGTCGGCCCGCATCCTGAAATAGCCGCTCTGGTTGATGGTGGCACCGATGACCTTATCTCCAGCCTGCTTGTCCACGGGGATGCTCTCGCCGGTGATGGCGCTCTCATCCAACGAGCCGGTGCCTTCCAGCAATACACCGTCCACCGGCACGCTCTCGCCTGCCTTGACGATCAGAATGTCGCCTTTCTCCACCTCTTCGGCGGGAATGACAGTTTCCACACCGTTCCGAACCACCGTGGCCTTCTTGGGGGCCAGGTTCATCAGCTTATTGATGGCGTCAGAGGTGCGGCCCTTGGCCCGCGCCTCAAAGAACTTGCCCAGAGTGATGAGGGTAAGGATGGTGCCTGCTCCCTCAAAATAGAGGTCATGGGTGAACCGGTTCACCATTGCCAGATCTCCATAACCAAAGCCCCAGGCAATCTTATAAAGGGCATATACTCCATAAGCCAGAGAGGCCCCGGAGCCCAGGGCGATCAGAGAGTCCATGTTGGGTGAGCCGTGAAACAGGGTCTTAAACCCCATGCGGTAATACTTGTTGTTGATGATGGCCACGGGCAGAGCCAGCAGAAACAAGGTCAGGGCGTAGATCATGGAGTTTTCCGTCCCCAGAAAGAAGCCCGGCAGCGGCCAGCCCATCATGTGCCCCATGGAAATGTAGAACAGCGGAATGGTGAATACGAAGGACCAAATGACCCGGCGCTTCATCGTTTCGTATTCCTTTTTTACTGTATCCACCGGGGAGACAGCCTGGGCAGCCGACTTTCCCTTGGCCTGCTGGAGAGACGCGCCGTAGCCCGCCTTCTCCACGGCGACGATGATTTGCCCACTGTTTACATTTTTGTCGTCGTAAGTCACCACCATACTGTTTTTTAACAGATTGACATTGCACTCTTGCACGCCAGTCAGGTTAGAAACACTTTTTTGCACTCTTGCCTGGCAGGCCGCACAAGTCATGCCTGTGACATTGTACTTTTCCTGCATTTTTTGAAACCTCCTTTGCCGGAAAATAGGACACCCACACGGGGTGTCGGTCTTTCTGGTTTCCAGTATAGTCCGGCAAGGAGGTTCTGTATTTCCCGTTTAGAAGAATTTTTGTCCCAAATGGAAGCGTTTCTGAAAATCGATCCGTCATAAACGCTGCAAGAGCATTCCTTCTAACTTCATGTGATATTGTTCCAGCACATCTTTCAGCGTGATTCCTTGCATTCTTTGTTCCGCTGTTTTTTGAATGTCCAAGTAAAAATCCCGCAGCACCAGTTGGATATTTACACCCACGCCACAAGCGGGGTTGGTGTGGATGTCCTGATGGAGCAGGGGCTTGTTGCCCTCTACTGCCCGATAGGCATCCAGCAGAGTGATTTTCTCCGGCTCACGAGCCAGAGCAGGTCGGGGATGTCCCTTCACGCTGACCAGCAGTCCACCCTTCCGCAGGGCGGACATGAGCTGGCGCACATAGGCAGGATTCGTCTGAATGCTCTCTGCCAGCTTGTCACTGGTCAGGTCGCAGTCTGGGTACAGAGCGATAAAAGCCAGAATATGAACAGCATCGCTAAGGCGGGTGGGATATTTCATGGTCTGATCTCCTTTTTTACTTTGATGTTATTTTTATTATAACAACATATTGACAGCAGCGCAAGAGGATGCTAAAATGATTTGAAGTAAGAATAAAAATAACACCCGCTTGAAAGGAATGGTGACAATGAACTTCTATGATGATTTGGTCATGCAGACCCAGATGAATTATTCCAGGCACTATCCTATCTATGCTTCCGGCAGTACGCCTTATCAGCTGACTGACAAAAAGCCGCTGCCGTATAGCGAACAGATCCATCGTTTGGTACAGGAGGTAAAGAAAGCTGACTGTGTGGTAGTGGGCGGGGCCTCCGGCCTGTCCGCTGCCGGTGGCGGAGATTTTTACTATGAGGACAACGACTCCTACCGCAAATACTTCCGACCTTTTGCCGAGAAGTACCACTTCAAAGGTGCTTTTGCAGGGATGATGCACCCATGGAAGACAAGGGAAGAGTATTGGGGGTATCTCGCCACCTTCCTTCACACCACCCAGACCGCACCTGTGCGTCATTCCTATTTGGATTTAGACGCTTTGCTGAAAGGCAAGGACTTCTTCATCCTCACCACGAACCAGGATACCCAGTTTGTCAAACTCTACCCGGAGGAGAAGGTGGCGGAGATCCAGGGAGATCACCGGTTCTTCCAGTGTGCCGCCTGCTGTACCGATGACACCTGGGATGCAGTAAAGCCAGTGGCTGATATGGTGGCCGCTATGGGGGATGGCACGAAGATTCCCACGGATCTCATTCCCCGGTGCCCTCACTGCGGCGGCGAGGCTTTCCCCTGGGTGCGAGGATATGGGAATTTCCTGCAAGGAAAGAAATATGAAGAACAGTACGAAAAAATTTCTCGCTATGTACTGGAACACAAAGACAGCAAAATTCTGTTCCTGGAGTTGGGCGTTGGCCGAATGACTCCCATGTTTATCCAAGAACCTTTCTGGAACATGACCCTCAGCTTTCCCCATGCTCGATATATTGCTATCAACAACAAGTATGACTTCCTGCCCAAGCAGTTGGAGGACAAGGGCATGACCATTGTGGCCGACATTGCTCAAGTGCTGCGGGATGCACGGAACACCATGGAAAGCGGAGATAACGATCAATGAGGGTTGGAAACCAAGCAGCGCTTCAGGAACTTGCCGAGCGTATTGCTCAAGCAGATGCCGTTGTGATCGGAGGCGGCTCCGGCCTGTCAAGCGCAGCTGGATACGACCACTACCATTGGTCCCCGGCACTTTCGGAGGCATTGGCTCCCTTTCGTGAACAGTATGGCTTTACCTCTCCACTGGCTGGATTCTACCATTGCTTTTCCAGCTATGGGGAGCAGTGGGGATATTACAGCCAATATATGCGCTTCATGTGGGAAGCCCCTACGGGGCAGCCCTATCTGGATCTGCAAATGCTTGTTGCAGATAAACCGGTCTTTGTGCTGACCACTAATGTCGATCAGCAGTTTTTTCGGGTATTTCCCCAGGAACAAATTTGCGCCTTTCAGGGAGACTTTAGCTACTGCCAGTGCAGCCAGCCCTGTCGGGATGATATTTGGGAAAACCGCGAACTGGTAAAGGAACTGACCGGTCGTTTGGTGGGTGTGCGCCTGCCGGAGGAAGCTGTTCCTCGTTGCCCGGATTGCGGGCGGGTGCTGGTGCCTTGGGTACGAGATGATACCTTTCTGGAGGGAACCTTCTGGCAGGATAACCTGCACCGCTACCATAGATTCCTGCGACGCTGGATAATGGATCAGTCCGACAAAAAAGTCCTGCTGTTGGAACTTGGCGTGGGTGAGATGACGCCCAGTATCATCAAACTGCCCTTCTGGGAACTTACTGCCAAAAACGAAAACGTCTTTTATGCATGTCTTAATCGAGAGTCATCTCATAGGCCAGAGCATCTGCGGGGACGCAGCCTGTATCTGCAAGGAGATTTGGCGGAAACTCTAGCTGCCCTCCGGCAGGAGCGCTCCAGCGCAGCAACCATAAAATAGAAAGGGGCGAACGAATATGATTGATTGGAACCCTATTGCGGAAAAATTCAGAGAAGCGGACGCTATCCTGATCGGGGCCAGTAACGGCCTGTCCATCACCGAGGGACTGCATTTGTTTGCAGATAATGCAGCCTTTGATGAATTGTTTGGAGATTTCAAACAAAAATACGGCTTACGTTGTATTTTGCAGGGCATGATGGCCGGATGGCCCAGCGAGGAGGAAAAGTGGGCCTTCTGGGCTCGGCTCATCCATCATTACTGCGGGCAGTACCAGCCTACGCCGGTGATGAACGATTTGAAGGCCATTGTGGGAGAGAAAGATTACTTTGTCGTCACATCAAACGGAGAAGGTCACTTTGAACTGTGTGGCTTCGATCCGACGAAAATCTATGAGATTGAGGGCAACTGGTTTACGATGCAGTGTGCCCGCCCCTGCCACGACACCCTCTATTCAAGTTTAGAGGTGGCCGAAAAATTATCGGCTGCCGAACAGGGCGGCCATGTGCCTACAGAGTTGGTGCCGCGCTGTCCCAAGTGCGGCGGTCCCATGGACATCCACATGGGCGCGGGTCAGAGAATGATTCCGGATACCGCTGCCCAGGCACGGTTCCAAAACTTTCTGAAAACCTACCACGGGAAGAAACTGGTGGTTTTGGAGCTGGGCATTGGCTGGCGCAATCAGCTGATCAAGGC
>CAKSZF010000005.1 GCA_934525405.1 uncultured Faecalibacterium sp.
GCAGCCTTGCAGGCCTCGCGGCAGATCTCGACAACATTCTCGCCCAGAGCCGGGGTGATGCCGGTGAAGTGGAACCAATCCACGCCCTCGAAGATCTTCTCCCAATCAAAGTCGGAAGGCTGAGCCAGCTGGATAGCGCTGTTGGCACGGTCGTAGATGCAGACGGAACCACGCTGAGAAGCGCCCTTCTCGTTGTAGTAGATGCCCACACGGTCACCGCCGCGGGTGATCATGCTGGTGTCAACGCCGTAGCGGCGCAGGCTGTTGACAGCGGCCTGACCGATTGCGTGTGCGGGGAGCTTGGTAACGAAAGCTGCGTCCAGACCGTAGTTGGCCAGAGAAACAGCAACGTTAGCCTCGCCGCCGCCGAAGGTGAACTCCAGGCTGTTAGCCTGAACGAAACGCTCGTAGTTGAAGGGCTGCAGACGGACCATCAGTTCGCCAAAAGTAACGACTTTCATTGGTTATTCTCCTTTATATCAGGTGTTTCATCATCCCGCCGCAGGGCATACCCGCTGCGGCGGGGCTTTTACGGTAAAAGGGGACAGGCGCTTATGCCTGCACCAGATGGAAGGCAAAGCCGGCGATCTCGTCTGCCATGTAGCAGGCAACGGTCTTGCCGTTCTTCACGTTCTTGCTGTCCAGATCGAACTTCACGCCGCGCTGAGACAGGTGATAGATGGCGCGGTCCACGTTGTTGCAGCCGATGGCGATGTGGCCATTGGTGCCGCGGCCGGGCTTCTTCATGATCTCGAACTCCTTGTTGCCGACAAAGATGCTGGAGTTGCCGGGAGCGACCTTCATGTTCAGCATAGCGCCGATCAGGTTAGCCACCTTCATGGCCTCTTCCTCGTTGTCGGTGTTGATGCCGACATGCAGCAGCTTCAGGCCCAGCATGGTGTCAACAGCTTCCTTGCTCTGAGCGGTGATCTTTGCCCAGTCGCCGGCCTTGATCACGTCGCTCTTGCACATCCAGGTGCCGCCCACGGCAAAGATCTGGTCATAGCCCAGATAATCGTTGACGTTCTTGGCGTTGACACCGCCGGTGCACATCCAGCGAGCGCCCTTCAGGGCAGCGCCGATGTTCTTCAGCATGCCCACGCCGCCGTTTGCCTCAGCGGGGAAGAACTTCAGAGCCTCGCAGCCCATGTTCATGGCCTGCTGCATCTCGCCTGCGGAGCAGGTGCCGGGCATCATGATGCCGCCCTTGTCGATGACGTGCTTGCAGACCTCGGGGTCGAAGCCGGGAGCAACGATGAAGGAAGCACCGGCAGCCATAGCACGGTCGGCCTGCTCGCAGGTCAGAACGGTGCCGGCACCCAGCAGCATCTCGGGCATCTCCTCGTGGATCTTGCGGATGCACTCTTCAGCACAGGCAGTGCGGAAGGTGACCTCAGCTGCGGGCAGACCGCCCTCAGCCAGAGCCTTGCACAGGGGCAGGGCCTCATCAACGCTGTTGAAAGCGATAACAGGGATAATGCCGATCTGATAGACCTTTTCTACGATGGGATTCATAACGCATTTCTCCTTTTATATTTGAACTCTCTCGGTGCGTCGGGCTGGCCCCTGCGGGCGCAATACCCCCCTACGCGCTTATGATACTAGTATAAACGAACAGCCCGTCTTTGGTAATACTCAACAAGCACAATGTTTGGCATAATAGCTTGTATACATTGCACAAAAATGACGAATGACCCGAAAAATCGGGGCAAAACCCGGTGAAAATGCTGTGAAATTCCTGCAAAAAATGGCTCAGATGCCAAGGGTTTCCAGGATCTCGGCCACGCCGTCATGGTCGCAGTCGGCCTTACTGACAAGGTGCGCCAGCGCCCGGATCTCCGGCATACCGTTGGCCATCACAGCAGCCACCCCGGCCTTTTGCAGCATGGCGCGGTCGTTCTCGCTGTCGCCCACCGCAAGGGTGCAATCGTGCGGGATGCCCAGCCGGTCGGCCAGCGCGCGCAGCGCCTCGCCCTTGTCCACGCCGGCGGCGGTCACCTCCACGTTTCTCGGCGACCCCTGCACGATCTCCACGCCCGGGACGGCGTAAAAGCGGGGCAGCGCAGCCGCAGCCTGCTGCGGGTTTTCAAAAAACACGCAGAGCTTTTCAATGGCAAAGGCATTGCGGCTCATCCACTCGGCTGCGTCCCGCAGAATGGTAAAGCGTCCGTCATTGGGCTGGCGCGCCTCGGTGCTGTCCTTTTTCGCTGCCCGGGCAGCGGCCAGCGCAATGCTGCGGGCATCGGTGCAGGCGTATCCGTCCGAGAAAATGCGCAGGTCGGCGTGGCAGCTCTCGCAGACCGTAAAGGCTTCGCGGGCAGTCTCCACCGGCATCAGGCTGTGCAGCAGGCAGACCGGGGTGCTGGTGCGGTGCTCTTTCGCGTTGGAATAGCGGCTGTACACTGCGCCCACGGGGTCTGCGCCCAAGTCCCACACGGCGGCACCGTTGCAGGTGATGACGTAGCGGATGCCGGGCAGCTGCGCCACCTCCGGCGGCAGACTGGCCAGCGGACGCCCGGTGGCGGGCACGATGTAAACGCCTTTGTCCACGGCAGCTTGCAGGGCGGCGCGGGTGCGGGGGGTAACATGCCCCTCGCGGTTCAGCAGGGTGCCGTCCAGGTCCAGCGCGACCAGACGGATGGCGGGAAATTGTTGTGGCATGACGTACTCCTTTTATAAATAAGATCCAGCTTGTTTTTATTGTATCGCAGGGGCAGCATTTGCGCAAGTGGACGGAATGTGCTATAATAACACGTCAATTCACATAAAAAATAGGAGAAACGACATGAAACTTAGCCAACTGCGCAGCCGGTGCCGCCCGCATTTGTGGTACCAGCTGTACTGGGTGGTGTACCTGATCTGGTTCTTTTGGCTGGACCTCACCGTCACCGCCCCCAAATATATCATTCACAGCCCGCTGGACGATCTGATCCCCTTCAACGAGTGGTTCGTGCTCCCCTATTGCAGCTGGTTTTTGCTGTTGGCAGGGGTAACGGCGGCACTGTGGTGGTGCGATACCGCCAGCTACGATAAGCTTTGTCTGACCATGTTTTCCGGCATGACCTTCTGCCTGATCGTGTACATGATCCTCCCCAACGGGCTGGAACTGCGCCCCGCCGTGGAGACCCTTGGCCGGGATAACCCGGCGCTGCGGGTCATGCAGCTGCTGTGGAAAGCGGACGCCGCTGTGAACGTCTGCCCCTCCATCCACTGCCAGAGCTCTGCCTGCATGGCAATGGCTTTCAGCCACAGCAAGCTGGCAGAGGGCAAGCCTTTGCGCAAGGTGCTGGCATGGGTGTGGGCGGCGCTGATCTGCCTGTCCACCGTGTTCACCAAGCAGCACTCGGTCATTGATGTGGCCTGCGGCTTGGCGGTGGCTTTTGTGTGGCTGCCGGTGGTGTACCGTCCAGCGCGGGCACTTCATTGAACAAAATAGCAAAAAAATGTCCGCAATTTTCAGTTGCTCCTGCTATTGACAGTTGCCCGGCAGTTGGGTAATATGGTCATATACTAGTATATCACCGATTGACCCTGAAGGGAGAACACTGCAATGGCATCTTTGAGTGCGAGGGAACAGGCGTATCAGACCATCCGAAGCCGGATCATCACCATGGAGCTGAAGCCCGGCGACCCCCTGAACGACAGGGAGCTTGCGGAGCAGATGGGCATCAGCCGTACCCCCATGCGGGAGGCGCTGATCATGCTGAACATTGCCCACATGGTGGACATCAAGCCGCAAAGCGGCACCCATGTGGCACCAATCGACCTGAAGCGGATGGAGCTGGAGCAGTTTGCCCGCTTCACCCTTGAAAAAGAGATCCTGAACCGCGTGCGCGGCCATTTGACAGACCAGCAGGAGCAGGAGTACCGGCAGGTCATCGAGAACTACCGCTTACTGGAAGCCGACCTGACCCAGCCGGACCGGGAGACCCACCTGCTGGAGCTGGACAACCAGTTCCACCGCAAGGCCTTTGAGATCACCGGCATGGAGGCGCATTTTGACCACATGCTGGGGGAGCTGCAGCACGTGGAGCGTATCCGCAAGTTCAGCTTGCAGACCAACGAGAACAAATCCGTCTGCGCCGCCCACACCCGCATTCTGGAAATGGTGCTGCACGGCACCGCCGATGAACTGGGCGAGGCGCTGGAAAGCCACCTGAACCGCTACAAGCTTTCGGTGGAGCAGGCCCGCAGCGTCCACCCGGAGTATTTCACCGAGGGGTGAAAAGAAATTGTTTAAATGTGGCTCCAAAACACCTGCAGGTGTTTTGGAGCCACATTTATTTATACAATATAAAAAGCCCGTCGGCAGAGCAGTGCATCGCTGTCTGTCGGCGGGCTTTCTGTTAAGCAGCGGGGGAAACGCGGGGTTTAGCTCTGCTTGCCAGCCTCAGCCTTCATGGCGTTGTAGCCGATGAGCACGGTCCAGACGTAGGCGCAGGTCTTGGGAATCATCAGCATACCGATCATGGGGTTGACGTCTGCCCACAGCACCACGGGGATATAGAAGCCGAAGCTCAGCACGATGGTCAGCCACATCCAGCGGAAAGCCTTGTCGTTGTTCTGCTTGGCGCTGCGGTAGAACAGCACGATGATCAGCAGACCCAGCAGGGCAAAGGGCACATTGCGCAGGATGCCCCATGCCAGCGGGGTGTGGTTGGTGAGCCACTGGTTCTGCGGCATCATGCACAGCACGATGCGCACAGCGGACAGGGCGTACACAGCGGCGGTCACATTTTTCTGCCCCTCGATCTGGTAGCGCTTGCGCCAGACGTAGTACAGCAGCACATAGAACACGGTCATGGTCACAGAGGTGATCCACTTGCCCAGACCCAGCGGCACAGCGTAGTTTTCCAGACCGGTGGTGCACAGTGCCAGTGCGCGGGGCACCAGATGGAAGGAGTCGCCCGCGCCCAGCACAACGGCCATCAGGCCGAACAGGCGGAACTGGGTGCCAGCCTTGCTGCCGCGGATCATGCGGATGCCCACCGTGAGCACGGTGACCAGATAGAAGATGTCGAAAACAGTTTCAATAACAGCTCTCATACGTTTTTCTCCTTTATTTGTTTTGATTGCAGTTTTTTTTGATTTTATAGCGAACCGGCGCGGCACAGCCGTACCGGAGGCATCATAGGGAAAAGGGCTGGTGATAGTATGTTTCGAGGGGCGCAGAAACCAAACTGAACTATGTTCACATTCGGGCTTAAAAAACTCCCACAGAATTGTGGGATGTTTTTTGCTTAATAAATGGTTCTGCGCACGATCTCCAGCACCGCAGAGGGGTCAAAGCTCTGCTGCACCACCGCAGACAGCATCAGGGAGAACAGGATGCCCGCAAACTGTTCCGGGGAGAACTGTTCGGTAAAAGCACCCGGACGGACTTTGACATCGTGGCGCAGCACGTTGCACAGGGCATCCAGAATGTGCTGCCATGTCTGCCGCATCTGCTGTTTGCCGTCGGCAGTGTCCTGCCGCACAAAGCCCAGCGCATGGTGTGTGAAAAAGCCGGGGTACTGCTGGCAGCCGTATTCCATCTGCCGGTACATCCACCGGATGCAGGACAGGGTGTCCTGAAACACGGCTTCGTCCTCCGGGTGGTGGAAGATGTCGTTCCAGATGCTTTCCACGGCCGCGCTTACCAGCTCGGTCTTGGAGCCGAAGTAGTTGTAGATGCAGCCCACGGAGACCCCGCAGGCGGCCGCGACCGCACGGATGTTGACCGCCGCCCAGCCGTTTTGCTGGATCAGCTCCCGGCTGATCTTCAGGATGTCCGCTTTGGATGTTGCCATTGGATTCATACACTCACCCTCCAACATGAACGCTGTTCACAATGGATAGTATACAAAGGCGGTGGGCTGTTGTCAAGGGGAAAATAAAATTTTTTGCAGCTCTATTTCGCCGTCTGCACAGCGGCGGGAAACGAAAGCTGCATATATTCAACCTGTTTCATGTTTCTACCACCTAAAATGTGCCAAATTCATGTCAAAATGGTAACAGTTCTTGTTTCATCGTTTGTTTTCAACGAAAAAAGCTTGCTTTTTTCGTCAACATGCGTATAATGGAAGAACATCAGCCCAACCAAGGCAGTTGGTATGCTGCCGGGGGCTGAAACCAGAAAAAAGTAGAAAAAGGAGATAATCCCTATGAAGCTCAAGACTGTTGCAATTGCCGCTGCCGCTCTGGCACTGGCTGTCGGCATGACCGCCTGCGGCGGCTCTGCCTCTACCGCTGCATCCTCCACCGCATCCTCTGCTGCTGCCTCTTCTGAGGCTGCTTCCTCCGAGGCTGCTTCCTCCGAGGCTGCTTCCTCTGAGGCTGAGGCTACTTCTGCCGAGTACACTGTGTACAACACCACCGGCAGCAAGGTGACCGAGCTGTACCTGTACGATGCAGGCTCTGAGGATAAGGGCGAGAACCTGGCAGGCGAGGGTCTGGCTGACGGCGAGAGCGTCGTCATCACCCGTGACGTCGAGGCTGACAAGCAGGCTGACGTTGTCTACGTTCTGGAGTTCACCACCGAGGACGGCAACACCCAGAGCTTTGACACCCTGCACTATGAGGTGGCTCCCATCTCTCTGAAGAGCGTGGACGCTGCTGCCGGTGCTACTGCTATTGCTTTCGAAGCTCCCCAGAAGTAAGAGCAAACCCTTACATCCGCAAACAGAAAAAGGCTGCTGCACCGTGCGTGCAGCAGCCTTTTTTGGCAAGGTGGACGATTTTGAATGCGCTCCGCGACAGAGTAAAACTCCCTCAGTCAAAGCCTGACGGCTTTGCCAGCTCCCTCTGGGAGGGAGCCTCTGGCGCATCCGTAAACTTTGCGCTTTAGCTGGAAGGTTTATCTTTATGCCAAAGGCCCCATCTCCGAGGGGGCTGGCGCGGCGATAGCCGCGACTGGGGGAGTTTAGCTTGCTGCAAATGCCGTTTGCCGCTACGCCCCCCTCCTCGTGAAAAAGTAAATCGGGAAAATCCGCAGATTTTCCCGATTTACAAATAAAAATATTCTTTCCGCTCATTATGCGCAAAGTGCAACGACGACGACCGCCGCCAGTGGCGGAAACAGGGAGGAGTTGTTGGGGCAGCGGCCAGCAAGACGCAAGTGCCGCCCAAGGCACGAAGCGGATGCTGGGAGCCGCAACCCGATAGCGGAAGCCATTCTAAATCGGCCTCTTCCCATCACATCCTGAACCCACGGAAGCCCCAGCCGCCGCAGCAGCAGTTGCACAGCAGGTTCAGCAAAATCATGCTCCAGCACCAGCGCAAAAGCCCGCCGGGCTGGGCGTAGGTGGTCTGGGTGCGGTAGGTCTGGCCGGGGTTCTGCATCCGGCGCAGGTGCATCTGGTACTCGGTGTTGTTCGGGTCCAGCTGCACGGCGCGGCGGGCGTCCTGCAGGGCGTCCACGCTTTTACCCAGCCCCTGATTGGCCAGCGAAGAGAGATAGTACCACCGCGCATTGCGGCCGGTCATGCCGTCCAGCAACCGGCGCGCCTCGGCGTAGCGGCCATTGGCCACAAAATTGCGGGCGGCCTGCATCTCCGGGGTGTCGGTGCCGGAGGCGCTGGGCCCGGCCTGCTGATAGCCGCCAAAGCCAAAACCGAAGCCGAAGGGGTCAAAGCCCTCAAACCCGTCAAAGCCATCAAAACCGGTGTAGCCGTAGTTCTGCTGGCCGTAGCCCTGCTGCCCATAGCCTTGCCGGTTATAGCTCTGCTGCTGGTAGCCACCGTAGGGGTTGCCGCCCATCTGGGGGCCGGTATCGCCCTTGGTAATGGCATCGTAGGCGGCCTGCACCTCCTTGAAGTGCTCCTCGGCCGTGGGGTCGTTGGGGTTCAAATCCGGGTGCCAGCGCTTGCACTTGGCGCGGTATGCTTTTTTGATCTCGTCGTCGCTTGCGCCGCGCTGAACGCCCAGCACCTCATAGGGATCTCTCATGCTCGGTATACTTCCTCACTCATTATACTGACGGTACAGCACCGCTGCACCACATCCGTTTTATTTTACCGGAACATCGGCACAAAATCAAGACGCATCGGGCTTTCCGGTGCGTTTTGCGTTTTTGCAGTTGTATTTCAGCCACACGCCGGAATACAGGATGTTGCGCAGCAGGTCCGCGTCCTCCACGCAGGGCAGACGCTCAAAGTTCTGCGCGCAGCGTGCCAGCAGCAGCTCGAAGATGTCCAGCATCTCTTCCTCGTAGTCCGGGTGGGTGCTCAGCTCCCGCAGGGGGTTGTACGCGCCCCGGCGCTTGTCGCGGGGCAGGTCGTCGTAGGCGTCCAGCAGGTAGATGAACTTGCCCAGATGGAAGCCGATGCTGCGCAGCTCCGGTGCCCAGCGGTCCTGCCGGTAGTCGAACAGCTCTGCCATCAGCGCACCGAAGCAGCCGGACACTGCGTCAAGGTCGGTGCTGCCGGCGGCCTCGTACTCGGCAAGCTTGGCAAGACACGCGCGGATCGCATTGCACTGACGCGGCCAGCGCTGGGCGGCCTCGGCGGTGCTGTTGTCCAGCAGGGTACTGTACCCCAGCGCCAGCAGATTATGGTCATCCTGCCATTTGTCCTGTGCATTGTAGTAATGCAGCGCCACGCTCAGGTCGGCGCAGTAGTCGGTGGGGTCGGCGCTGCGCCAAAGCACACCGTGTACCGGGTGGATGGGGCAGCGGCTGATGCCGCTGTCTGCGGGGGTCTCGCCCTCGTACAGGCTGCACAGCAGAATGTTTAAAAAGGTCAGGTCATAGCTCAGGCTGAACCGTCCCCGCAGCCCGTGCAGGGCGTCGATGCGGCGGCACAGCCCGCAGTAGGCCGAGCGGTAGCGGCTCTGCGCCTCAGGGCTGAGGCTGGCCCGATCCGGGATCACATATCCGAACATGGCGGCTCAACTCTTTTTGATGAACTGGGTGCCGCAGCGCGGGCAGGAGATCTGGATGCGTCCGCGTCCACGGGGCACGCGCAGCTTCTGGCGGCACTGAGGGCAGCGGTAGTAGTGGTACAGTTTGCGGTTGGCCCACTGCTCCTTCAGGCTGCGGAACTTGTTGTTGAACCGGTCCTTCAGGCTGTAATAGCGGTAGTTCTCCTCGGTGCGCTTGGAGATATTGCGGCTCAGGCTGCGGTAGTAGCACAGGATCAGCAGTGCCGCGCCCAGCCATGTGAACAGGGAAACGCGGGTGAGCAGCGATACCAGCAGCATCACGATGGAGCTCATGCTCAAAAACTGGTTCAGGCCATCGGTGCCGTAGCGCCCGATCATGAATTGACGGAATTTTTCTCTCATAGGTTTTCGCATCCTCTTCTCTGGGGCTTTACACACGGAAACGCAGGGCAGCAGCGCCGCCCTGCGGAATACTTTGTGCTTCTAGGATATCAGCCAACCATGATAAAATTTTGAACAGACTGCAAATCTATCATGAAAGGACGAAAATTAAACGTTTTGCTCCTCCCGGCTGCGCACGGTGAGCACCGCTTCGGTGTCCAGTGCGCCCTCCATGCGGCAGTGCAGCACGGCGCGTCCGGCCTCGCCGGTGGTGGCAAGGTAGGTGCCCGCCATGCCGCCCCGCAGGGGCACCACGCTGGGGCCTAAAATTTTCAGCGGCCCTTCCACGGACAGGCAGACGGCCTCGCCGCAGTAGGGCAGCAGGTTGCCGTTCTGGTCGATGGCGCGCAGGCTGACGGCGGCGCAGTCCCATGTGGGGCCGTCGGTCAGCAGGGGATTGTGCACGGTGCATTCCAACCGGACGCTCTGCACCGGCTCCCGCACCACGGTGCGCACGGCGCGGCCATGCCACACCGCCTCGAACCGGTACACCGGCGCGGAACTGCCCAGCACACCGATGTATTTATAATACATCCGCATCAGCTCGTTCCAGCTCAGCCGCAGCGAGAGCATCCGCGCCTTGGAAAGGGGCGAAAGCGCCATGGCGTCCCGCCGCAGCTCATTGAGGATGGCGGCAGTCTGCACGGCGGTGGCGTGATCCATGCCCTCGTACTTTTCCAGCAGCGAGCCCACAAAATCGTTGATCTCAATGGGTGGGTGGGGCAGGGCGGCAAAGCGTCCCCGCCGGTCGGGGGTAAACTCGGCCACAAAGTCGTTGCCGCGGTACAGCCGCACGCTCTCGGCGTTGGTGAACACCCAGCAGGCGGCTGCTGCGCCGCCGGGCAGGTCGCCAAGCGTCATGGCAGAGGAGACCTCCAGCACGATGTCGGAGGGTGCGCGGGGCGTTTTCTGGCTGGCATAGACGGCGGCAGAAAGTTTCGGGTTGCGGAACAGGTCCATCACACCGTGGTAGCAGATGCGGTCGCCGCTGCCGAACTCCCGGTGGGTGTTATAGTCGGTCATGCACCAGCCAAAGCTGCCCGCCACGCCCGGCTGTGCAATGCTGTCGTTCAGCACGGCGGCGTGGTGCAGCGCCTGCACCAGACGGTGGGGTTCATCGTCAAAGGGCTTGGCGGGGAAGTTCTGCCCGCCGAACTCGCTGATAAGGTAGCCCTTGCGGGTGTCGGGGGTCACGGCGGCGCGGTTCTCGCAGCCTGTACCGCGTCCGGCGTAGGAATAATCGTTGTAGGCGTAAACGTCCTCCAGCAGCTGGCTTTTGCGGGTGCTGCGGCTGCCCGCCGTGGGGCGGGTGGGGTCCAGCCGGTGGATGGCTTCGTTGGTGCGTTTATAAAAGGCTTCGTTGTCGGGACTTCCGCTGATGCGGGCGCCCCACAAAAAGATGCTGGGGTGATTGCGGTACTGGCACACCATCTCCCGGCAGTTCTGCAGCGCCTGCGCCTGCCAGACCTCATCGCCGATGTGCTGCCAGCCGGGCATTTCGGGGAACACCAGCAGACCCAGTTCATCGCAGGCGTCCAGAAACGCCGGGCTGGGGGGCGCATAGCAGGTGCGCACGGCGTTGCAGCCCAGTTCCTTTTTCAGCAGCTGGGCGTCCAGCCGCTGGATGCTGTCCGGCATGGCGTAGCCCTGATAGGGGTAGCTCTGGTGCCGGTCAAGACCGCGCAGCTCCACCCGCTGTCCGTTCAGGTACAGCCCGCCTGCCACGAACTGCACGGTGCGGAAGCCGAAGCGCACCGTTTTTTCGTCCAGCACCCGGTCGGGCAGACCGCCGGTGCCGGGGCGGATGAGCCGCATGGTCAGGGTGTACAGGGTGGGGTGCTCCAAACTCCACGGGTGCACATTGTTCAGCGTGCCGGTAATGGGCAGCGAAAGCTCGCCGCTGTACACCGCCCGGCTCCCGGCGGGGCTGCGGATCTCAGCCTGCAGGGTGCAGCCGACCGTCTCGCCCACGGTGGCGGTGTAGATGCGGAAATCGCCCTCGGCCTTGGCCTCGATGAACACGTCCCGCAGATAGGCGGGCTCCTTGATATCCAGACTGACGGCGCGGTAGATGCCGCCGTAGGTCAGCGCATCCAGCTGCCCGCCGAAGGGCGGGATGTTCAGATCCTCCCGGCTGTCGCAGCGCACAGCCACCACGTTTTTCTGTCCCAGATGCAGCGCGCCGGTCAGGTCTACTGTAAAGGCGGTGTAGCCGCAGCCATGGTGGAACACCCGCCGCCCGTTGCAGAACACGGTGGCATCGTGCGCCACCGCCCCGAAGGTAAGCAGCACGGTGCGGCCCAGCCACTTTTTGGGCGCAAAAAACTCCCGCCGGTAGCCGCACAGGCGCTGGTAGTCGTTCTCATTGCAGTAGTTATAGGGCAGAGGCTTGACCGTGTGGGGCAGCCGCACCGGGGTAAGGGAAAGCTCCGGGCACTCCGGGCGCACCAGCGCCGGGTCGAATGTGGGGGCGAACAGCCAACCCTCGTTCCAATCGTAGTGTTCCATAGCAGGATCTCCGTCTGAGTGATATGCTTATAGAGGTATGGTATCACAAAGTTGTGAACGAAAAAAGCATTCACGCCCCTTTTGTGCCGGATAAGCGGAAATTTTGCAGTGCGCGGAAGTTGCCGCCGACAGGTTGCCCAAGAAATGCTTGGAAAAATTGTATAAAATCGCCCATAGAAATGGAGCCCCGGAACGCCAGCGGCGTTCCGGGGCTCCAAATTTATTCATACCTCAGCGGATAAAGTTGGTCATGGGGCGGGGCGGATTCTGCGGATGGTCGATGCCTGCGGCCTTACCGGCCTCGATGCAGTGCAGCAGCCATGCCATGTTGCGGCCCAGCTCCTGCATCACGGCGCAGCCCTCGGCGTCCTGCAGTACCTGCTCGGGGTTGGAGCCATGTACCATCGCCCAGTAGGAACCGTTGACCAGCGGCATGTGGAAGAACTGGGGGTACTTGACCAGCTGGTCAAGGGTGGAGGTAGTACCGGCGCGGCGGGCGGAGCAGCAGACGGCGGCGGGCTTATAGGCCAGATACTTGCCGCCCGCGTAGGCCAGACGGTCCATAAAGCTGGTCATGTTGCCCGCAGCGGAGGCGTAGTGCACCGGGCTGCCGAACACGAAGGCGTCGGCGGTCTTGGCCTTCTCGATGGCCTCGTTGACCACGCCGCCGAACACGCACCCGTTGCCGCTGCGGCAGCCGCCGCAGCCGATGCAGCCGCCCACGGGCTGACCGCCGACGTGCAAAATCTCGGTTTCGATGCCCTGTGCCTTCAGCTCCCCGGCAATAAGGGAAAGGGCGGTGTAGGTGCAGCCCTTTTCGTGGGGGCTGCCGTTGATAAGCAGAACTTTCATGCTGTATACTCTCCTTTGCTGAAATGCGCCGTAAAATGCGCAATATTGCTGCTATGATTGTAGCACAAAGCCGCCCGCAGCGCAATGCGGGCTCTTGACAACACTATGCGGTTGGGAGATAATAAAGGATACGAAAGAGTTAAAACCGGCTGCCGCGGGGCGGCAGCTACGGCAAGGAGGTAACATCATGCGCGTGATCGCAGGAGAAGCCCGGGGCCGCAGGCTGGAAGCACTGCCCGGCACCGATGTCACCCGCCCCACCCTCTCGCAGGTGAAGGAGGCGATGTTCAGCATCGTACAGTTCGACCTGCCCGGGGCCCGGGTGCTGGATCTGTACGCCGGCAGCGGCCAGCTGGGCATCGAGGCGCTGAGCCGGGGTGCGGCCCGGTGCGTCTTTCTGGACGAGAACCGGGAGGCCGTAAGCATCGTGATGCGCAACTGCAAGGCCTGCGGCGTGTTCGACCGCAGCCGGGTGAATATCGGCGAGGCTGCGCGGTTTTTGTCGGCCTGCCGGGAGCAGTTCGATCTGGTGCTGCTGGACCCGCCCTTCCGTGGCGGCACGCTGGAAAAGATCCTGCCGGCCGTGGAAAAGTGCGTTGCCCCCGGCGGCATCGTGCTGTGCGAGAGCGAAACAGGCATCGTGCTGCCCGCGCAGGCGGGCAGTCTGACCCTGCAAAAACAGTATAAATACGGCAAGGTGCTGCTGTGGAAGTACACAAAGCCCATGCAGCCCGCCGCTGAGCAGGAGGGAGAAGCCTTATGAACGTGAACGAGCTTTTGGATACCATTGAGGATGCACTGGAAGAGAGCGCAAATGTGCCCCTTTCCGGCGGCAAGCGCATCGTGGATGTGGAGCAGATCCGGGATTATCTGGACGAGGTGCGGGCGGCTCTGCCCGGCGAGCTGCGGCAGGCGCAGCAGATCGTGAACGACCGGGCGCAGATCGTGGACAGCGCCAACGCACAGGCACAGGCCATTGTGAAAAAGGCCGAGGAACGTGCCCGCATTCTGGTCAGCGATGCTGAGATCGTCAAGGCAGCCCAGCAGCGCGCTTCTGAGATTACCTCCGCTGCCCAGACCGAGGCGCGCACCCTGCGCCAGACCGTGACCGACTACTGCGAGAATATGCTGCGCACCACCGAGGATACCATGGTGGAAAACGCTGCACAGGTCAAAAATATCCGTGCCAGCCTGCGCCAGAACGCCAAGAAAAACGGCTGACGGCACGAAACTTTCCACACAAATTCCACACATTGCGGAAAACACAGCCCCTGCGAGCAAAAATGACGGCTCACAGGGACTTTTTTTGTGGACTTTTGCGGCAAAAAGCCGCCCGAAAACCCTTGCATTCACGGATTTGATTTGCTACAATAATGACGTGTCAGTGGGGCAAAGTGGGTAAAAGTAGGGTACACGCCCTGCAAACGCCCCTGAAAGGGGGTACAGCGCGTGTTTTTTGGCCGGTATGATTACACCATCGATGCCAAGGGGCGGCTGAACTTCCCCGCAAAATTTCGGGACGCCATGGGCGAGAGCTTTGTGGTGCTGGAATGGGTGGACAACTGCCTGTTCGCACTGCCCATGGAGGAAGTCCAGCGGCTGGCGGACAAGCTGGAAAGCGATGAACTGATGGACAGCTGGGCCATTTCCGGTGACCTGTTCAGCACCGCCTGCGAGGTGGTGCCGGACAAGCAGGGACGCATCCTGCTGCCCGCAGAGCTGCGCGCCTACGCCGGGCTGGAAAAGGATGTGACCATCATCGGCAACCGCAACCATGCCGAGATCTGGGCTACCGAAGTCTGGAACGCCCGCCGCGCCGCCGTGACCAACGACCAGCGCGCTGAGCGGCTGCGCAAACTGCACCTCTGATGCAAAAAAATTAAACCGAGAAAGGAGGCCGTGCCAATGGCCTTTGAAGAACAACAGCCCTTTGACCCGGCCTCGTTTGAGCATATCCCCGTTTTGCTGAACGAGTGCCTGACAGGGCTTGCCATCGACCCGGCGGGCACCTATCTGGACGGCACCGCCGGCGGCGCGGGACATTCCCGCCAGATCGCCTTGCGGCTGGACGCCGCCAAGGGCGGCAGGCTCATCTCGCTGGATCAGGACCCGGACGCGGTGCAGACCGCGCGCTCCCGCCTTGCCGGGCTGCCCGCCACCGTGGTGCAGATCAACTTCCGCTATGCGGGACAGGCGCTGGAGCAGCTGGGCATTGAAAAGATCAACGGTGCACTGCTGGATCTTGGCGTTTCCAGCCACCAGCTGGACGATGCCGCCCGGGGCTTTTCCTACCGGGCAGACGCACCGCTGGATATGCGCATGAGCCAGCAGGGCGAGACCGCCGCAGACCTTGTGAACACCGAAAGCCGCGAGGAACTGGCCCGCATCCTGCGGGATTACGGCGAGGAGCCCTATGCATGGCAGATCGCAGGAAAGATCGTGGAGGCGCGGGAAACTGCGCCCATCCTGACCACCCTGCAGCTGGCAGATATCGTGGCAAGCGCTATGCCACCGGCAGAGCGCCGCAAAAACAAGAACCCCTCCCGCCGCACCTTTCAGGCACTGCGCATTGCAGTGAACCACGAACTGGATGCGCTGGAGGAGGGCTTGGATACCATTTTCGATCACCTTGCACCGGGCGGCCGGCTGTGTGTGATCACTTTCCACTCACTGGAGGACCGGCTGGTCAAGAACAAATTCCGCCGCTGGTCCACAGCCTGCACCTGCCCGCCGGAGTTTCCGGTGTGTGTGTGCGGCGGCAAGGCAAAGGCAAAGCTTATCACCCGTAAACCCATTGAAGCTGATACGCAGGAGCTGGAAGAGAACCGGCGCAGCCGTTCTGCCCACCTGCGTGTACTGGAAAAATGCTGAGATGCCAGAAACACCGGCATCGTGAGGAGGAGAGGAACCATGGGTCAGCCAGCATACGATCATAACGCGGTGCGCCGCCGCAGGGCACCGCAGCCCCAGCGCAAAGCAAACCTGCGGGTAGCAAAAGGCGGCAAGCGGCGGTTAAACCCGCTGCAGGCCGCCATACATAACGCCATGAATCTGGTGGCGGCAGCACTGCTGGTGGGCTTTGCCATCAGCCTGCTGTGGAGCGAGGCACAGCTGGTGGAGCTGAACGACCAGATCCAAGCCACTAAGGCGCAGCTGGTCAGCGAGCAGAGCCAGTATACCTACTACAACAGCACCCTGAACAGCAAGACCAACATTGCCAGCGTGGAGGAGACCGCAGGGCGGCTGGGTCTGATGAAAGTAGACCCCAGCCAGATCACCTACATCCGCTTGGGCGAGAGCGGCGCACTGGTGCGCCGGGAATCCACCGTGCGGCAATGGACCGACTTTTTGTACACCGGCGCGGTGAACATTCTGGGCACCGTGAGATAAACGGAAAAAGCGTGCGGCAGCGCACGCTTTTTTCGGTTTATGGACACCGCAGTCTGAACAAATAACAGCGCAGGGCGCGCGGAATGCAGTGCACGCCCCGCAGGAGAGAACCAATGCAAGAACCTTTCCGTAACAAAAAAAGCAGGGGCTACCGCCTGCGTCCGGCTTCTGGACGGGACCGGCTGGACAGCCGGGTGCGGCGGATTTGCAGCCGTCTGGGCATCCTTGCGGTGGTGGCGGCAGCCGCCATCGTCATCCGCAGCCTGTATAATATCCAGATCGTTCACGGGGCGGAGTACCGCCAGTATGCCGCCCAGCAGCAGCTGCTGGATACCACCATCAAGGCCACCCGCGGCGAGATCTACGATGCCTCCGGCATCACCCTTGCCTCCACCAGCGTGGTGTGGACCATCTGGGCAGACCCCAGTTACAGCAGCATCCTTTATACCAGCAAGACCAACGATGACGACACCGTGACCAAAACGCTGGACCCCGCCATGTGTGCCGAGGTGAGCCGGGAGCTGACTCTGCGTCTGCTCTCCGGGGACGGCGAGAGCTTGGACAGCGTGGACACTTCCTCGGCAGAGTATCAGCAGCAGTACCAGACCGTTTACGATGCACTTTCCCGGCTGGATTCTGCCTACGTCACCCTTGCCACCAAGGTGAACAACGCGGTGAAGCTTTCCATTGAAAAATACGTCACCAGCTTCAACAAGGCGCACAAAAAGGCCACCGATACCTCCCGCAAGGGACGCATCTCAGTGTCCTCGGAAAAAAGCTTCCAGCGCAATTACCCCTACGGTGCCTTTGCCGCAGCGGTGCTGGGCTTTACGGATGCGGACGGCGTCGGCACCTACGGACTGGAAAAATCCTACCAGTCCACCTTGGCTGGTGTGGATGGCCGCACCATCACCCAGCGCAACGCGGTGGGCAATGCCATTGCAGACGCCAACGCCACCACCTTTGCCGCCAAGGACGGCTCTAATCTGGTGCTGTCGCTGGATGTGAACGTGCAGGAGATCGCGGAGCGGTACCTGAACGAAGCCATTGCAGCCAATACGGTGGAAAACCGCGGCTGCGCCATTGTGATGAACGTCAAGACCGGTGCCATCCTTGCCATGGCTTCCAAGCCGGACTTTGACCCCAACGACCCGCTGAACTACACCGCCAACGAGGCTTATCTCAACGAGCTGGTGCACGCAGAGCCGGAGCTTTACGGCGTCTATAAAAAGGACGCCGACGGCAACTACATCACCGATGAACAGGGCAACAAAATTTTGGACGAGGAAGCGGACTATTCCGGCTACTACCGGGATATCCTGTGGAAGAACAAGACCATCACCGAGCTGTACTACCCCGGCTCTGTGTTCAAGGTCATCACCTCCGCCATGGGCATCGACTCCGGCGTGGCGACCATGAACACCACCTTTACCTGCTCCGGCGCTTACGGCGTAGCCAAGGAGACCTACCACTGCGCCGGACGCAAGGCGCACGGCCTGCTCAATATGGCCGAGGCGCTGCGCAAGAGCTGCAACATCTACTACATCCAGCTGGGGCAGCGCGTCGGCTCGCAGCAGTTCTATAACTACTTCGATGCCTTCGGCTTTACCGCCCGCACCGGCGTGGACCTGCCCAGCGAGACCAACTTTATGCAGTACTACCGCGCCGACCAGCTGGGCGAGGTGCAGCTGGCGTCCTCCTCCTTCGGTCAGGCCATGGCCATCACCCCGCTGCAGATGTGCACCGCCATTGCGGCCACCGTCAACGGCGGGTATCTGGTCACCCCCCATGTGGTGGATAAGATCACCGATTCCAACGGCAACGTCATTCAGGAGATCGGCGCAAACGTGCGCCGTCAGGTCATCAGCCAGAGCGCCAGCGAGGTCATCCGGCAGATGATGGAGTACGAGGTGGGCAACGGCACCGGCGGCGGTAAAAACGCCTATGTGTCCGGCTACCGCATCGGCGGCAAGTCCGGTACTTCCGAGCAGCTGAATATGCACCGCCGCGCCGATGGCGACTATAAAAAGGTGGCTTCCTTCGTGGCGGTGCTGCCTGCCAACGACCCGGAAATTCTGGTCTATGTCATGCTGGACGACCCTAATAACGCCCGGACGGATTATTCCTCCATCCTTGCAGCCCCTGTGGCGGGCAATATCATCAGCGAGGTGGCCCCCTATCTGGGCATCGCTACCGACGGCGAGGACCGCAGCGGCACCATCGTTACCGTGCCGAACCTTGTGGGCAATGAGTGGAGCAACGCACAGGTGAGCCTGAACATTCAGGGCTTAAAGCATCAATTGCAGGAGAGCCAGAGCAGCCAGACCGCTGCCCCGGTTACCTACCAGTACCCCCACGCGGGGAGCGAGGTGCCCTACGGTACCACCATCTACCTGTATACTGATACCTACGAGGGCAGCCGCACCGAGGTGCCGGATGTGACCGGTAAGAGCCCGGACTTTGCCCGTCAGATGCTGAGCGCCGCCGGGCTGAACTGCGTGGTGGAAGGCAGCGGTACGGTGCAGGCGCAAAGCGCAGAGCCCGGCTCCAGCGTGCAGCGCGGCACCATCATCACCCTGACCTGTGGGTAAAACAGCTTTTTCGGCATCTTCGACCAAGGCTTTCAGCATAAAGCACTGCCGCAAGGCAGTGACGGATGAGGGTGCAGCATTCAATAGAACGAGAGGGGATACAACAATGGAAAAGATCCATGCAAGCAAGCTTCTGGCAGGGCTGGTGCCTGCCGGAAAACTGACCAGTGACCCGGAGGTGGCACTGGTCACCACCGACAGCCGCGAGGTAAAACCCGGCTGCATTTTTGTGGCCTTCCCCGGCGAGCGGTTCGACGGCCATGATTTCGCCGCCCGTGCGCTGGAGCAGGGCGCGGAGTATGTGGTGGTCAACCATCCCGTGCCCGGTGTGCCGGAGGAAAAGGCCATCCTTTGCCCGGACAGCTACCACGCCATGATGGTGATGGGCGCAAATTACCGCAGCCAGTACCACCCCAAGATGGTAGGCGTGACCGGCAGCGTGGGCAAGACCACCACCAAGCAGATGACCTACGCCGCCCTGAGCAGCTTTGGCGAGACCATCAAGACCGAGGGCAACCAGAACAATGAACTGGGTATGCCCCGCACCCTGATGCGGCTGGAAAGCAGCACCGAGTACGCGGTCATTGAGATGGGCATGAGCCACGCCGGCGAGATCGACCGTCTGGCGCGGGCAGCACGGCCGGATGTGGGCATCATCACCTGCATCGGCGTGTCTCACATCGGCAATCTGGGCAGTCAGGAGAATATCTGCAAGGCAAAGCTGGAGATCTGCAACGGTCTGCCGGAAGGCGCACCACTGGTGCTGAACTACGACGACCCCTTCCTGCGCAAAGCAACGCTGCCCGCCCATGTGCGTCCGGTGTGGTTCAGCCTGAGCGATGAGAATGCCGATGTTTGCGCTCTGTCCATCCGGCAGGAGACTGACGGCATGAGCTTTGTGCTGGAAGATCAGGAGCACGGCACCTTTGTGGTGAACATTCCCGCCATGGGACGCCATAATGTGGCGAACGCCTTGGCTGCCTACTGCGCCGCTACCCGTCTGGGCTGCGACGCTAAGAGGGTCATCCGGGGCCTTTCCAACTTTGAGCAGACCGGCCGCCGTCAGAAGGTGGTGGACAGCGAGGGCGTGACCGTCATCGAGGACTGCTACAACGCAAACCCGGACAGCATGAAGGCCGCACTGGCGATGTTCAAGGACTTCCCCTGCAAGCGCCGCTTTGCCCTGCTGGGCGATATGCTGGAGCTGGGCGAGCTGAGCCGCGAAGCACACGAGGAGCTGGGACGCCTTGCCGCCGAGAGCGGGCTGTACTGTCTGATCACCTACGGCGAGCAGGCCAAGCGCACCGCCGTGGTGGCTGCTGCCAAGGGGGTAAAGACTCTGCACGCGGAAAATTACCGCGAGGCCGCCGATGCCCTGCTGGACCGGGTGCAGCCCGGTGATGCCGTTCTGGTAAAGGCCAGCCACGGCATGGCACTGGAAAAAGTGCTGGATATCTTCTACGCAGAGCATAAAGAAGCGGAAGAATAACTATTTGGCGAAATGGAGTGTCTGAGTTATGGAGCGTTTCGCCTTGGCAGCGGCGGTGGTGCTGGGTTTTGCCCTTACGGCAGCCCTGTGCAGCCTGTTTGTGCCGCTGCGGCGGGTGCTGGAACGCCGCGAACAACAACAGCAGCCGGTACAATCTGAGCAGCCTTGGTCTGCACCCCTGCGCGCCCCGCTGTGGGGCGGGCTGTGTGCGGCGGCGGGCACGGTGGCAGCGGTGGGCGTGGGCTGGCTTGCCGCCTGCGTAGGTCAGCCGGAGCTGCTGGGCAGCGAAGGCCGGTTGATGACACGGCTGCTCACGGCACTGGCGGGAGCGCTCGCCTTTGGGGCAGTGGGTCTTGCAGAAGACCTTGCCCGGATGCGCAGCCCGGCGGCGCTGGGGCTGCGGCGGGGCGTGCGGCTTTTGCTGGAAGCACTGGCGGCGGCATTCGTTCTTTTGCTGCTGCGGGCAGCGGGTTGTCTGCCCCGGGGGCTTGGCGTGCCCGGGGCGGGGTATGTGCTGCTGGGCAGCGCCGTGCCCTTTTTGTGGGCGGTGCTCATGGTGGCACTGGCCGAGTGCGCCCGCATCGCCGAGCGGGACGAGGGCGCGGTGTGCGGTGCGGCCTTTGTGGCCATGCTGGCGCTGATGATGACAGAGGCCGGCTTGGGCGTGCCCGGGCTGGCAGTGCTGCCCGCCGCGCTGGCCGGGGCACTGGTGGCGCTGCTGCTGTGGGCGTTCCCTCCGGCAAAGCTGGGGGTGGGCTGCTGCGGCAGTCTGCTGGCAGCGGGTGCCATCGGCTGCATCCCGCTGTGTTTGGACATGACCAGCCTGACCGTGCCGCTGGCGCTGCCATTCTGGGCAGCGGGCGGTCTTTTGGCAGCGCAGCTGCTGTGTGCAAAGCGCACCGGCAAGCCCTTGCGCTGCTGGGTAAAAAAGCATAAAATGAGCCCGGAGACGGTGTTCCTGTGCAGCTTTGCGCTGAGCGCTGTCGGCTATGTGCTGGCGCTGGCGCTGCTGCGCTGGTGCTGACCGGGCACAGAGAGGGAAGGGAGCGCAGATGGCGACTATCCGCAAAAAACACAGAGCGCCGGTGTCGGTGTTCCAGCGAGACCCGGGCCCGTGGTCCCGGCTGCTGATCGACTGGCTGGCTACGCTGGCCGTTATTATGGTCTTTGGGCTGGTGATGCTGTTCAGCGCCAGCTACACCACCGGTTACCTGCGCATGGGCGACAGCTTCCATTACATCAAGCAGCAGGCATTGTGCATGATGCTGGGGCTGGGCTGTATGTTCCTGATGAGCTATATGGATCACCGTTTTCTGCGTAAGATGGTGGTGCCGGGGTACATCATCGTGCTGGCCATGCTGGCCGTCACTCTGACCATGGCACCTCTGAACGGCTGCCGCCGCTGGATCCGCTTCGGCGGGCTCACGCTGCAATCCTCGGAGGTGGCAAAGTTTGAAATGATCCTGTTCAGCTCCCATCTTGCGGCCAAAGCGCCGCAGGTGGAGCGGCTGGACCCGGAGCGCCGCATCCTGCTTACCCCCCGGGAGTGGCTGCGGGTGCGGGTGTGGAAGCAGCTGGTGGTGCCGGTGCTGCCCCTTATACCGGTGGTCATCCTGCTGGCGATGGAGCCGCACATGTCCGGCATCGTGCTGACGGTGGCGGTGGTGGGCACCATCCTGCTGCTGTCCGGCAGCGGCGGTGTGCTGACGTGGGCGGGTGCCATCACGGCAGGCGCCCTGCTGGAAACACTGCTCTCCCATGTGGACTCCATCCCTTACCTGCAAAAGCGCCTGGACGGCTGGACGCAGGATCTGAGCAAGATGACCGACCAGACCGTGCAGAGCCTTTACGCCATCGGCTCCGGCGGGCTGAAGGGGCTGGGGCTGGGCAACAGCGTGGAAAAGCAGCTCTGGCTGCCGGAAAGCACCAACGACTTCATCTTCAGTGTGGTGTGCGAAGAGCTGGGCTTCATCGGCGCGGTGCTCATCATCGTTCTGTTCGTGCTGTTCATCGTGCAGGGACTGCTCATCGCCTATAAGGCGGAGAACCTGTATTGCACCATGGTGGGCATCGGTATCATGGCGCAGATCGCGTGGCAGGTGTTCTGCAACATCGCCGTGGTCACCAACACCCTGCCCAATACCGGCATCAGCCTGCCCTTCTTCTCCTCCGGCGGCACCAGCCTGATTTTGCTGCTGGCAGAGATGGGCGTAATGGTGAATATCGGCCGCAACGGCGAGCGGGCAGCGCAGCAGCGGGAGCAGATGCGTGCCCAGCGGGAAGCCGCCCGCGCCGAGCGGGAAGCAGAACTTGCCCGCAAGACCATTGACTTGGCCTCTGCCCGTGCAGCCCGCACAGAACAGTAAAACAAACCGCAAGCCCGCCCGGCCGCAGGCCGGGCGATTATAAGGAGGAATCACCATGCGCGTTCTCATCGCAGCCGGCGGCACTGCCGGACATATCAACCCTGCACTGGCCATTGCCGGTGCTCTGAAAAAGGCTGACCCTACCGCCGAGATCCACTTTGCAGGCCGTAAGGAGGGCATGGAGTACCGTCTGGTCACACAGGCGGGCTACCCCTTCCACCACATCGAGATCACCGGCTTCCAGCGCAAGCTCAGTCTGCACAACATCAAGCGCAACATCATTACCCTGTGGAATCTGGCCCTCTCCGGTCCCAAGGCCAAGGCCATGATGAAAGAGGTAAAGCCGGATCTCGTCATCGGCTGCGGCGGCTATGTGTCCGGCCCGGTGGTGCGCTGCGCCGCCAAAATGGGCATCCACACCGCCCTGCACGAGCAGAACGCCTTCCCCGGTGTGACCAACAAGCTGCTGGCCCCGGATGTGGATATCGTGTTTGCCGCCGTGCCCGCCGCTGTGGAAAAGCTGGGCGCACCGGATAAGACCCTTGTGGTGGGCAACCCCGTGCGGCCGGAGGTGTTTGTACAGGCCGCCAACCGCGAGGCCATCCGCGCACAGCTGGGTGCGGGCGACCGCACCGTCATCCTGTCCTTCGGCGGCAGTCTGGGTGCACGCCGGGTCAACGAGGTGGTGGCAGACCTGTGCGCTTGGGAGCAGCACGAGCACAAGCCGGTGCTGCACCTGCACGCCACCGGACAGTATGGTGTGCAGCTGTTTGAGCAGCTGCAAAAGCAGAAGGATTTTGCACCCGGCGACAGCCTTGTGGTAAAGGAATACATCAACAATATGCCGGAGCTGTTGGCTGCAGCAGACCTCGTCATCAGCCGCGCCGGTGCGCTGACGCTGGCCGAGCTGGAAGCCGTGGGACGCGCCGCTGTGCTGATCCCCAGCCCCAATGTGGCGGAAAACCACCAGTACTACAACGCCATGGAACTGCAAAAGGCCGGGGCGGCTGTGGTCATTGAGGAAAAAGACCTGACCGGCGAAAAGCTAGTGCAGACGGTTTCTGCCATGCTGGCACAGCCCGGCAAGCTGGCCGAGATGGGCAAAAACGCCCGCAGCCTGTCGGTGGACGACAGTCTGGACCGCATCACTGCGGCGCTGCTCAAGCTGGTAAAGACCCCGTGATGCAGACCCGGAATAAACAGGAAAGAAGGTGCGAATGATGCAGCAGAACCGTGACCGCAACGGCAGACCCCGGAACACGAGACCCTATGATCTGAACCGGGATGTGGCGCGCACCTCTGCGCCTTCGCAGGATCATACGCCCCGGAGCACCGGCAGCAGCCGCTACGGCTACAACGGCGAGCCGCTCAGCCGCCCGCCCTCCCGCAGCGCCAACGGCAGCGTGCGCTCCTCCCGGGCAGACAACAGCATCCAATTCCCCGCCCAGCTCCAAGCCCAGACCCGCCGCCCGGCGCAGGGACAGGGGAGCAATACCACCCAGTACTCCACCGGCAACCGCCCGGCGGGCAGCAGACCCCAAAACGCGAAGTCTGGCGGCAAACAGCGCCGCCCGGCAAACAATGCCCGCAGCGGGCAGAACGGCCGGAAAAACCAGAACGTGCAAAACCGCCCGAACCGGCAGCATTCGGCAGGCAGCCAGCGTCTGCGCCCGGTGCAGAGCGCCCCGCAAACTCCTGCCCGGCGAGAAAAACGTAAAAAGCGCAAGGTGACCCGCGCTACGCTGCGCCGCCGCCGGATGCTGCGCCGCCTGACCGCCTTTGCCATGCTGCTGTGCGTCATTGGCGCAGGCATCTACCTGACCATGACCATGCTCTTCCGCATCAACTCCATTCAGGTGCAGACCCCGGACGGCAAGCAGGTGACCGAGATCGCGGGCTATACCGCAGACAGCATTCTGCAGCAGATGGGCGTGCAGCTGGAGGAGAACATCTTCAGCTTTGAGCCAGGCGAAAAGGCCGCAGTGCTGGAGCAAAACTTCCCGCTGCTGGGCTCCATCAAGGTGATCCGGGATTACCCCAACACCGTGGTGGTGCAGGTGACCGAAGCCGTGCCCGCCTACGCGGTGCAAAACGGCAGCAAGTGGCTTGTGATCTCGGATCAATGGAAGATCCTGTCCGAGGAAAGCACCCAGCCCGAGGGGCTTTGCACCCTGTACGGCGGCAAGCTGCAGGACACTACCCCGGGACAGGGCTTCTGGTTCGCGGAGGATGCGGACGCGGCAAGCGCTTCCGGGTCGGAAACCGCCGAAAGCGAAAGCACGGTGAGCACCGAGACTGCCCGCATGGAAGCGCTGCGCACCTTAGTGGGCAAGCTGGAAGAATACGGCCTGTCGCAGGACGTGACACGGCTGGAAGTGGCAGACACCGAACAAATCGCATTTTTGTATCAGGACCGCATCAGCGTGCTGCTGGGTACGCTGAACGATCTGGATTATAAGCTGGACCGCGCCCGCTATGTGCTGACCAACGCCGATGGCAAGGGCTGCGGCTCCACCGACACCGGACGGCTGGACTTCAGCCATACCAGTGCCAGCAGCACCCGCAAGATCTATTTTGCACAGGGCGAGCCCACCCTGCCCTCCGGCTATGTGGTGCCACCCAAGGTCGAGGAACCCGCCCCGGCCGAGGATACCGCCGACAGCACGGAAAGCACCGAGGGCACTGAGCCCACGGATACCACCGAACCGGCGGCTGACGCGGATACCGAGCAGCTGCCCCTGACCCACCCTGACCGCATGACGGCCAACGAAGAAGAAAACCCCATGTAAAGAAACTCTATGGAGGAGACTGTATGAAGCTGGAACAACTGATGGAAGGCGTGCCCTTTACCCTTGTGCAGGGCAGTCTGGATACTGAGATCGCAGATATCATCTACGACAGCCGCAAGGCTGCCCCGGGGCTTTTGTTCGTGTGCATCGTGGGCACCCAGCGGGACAGCCACGCGTTTGCCGCCGACTGCGCCGCCAAGGGGGTCAGCGCGCTGGTCATCCAGCACGATATCGACCTTTCTGCCATGCCCGGAGTGACCGTGGTCAAGGTGGAGAGCAGCCGCTATGCTATGGCTCTGATGAGCGCCAACCTCTTCGGCAACCCTGCCCGTCAGATGACCATGATCGGCGTCACCGGCACCAAGGGCAAGACCACTACCACCCACATGATCAAAAGCGTGCTGGAGGCCGCAGGCCGCAAGGTGGGCATGATCGGCACCAACGGCATCTACTATATGGGACGCCACAAGGACACCGCCAACACCACCCCGGAAAGCTACGAGCTGCAAAAGACCTTCCGGGAGTTTCTGGACGCCGGCTGCGATACCGCGCTGATGGAGGTATCCAGTCAGGGCCTGATGATGGACCGCGTGGCGGGTGTGCACTACGATGTGGGTGTGTTCACCAACCTTTCGCCGGATCACATCGGCCCCGGTGAGCACAAGACCTTTGAGGAGTACCGCAGCTGGAAGGGACAGCTGTTCAAGCGCTGCGATGTGGGCGTGGTGAACATTGACGACGAGAACACCGCCGCCCTGCTGGAGGGCCACACCTGCAAATTGGTAACCTATGGCCGCGATGAAAAGGCCGACTACCGCGAGACCGGCTACGAGCTGCTGCGCACCCACGATTTTCTGGGCGTTGCCTTCCACGTTACCGGCAAGGACGAGATGGACGTGAAGGTGAATATGCCCGGCGAGTTCAGCGTGTACAACGCGCTGGCAGCGCTGGCCGTGGGCAAGGTGCTGGGTCTGCCGGATGCCGCCATCCACGACGGTCTGGGCAAGTGCGTGGTGAAGGGCCGTGTGGAGCTGGTGCCCATCAGCAAAAAGTTCACCATCCTGCTGGACTACGCCCACAACGAGGTATCCACCGAGAGCCTGCTCACCACCCTGCGTGCCTACAAGCCCCACCGTCTGGTGGTGGTGTTCGGCTGCGGCGGCAACCGCTCCAAGCTGCGCCGTTACGGCATGGGTGAGATCTGCGCCAAGATGGCGGATTTCTCCATCCTCACCGAGGACAACAACCGCTTTGAAAAGGTGGAGGATATCCTTGCGGACATCCGCGAGGGCATGAACAAGGGCAACCCGGACGCAAAGTTCGTGGAGATCCCTGACCGTCTGGATGCCCTGCACTACGCAGTGGATCACGCACAGGAGGGTGATCTGATCGCCGTCATCGGCAAGGGGCACGAGACCTACCGCGACCGCGAGGGCGTCAAGACCCCCTTCCTTGAGCGGGAGCTGCTGGAAGAATACGCCCAGCAGATCGGACTGGAATAAGAAATATTATTATTGCGGGAAAGGCCGCTGCACAAAGTACTGTGCAGCGGCCTTTTTGCGCCCTGCCCAGACCCCCTATATAAAAAGGAAGCAAACTGTGACAAAACTGTAAAAGATAAAAATCTTTAACTAAAACCATTGACTTATCCGACGGTTTGGCTATAATGGTCGTGTTCGATACCTCACAAATTTTAGGTAAATAATCAAATACAAACAGTGAACATAAAGGAGAATACTACCATGACTTTCGAGGAAATGAAGAAGATCGTTGTCGATACCCTGAGCTGCGATGAGGACAAGGTGACCATGGAGGCCAGCCTGACCGAGGATCTGGAGGCCGACAGCCTGGACGCTGTGGAGCTGAACATGGCACTGGAAGAGGCCTGCGGCGTATCCATCCCCGATGAGGAGCTGGCAAACCTCAAGACCGTGGGCGATATCTTCAACTACATCAATGCCCATGTCTGAGGCTGACCGAGGCGAAACGCGATGAACAGTATCAAAGACCTGCTGCCGGGCAGCATGCGGGAGCGCACCTTCCAGCTGAAGGCCCGGCGGGATGCGGGTGCCGTGTGGAACGACCCGCAGTTCGTGGAATGCAAAAAGTGCGGACGCCGCGCCACCCGCCAGATCTGGAACAAGGCGCAGTACGTCTGCCCCAACTGCGGGGTGCACCTGCCCATCGGCGGGTACTACCGCCTGAGCCTCGTCCTTGACAAGGGCAGCTTCCGGGAGCTGGACGCCGACCTTGCCCCGCAGGATGTGCTGCAGTTTCCCGGTTACCCGGAAAAGCTGGAAGCACAGACCGGTAAGACCGGCCTGAAGGAAGCTGTCATCACCGCCACGGGGCGCATCGAGGGCATCCCTGTGGTGGCAGCAGTGCTGGACAGCCGGTTCTTTATGGGCAGCATGAGCACTACTGTTGGTGAAAAGATCACCCGCGCCGTGGAGCACGCCGCTGCAAAGCACCTGCCGCTGATCATCTTTTCGGCCAGCGGCGGCGCCCGGATGCAGGAGGGCATTTTCAGCCTGATGCAGATGGCCAAGACCTCTGCTGCCATCGAGCGGTTCTCCGCCCGGGGCGGGCTGTACATCAGCGTGCTGACCCACCCCACCACCGGCGGCGTGACTGCCAGCTTTGCCAGCCTTGGCGACATCATGCTGGCAGAGCCCGGGGCGCTGATCGGCTTTGCGGGCCCCCGGGTCATTGAACAGACCATCGGCGAAAAGCTGCCCGCAGGCTTCCAGCGCAGCGAGTTCCAGTACGAGCACGGCTTTGTGGACAAGGTAGTGCCCCGTACCGAAATGCGCGAAACACTGGCGCAGCTGCTGCGTCTGCACGCCTGAGGAGGGAGCGCCTTATGATCAAGGACATCTTACAACAGCTCGCACCGCTGGATGAAAAGATCGCCGCTCTGCGCGGCGACCCGGCGGACGAGAACATGACCGATATCACCAACCACGCTGCCGAGCTGGCAGAGCTTTCCGCACAGGAGGACGCTTTGCTGTCCGGCTGCGGGGCACTGACCGCAGAGGACAGAGTTTTTCTGGCACGCCACCCGGAGCGCCCCCACATCGATGAGATCGTGGATGCACTGTTCACCGATTTCTTTGAGCAGTGCGGCGACCGCCAGTGCAAGGAGGATGCCGCCATTCTGGGCGGTGTGGCACTGTTCCACGGCCAGCCGGTCACGGTCATCGGCCACCGCAAGGGCAGCACGCTGGAGGAAAACCTGCGCTGCAACTTCGGTATGCCCGGGCCGGAGGGCTACCGCAAGGCCCTGCGCCTGATGAAGCAGGCCGAAAAATTTGACCGTCCCATCATTACCTTCATCGACACCCCGGGCGCATACCCCGGCAAGGACGCCGAGGAGCGCGGACAGGGCGAGGCCATTGCCCGCAACCTGATGGAGATGAGCGGCCTGACCGTGCCGGTGATCGCAGTGGTCACCGGCGAGGGCTCCTCTGGCGGCGCACTGGCGCTGGGTGTGGCAAACCGCATCCTGATGCTGGAAAACGCCGTCTACTCGGTGCTGAGCCCCGAGGGCTTTGCCAGCATCCTGTGGAAGGATTCCTCCCGCAGCGGCGAAGCCTGCGAGATCATGAAGCTGACCGCGCAGGATCTGTACAAGGACGGCATCGTGGAGGAGATCATCCCGGAGCCGGTGGGCGGCGCACAGCGCGCCCACGGGGTGTTGTTCGGCAATCTGGACGAGGCACTGCAGCGTCAGCTGCGCGGCCTTGCCCGCATGAACGGCCGTCAGCTGGCCGAGCAGCGCTACCAGAAATTCCGTCAGATCGGAGAAATGAGGAAAGCATGAAGGGTTTGCGTCTGATCGCCACCGGCGGGGCTTTGCCCGGCCGCACGGTCACCAACGAAGAGCTGAGCCGCACCGTGGATACCAGCGACGAGTGGATCACCACCCGCACCGGCATCCGCACACGGCACTACTGCACCGAGGGCGAAAATGCCGCTACACTGGCCATTGCTGCCGCAAAGCAGGCGCTGCAGCGCAGCGGCCTTGCCCCGGCAGACATTGCCTGCTGCGTCTGCGCCACCCTTTCAGCGCCGGACGCCACCCCAAGCGTGGCCTGTCAGGTACAGGCGGCGCTGGCACTGCCGGAAAACCGCCCCGCACTGGATGTGAACGCCGCCTGCTCCGGCTTTTTGTACGGCACGGCGGTGGCGCGCGGTCTGCTGGCTACGCTGGGCGGGCGGTACGCGCTGGTCATCGGCACGGAGGCGCTCTCCCGCCTGATGGACCCCGCCGACCGCTCCACCTGTGTGCTGTTCGGCGATGGAGCCGGTGCGGCGGTGTTTGAACTGACCGACGCCTCTGTGCCCTTTGCCATCACGCTGGGCGCCCGGGGCGATGCCGCCATCCATGCCGGCGGCCCCAGCCGCGCAGGCTCGGCACCCATCAGCATGGACGGCAGGGCGGTGTTCCGCTTTGCCGTGGATGCCCTGCCCAAGTGCCTGCATACCGTGCTGGACGAGACTGGCCTTACGCTGGACAATCTGGACTGGGTGGTCTGCCATCAGGCCAACAGCCGCATCATCGACCACTGCGTCAAGGCGCTGCACGCCGACGGTGCAAAGTTCTATAAAAACATGGACCGCCACGGCAACACCAGTGCTGCCAGCATCCCGGTGGCGCTGAACGAGCTGGCTGAAAGCGGCCAGCTGCTCCCCGGCCAGACCCTTGCCTGCATCGGCTTCGGCGGCGGCCTGACATGGGGCGGCATGATCGTGGAATATGACCCTGCAAGGTTTTAACAGGCTCGCCCTCTCCGTCACGGCTCACGCCGTGCCACCTCTCCCAAAGGGAGAGGCAAGAGCCTTACCACAACGTTCTTGGCTCCCCCTTTGGGGGAGCTGGCGCAACAGCGCCTGAGAGGGCGAGGACGTTGAACAATAAGAGTCACTTTTATGAAACTTTTAAATGAAATTTTAGGTACCAAATACCCCATCATTCAGGGCGGCATGGCAAACATTGCCACCGGCGAGTTTGCCGCCGCCTGTTCCAACGCCGGTGCACTGGGCATCATCGGTGCAGGCGGTATGAATGCCGATACCCTGCGCCAGAATATCCGCCGCTGCCGGGAGCTGACCGACAAGCCCTTTGGTGTGAACATCATGCTCATGCACCCGCAGGCAGATGAGTTTGCCCAAATCGTGGTGGAGGAAAAAGTTGCCGTGGTCACCACCGGCGCAGGCAACCCGGGAAAATACGTTCCCATGTGGAAAGCTGCCGGCATCAAGGTGATCCCGGTGGTGGCTGCTGCCGTGCTGGCACGGCATCTGGAGCCGCTGGGCATCGACGCCGTCATCGCCGAGGGCACCGAGAGCGGCGGCCATGTGGGCGAGATGACCACCATGGCACTGGTGCCGCAGGTGGTGGACGCGGTCAGCGTGCCGGTCATCGCCGCAGGCGGCATTGCCGATGGCCGTCAACTGGCGGCTGCGCTGGCACTGGGCGCCTGCGGTGTGCAGGTGGGCACCTGCCTGCTGGCAAGCGAGGAGTGTCCCATTCACCCCAACTACAAGGCCGCGCTGCTCAAAGCCGGGGACAGTGACACCATCGTTACCGGGCGCACCGTGGGTGCACCGGTGCGTGTGCTGAAAAACCGTATGAGCCGGGAGTATGTCCGTCAGGAAAAGGCGGGCGCGGATAAGATGGAACTGGAAAAATACACGCTGGGCAGCCTGCGCCGCGCCGTCTTTGAGGGCGACACGGTAAGCGGCAGCCTGATGGCCGGTCAGGTGGCCGGAATGCTGCACGAGGTACGCCCCGTGGCCGATATCCTTGCCGATCTGTGGCAGGGCGGGAGGCAGCGCATTGCCGCGCTGAACGCCGAATGCTGACCCTTGGCGGAAAGCCCCTGCAAGTACCCATTTTGCAGGGCGGTATGGGCGTGGGCGTTTCGCTGGGCGGGCTGGCAGGTGCGGTAGCGGCCTGCGGCGGCATGGGGTGCATCTCCACCGCCGATGCAGGCTACCGCGAGCCGGATTTTTCCCGCGACCCGGCGGCAGCCAACCACCGCGCCCTGACCGCAGAAATTCAAAAAGCCAAGGCCATTGCCGGGGGCATGGGTCTGGTAGCCATCAATGCGATGGTAGCCACCCGGGACTATGCCGAGGCTATCCGCACCGCCGTAGCGGCGGGGGTGGATGCCGTGGTCTCCGGTGCGGGTCTGCCGCTGGAGCTGCCGGGCATCGTGGGCACCAAAGAGGTGGCCATTGCGCCCATCGTATCCAGTGCCCGGGCGGCAAAGCTCATCCTGCGCCGCTGGGCAAAGGGCTTTGACCGCACCGCCGATTTTGTGGTCATCGAGGGCTGCAAGGCAGGCGGGCATCTCGGCTTTGCCGAAGAGGACCTGCTGGCCGACCGCTGCCAGACTTTGGACGAGATTCTGCCCGGGGTGCTGGCCGAGGTAAAGCCTTACGAGGAACAATACGGCCACGCCATCCCGGTATTTGTGGCGGGCGGCGTGTACACCGGTGCCGACATGGCACACTTTACAAAGCTTGGCGCTGCAGGTGTGCAGCTTGCTACCCGCTTTATCCCCACCTGCGAGTGCGACGCCTCCCAGACCTACAAGGACGTGCTGCTGGCGGCAAAGCCGGAGGATGTGCGCATCATCCACAGCCCGGTGGGAATGCCCGGCCGCGCGCTGAACACCCCGCTGGTGCAGGCGCTGGCTGAGGGCAAACGCTTCCCGCCCAAGCACTGCGCCCGGTGTCTCAAGACCTGCGACCCCGCCGCCGTGCCCTACTGCATCACCCACGCCCTCATCGAGGCGGTGAAGGGCAACGTGGAGGAAGGGCTCTTCTTCTGCGGCGAAAACGTGGGCAGGCTGGACCGGATGCGCACCGTGCGCGAGCTGATGGACGAACTTGTGACCGAATGGAGGCAGAATTTATGAAGCTTGCCGTACTTTACGCCGGTCAGGGTGCACAGCACCCCGGCATGGGCAAGGAATTTTACGAAGCATCTCCCGCCTTCCGGGCGGCCTTTGACAGCGCAGCGCTGGATTTTGACCTGCACCGCGTCTGCTTTGAGGACCCGGACGGCGTTTTGAATCAGACCGAATACACCCAGCCCTGCATGGTGGCCTTTGCCTGCGGCGTGACCGCCGTGCTGGCCGAAAAGGGCGTAAAACCCGCCTATCTGGCAGGGCTTTCGCTGGGCGAATACTCCGCGCTGCAGGCAGCCGGGGTATTCACCGCAAAGCAGGCCATTGAGCTGACGGCCTTCCGGGGCAAGGCCATGGCCGAGGCTGCAAAGGGCCTTGACTGCGGCATGACTGCCGTGCTGGGACTGGACAGAGAAAAACTGTCTGCCTGCTGCGAACAGGCGGCAGAGGCGGGCTGTGTGCAGATCTGCAACTACAACTGCCCGGGACAGCTGGTCATCGGCGGCGAAAAGGCCGCTGTGGAGCAGGCTGCCGCGCTGGCAAAGGAAGCCGGTGCCCGCCGCTGCATCCCGCTGAAGGTCAGCGGCCCCTTCCACACAAAGCTGATGGCTCCCGCAGGAGATGCGCTGGCACAACGCTTTGCGGGCGAGCAGTTCGGCGCTATGGAGACGCCGGTGCTGTTCAACTGTCTGGGACATGAAAAGGCCGAGACCGACAGCATCCCGCAGCTGCTGGTAAAGCAGGTGCAGAGCAGCGTCTACATGGAAGATACCCTGCGCCGCTTGGGTGAACTGGGCGTGGACCACATTCTGGAAGTCGGCCCCGGCAACGCCCTGAGCGGTTTTGTGAAAAAGACCCTGCCCGGGGTGGTCTGCACCGCAGTGGAGACCCCGGAACAGCTGGATGCGGTGCTGACCGCATGGAAGGAAGCAGAATGAGCGAAGAAAAGCTGACCCGCGCCGCCATTGTTACCGGCGGCAGCCGGGGCATTGGCCGCGCAGTGTGCGTGGCACTGGCAAAGCAGGGCTGCAATGTGGTGGTGAACTACTGCCACGGCGCAGAGCCTGCGGAGCAGACGGCAGCGCTCTGCCGCGCCGAGGGCGTGCAGGCGGTGACCGTGCAGGCGGATGTATCCACCGCCGAGGGCTGCAAAGCGCTGTTCGATGCCGCCGCCGAGGCCTTTGGCCGGGTGGATGTGCTGGTGAACAACGCGGGCATCACCCGGGATAACCTGATTTTGCGCCTGACCGAGCAGGATTTTGACGCGGTGCTGGACACCAACCTGAAAAGCGCCTTTCTCTGCTGCAAGGAAGCTGCCCGCCGTATGGTGCGCCAGCGCTATGGCCGCATCGTGAACCTTTCCAGCGTGGTGGCACTGCGCGGCAATGCCGGGCAGACCAACTACGCCGCCAGCAAGGCGGGGCTTATTGGCCTGACCAAGAGCCTTGCCCGGGAACTGGCTGCACGGAACGTGACCGTGAACGCGGTAGCGCCCGGCTTTATCGACACCGACATGACTGCCGTGCTGCCGGAGGCGGTGCGCACCGGCATGACGCAGGGCATCCCCGCGGGCCGCGCAGGCCAGCCGGAGGATGTGGCGCAGGCAGTGGCGTTTTTTGCCGCAGAACAAAGCAGCTATCTCACCGGGCAGGTGCTCTGTGTGGACGGCGGCATGGCAATGTAAAGGAGAACCCTTATGGAAAAACGCAGAGTTGTGATCACCGGCCTTGGCACGGTGAACCCGCTGGGCAACAATGTGGCCGACAGCTGGGCAGCAGCCCGTGCCGGTAAATGCGGCATCGGCCCCATCACCCAGTTCGATACCACCGACTTCAAGTGCAAGCTGGCCGGTGAGGTAAAGGATTTTGACCCCGAGACCGTGGTGGATAAAAAGGAAGTCCGCAAGATGGCACGCTTCACCCTGCTGGCACTGGGCGCTGCCGCCGAAGCCATTGCAGACAGCGGCATCGATACGGAAGCCGAGGGCAAAAACATCGGCGTCATCCTGTCCAGCGGCATCGGCGGTCTGCCCACCATTGAGGAGCAGCACGCACGCGGCGAGGAAAAGGGCATGGAGAAGGTAAGCCCCTACTTTGTGCCCATGGCCATTGCCAACATGGCAGCGGCACAGGTGGCTATCCGCTTCGGTCTGAAGGGCATGTGCACCTGCCCGGTCACGGCCTGCGCCGGCGGCACCAACGCCGTGGGCGATGCCTTCCACCGCATCCGGGACGGCTACGAGCCGGTGATGGTCTGCGGCGGCGCGGAAAGCTGTATCAGCCCCTTGGGCATCGGCGGCTTTACCAGCATGAAGGCGCTTTCCACCGCCACCGACCCGGACGCTGCTAGCCTGCCCTTTGACGCCCGCCGCGGCGGCTTTGTCATGGGCGAGGGCAGCGGTGTGCTGGTGCTGGAAGAGCTGGAGCACGCAAGAGCGCGCGGCGCACACATCTACGCCGAGGTGGTGGGCTACGGTGCCAACTGCGATGCCTATCACTTTACCGCGCCCGCACCCGGCGGCGCAGGTGCCATCGACTGCATGAAGCTGACCTTGGCGGATGCCGGACTTGCACCGGAGCAGGTGGACCACATCAACGCTCACGGCACCGGCACCCACATGAACGATGCCTGCGAGACTGCCGCCATTCACGCCGTGTTCGGCGCACACGCAAAGGAAATGACCGTGGTCAGCACCAAGAGCATGACCGGCCATCTGCTGGGCGGTGCGGGCGGCATTGAGGCTGTGTTCACTGCGCTGGCACTGCGGGATCAGTTTGCCCCGCCCACCATCCACTACGCCCAGCCCGACCCGGAGTGTGATCTGGACTATGTGCCCAACACCGGGCGGCAGCAGAAGATGCAGTACGCACTGAGCAACAGCTTGGGCTTTGGCGGTCACAACGCCTGCATCGCCCTGCGCAGATGGGAGGGCTGACCCATGGCAGAGCTCCGTACCGTGCGTGAAAACGCCAACACTCTGAGCAGTGTGCAGATCGCGGAGATCCTGCCCCACCGCTACCCCTTTGCCCTCGTGGACCGCGTTCTGGACTACGAGCCGGGGCAGTGGGCCATCGGCCGCAAGTGCGTCACCCGCAACGAAGAATTCTTCAACGGCCACTTCCCGGCACAGCCGGTCATGCCCGGCGTGCTGCTGCTGGAAGCACTGGCACAGACCGGCGCTGTGGCGGCGCTGAGCCTGCCGGAAAACAAGGGCAAGCTGGCGCTGTTCGGCGGCATCAAGAGTGCCCGCTTCCGTAAGCAGGTCGTCCCTGGGGACGTGCTCACCCTGCACTGTGAATTGGTGCAGCAGCACGGCGCTGTGGGCGTAGGCAAAGCCTCGGCTTGGGTGGACGGCAAGTGCGCCGTCACCGCAGAGCTGACCTTTGTGCTGACCGAAGCAGCAGAATAAAAAACGAATGCAAAAAAAGAGATAGGTAATCCCTTTCGGGAAAGCCTATCTCTTTTTTGTTAGGATTATTTATAAGGGCCCTGCGCTGTCTTATTCTGCGGCGGCTGCCCCGGCGTCCGATTCAGCAGCGGGGGCGGGCTCTGCCGGGGTGACTTCTGCCGGGGTTTCTTCTGCCGGGGCGATCGCCGCCAGCTCCTTCTCTGCCCACTCCCGCACACGGTCGGGGCGGTTGGTGATGTAGGCATCGGCGCTGGTGCGCAGCAGGCTGCGGACGGCCTCCTCCGTATCCATCGTCCACAAAGACACCTTGATGCCCATCTCGTGCAGCGCGTCAATGAAACCGGCGCTTTTGTAGGCGGTATGGTACTCGCAGCTGACCCACTCCGGCACAAAGTCCAGACTGCGGATGTAGGCGGGCAGATCCCGCTGCGCCATCAGGTTTTTGTAGATCTCGTTCAGGCTCTCGCCGGGAAAGTTTGCCTGCAGCATGCTTACCTTATCGCTTATCCAGCGGGTCATCCAGCCGCAGTTTTCCTCGTCCGCTGCGCTCTCCGGCAGGGCGGCGTCCATGGCTTCCATGTCGTCCATGCCGTTGGTCAGTCCCAGATCCTTCCAGATGATGGGCGGCGGCAGCAGCATGCTTTCCAGCTCGCCGTATACCAGCGCACCCACCCGCAGTTCGGGCATCAGCTGTTTTGCCTGCCGCAGCAGCGCGTGGTTGAAGGAAATCAGGATCACCTGTTCTACCATCTCTGTCTGCCGCAGCACTTCCAGCACCCGGGGCACGAATTCCGGGTCGTTGTTCATGGTGGATTTCAGCTCCAGATGCACGGTGCAGCCCGGCATCTGTTTGCACAGCTCCATGGCCTCCTGTAAGGTGGCAATCTTCTCGTCCCGATAGATGGCGTCCTTCCAGCTGCCGAAATCCAGCTCTTTTAGATCGCCCATGGTCATATCATAGATCTTGCCGGAAATATCCGTGTGCAGATCGATCATATAGTCGTGATGGATCACGAGTCCGTCGTCAATGGTCTGCTGTACATCCATCTCTACGCCGTCTGCGCCCAGCTCCATGGCCTTTTTAAAGGCGATCAGGGTGTTTTCCGGTGCAAGATAGGAAGCACCGCGGTGTGCAATGATTTGTGGTGTCATAAATTCTTCTCCGTTATTGATTCTTTCTCACATGTTTATGCCCCGGCGCTGCCGTACCGCTGACAGTGCCGGGACGCTTGCTCAAGCCAAGTCCCCGCCATCCGAGGCAATGACCTTTTTGTACCGGTAGTAGATGGTGCTCAAAGTCACCCGCAGACCCACCGTGATGCAGCGGCTGAAATAGTAACTGAAGGACACAAAATCCACCGTGCCCTTCCGCAGTGTGCGGTCATCTTCGGGCTGGTTGACGGCAGCTGGCCGCTCCGCAAAAACCTTTGGGGAATTTGCCCATACTTTTTACCTCCTTATCCCTTTTGCGTCCCTGCGGAGCTCAAATATCCTCATACTACTTATGATACCGCAACCGGCGGCGCTTGTCCATGACTGCATTTTGCAAAGGTTGGTGCATTTGGGGATAAAGTATGACTTTTATCGTCAAAACGCCGAAATTCCTTGCTGCTTTTTGCGCACTTTTCACGATAAAAACACAAAACTTGCCTGTTTTTCTTTTATTCTGTTCCTTTTAAACCGCGCGGCAGTATGGTAGAATAGTAGTGTAAGAACTGCGCCGCGCTGCTGCGCTGCTGAGAACATGGAAAAATGGAGTGTTTGATTATGACAGAGTTCAAACCCATCAAAGAAGGCAAGGTCCGCGAGATCTACGACAATGGCGACAGCCTGATCATGGTTGCCACCGACCGCATTTCTGCGTTTGACGTCATCCTGAAAAACAAGGTCACCAAAAAGGGCACCGTGCTCACCCAGATGAGCAAGTTCTGGTTCGATTACACCCGCGATCTGCTGCCCAACCACATGCTGAGTGTGGATGTGCAGGAGATGCCGGAGTTCTTCCGTCAGCCCCAGTTCACCGGCAACAGCATGATGTGCCGCAAGCTGACCATGCTGCCCATCGAGTGCATCGTGCGCGGCTACATTACCGGCAGCGGCTGGGCCAGCTACCAAAAGACCGGCAAGGTGTGCGGCATCCAGCTGCCCGAGGGTCTGAAGGAGTCCGATAAGCTGCCCGAGCCCATCTACACCCCCTCCACCAAGGCAGAGATCGGCGATCACGACGAGAACATTTCCTACGAGCAGAGCATCGACGTGCTGGAAAAGCAGTTCCCCGGCCACGGTCTGGAGTACGCCACCAAGCTGCGCGACTACACCATTGCCCTGTACAAGAAGTGCGCCGAGTACGCACTGTCCCGCGGCATCATCATTGCCGATACCAAGTTCGAGTTTGGTCTGGACGAGGACGGCAACGTGGTGCTGGGCGACGAGATGCTGACCCCGGATTCCTCCCGCTTCTGGCCGCTGGAGGGCTACGAGCCGGGTCACAGCCAGCCCTCCTTCGACAAGCAGTTCGTGCGCGACTGGCTGAAGGCCAACCCCGACAGCAACTACGACCTGCCGCAAGATGTCATTGACAAGACCATTGCCAAGTATCTGGAGGCCTACGAGCTGCTGACCGGCAAAAAGCTGTAAGCGTACATATAGAAAACCAAGGCTGCTGCGGAAAATTTTCTGCAGCGGCCTTTTTTGCGCCCGCCCCTTGACATTGAGCGGGGAGATGAGTAATATATGTATCGTATCAAACAGTTCCACATCGAACAACTTGAATAGAGGAAACCATTATGTGTACACAGCACCCTATTGAAGAGCCCTGCAAGCTGGACCCGCCGTGGGATGGGCCGCAGGTCATCCCCGCCCAGCTGCGCCGGGTGGATAACCTGATCTTCCGCAGGCTGAACCAGTTTTCCCGCGCCAACGGGGTAGAGCAGACCACCCCCATGCACGGGTGGATCATCGAGTATCTTTACCGCCACCGGGACGAGCCGGTGTTCCAGCGGGACATCGAGCGGGAGTTTTCCATCACCCGCTCCACGGTGACGAACATTTTGCAGCTGATGGAGCGCAAGGGCTACATCCAGCGGCTGAGCGTGCCGCAGGATGCCCGGCTCAAGCAGCTGGTTTTGACCGAGGAGGGTATCCAGCGGCACGAAAAGACCCTGCTTTCCTTCCACCAGACCGATGATTATGTGGCCGGTCTGCTGACCGAGGAGGAGAACGCAGAGCTGCTGCGGCTGCTGAACAAGCTGCGGGAGGCGTTGAAATAAAGGGGAGCGAACCCTCTCAGGCGCTCCCGCGCCAGATTCCCCCTTTTGTCACCTACGGTGACATCTTCCCCCGGAGCGGGGGAAGTCTTTCCTCAAAGGGAGAGCCAAGCCGTTATGTTCGTTGCTGAAGTTTTAAGTATAATGAGAAAGTTTCCGGCAGTGCCCTTGCCTCTCCCTTTGGGAGAGGTGTCACCGTAGGTGACGGAGAGGGCGCACGCCGGGAGAAACTCCCCCAGTCTCGCTGCGCTCGACAGCCCCCTCTAGGATGGGGCCTTTGGCATGATGGTACAGTTTCCGGTTAAAGCGCAAAGTTTGCGAGCGCACCAAAGGCTCCCTCCCAGAGGGAGCTGTCGCCGCAGGCGACTGAGGGAGTTCAGCCACTTTTCCGTCAAAGCGCCGAAAAAGAACTTGTTAAATTAGCAATTATGAACATTTTACGAAACGTCTTGACATTTAAATTGTTTTGTATAAAATTGTTTCGTACCGAACAAATAAATTTAAATAGGAGGGAACTCAGATGATCAAAAAGCTTGTGTCGTATCTGGGCGAGTATAAAGCCGCCTCGATCAAGACACCGCTCTTTGCTGCGCTGGAAGCCATTATGGATGTGCTGCTGCCCACCATCATGGCCTTTATCATCGACCAGGGCATTGAAAAGGGCGATATGAACGCCATCATCCGCTACGGCCTGCTTACCTTTCTGGTGGCAGCCATTGCGCTGGTGCTGGGCGTGCTGGCGGGCAAGTACGCCGCCGAGGCATCCACCGGCTTTGCCGGAAATCTGCGTGATGCCATGTATGAAAACATCCAGCATTACTCTTTTTCCAACATCGACAAATTCTCCACGGCGGGTCTTGTTACCCGTATGACTACCGACGTGACCAACGTGCAGAACGCCTTCCAGATGATTTTGCGTATGTGTGTGCGCGCCCCGGTGCATCTGGTGTTTGCCATGTTCATGGCCGTGGTCATCGGCGGCCCGCTGTCGCTGGTGTTCGTGGTGGCAGTGGCCTTTCTGGTGGCGGTGCTGGCTGCCATCATGATCCCCACCTTCCGCATCTTTGACCGGGTATTCAAGAACTACGATAACCTCAACGCCTCGGTGCAGGAGAACGTCTCTGCCATCCGCGTGGTCAAAAGCTTTGTGCGCGAGGGCTTTGAGAACGAAAAATACACCGCCGCCTGCGAGAGCCTGTACAAGCAGTTTGTCAACGCGGAAAGCCGCCTGAGCTTCAATAACCCCGCTATGCTGGTGGCGGTGTACGGCTGCAACATCGCGCTGAGCTGGTTCGGCGCAAAATATGTGCTGCACGGTGCTATTACCACTGGCCAGCTGAACGCCCTGTTCGGCTATATCATGAACATCCTCATGGCACTGATGATGCTGAGCATGGCCTTTGTTATGATCGCCATGTCCGCTGCCTCTGCCAAGCGTATCGTGGAGGTGCTGGACGAGCACACCGACCTGCCCCCGGCAAAGCAGCCGGTGCAGCAGGTGGCAGACGGCAGCATCCAGTTTGACCATGTCACCTTCAAGTATAAGCACGGCAGCGGTCAGCCGGTGTTGAACGATATCAGCTTTACCATCCAGCCCGGCGAGACGCTGGGCATCATCGGCGGCACCGGCAGTGCAAAGTCCAGTCTGGTGCAGCTGATCCCCCGCCTGTACGATGCCGAGAGCGGCATTGTGCGGGTGGGCGGCGTGGACGTGCGGGACTATAACCTTGACGTGCTGCGCCGCGAGGTCTCCATGGTGCTGCAGAAGAACGTGCTGTTCAGCGGCACCATTCTGGATAACCTGCGCTGGGGCGATGCCAACGCCACCGAGGAAGAGTGCATCCGCATGGCAAAACTGGCCTGCGCGGATGAATTCATCCAGCGCTTCCCGGATAAGTACAATACATGGATCGAGCAGGGCGGCTCCAATGTGTCCGGCGGCCAGAAGCAGCGCCTGACCATCGCCCGCGCCCTGCTGCGCAAGCCCAAGGTGCTGATTTTGGACGACTCCACCAGCGCCGTGGATACCGCGACCGATGCCAAGATCCGCAAGGCCTTCCGGGAGGAGATCCCCGGCACGACCAAGATCATCATTGCACAGCGCATCTCCTCGGTGCAGGATGCAGACCGCATTCTGGTGCTGGATAACGGTCAGATCAACGGTCTGGGCACCCACGCAGAGCTGCTGGCGACCAATGCCATCTATCAGGAGGTCTACAACAGCCAGACGCAGGGCGGCGGCGATTTTGACAAGCAGGGAGGTGCGCAGTAATGGCAGTAAAAGAAGTACATGGCCCCGGCCCGCGGGGCGCACGGGGGCCGCGCCCCAAGGTGGAAAACCCGGGCAAGCTGCTGAAGCGCATTATGGATGAAGTGTTCCGTAACTATCTGCCCCACTGCATCCTTGTGCTTGTCTGCATTGTGGTCAGCGCGCTGGCCAATGTGCAGGCCAGTCTGTTCTTGCAGACTTTGATGGACGATTACATCGTGCCCATGACCCGCCAGCAGAATCCCAGCTTTGCACCGCTGGCCGGTGCATTGGTGCGGATGTGCTGCATCTACCTTGTGGGCATTCTGGCCGCATGGGCCAACGCCCGCATTATGGTCAACGTAACGCAGGGCACGCTGCGCAATCTGCGCACCAAGCTGTTCACCCACATGGAAAGCCTGCCCATCCGGTATTTTGACACCCATCCCCATGGCGATATCATGTCCGTGTACACCAACGATGTGGATACCCTGCGCCAGATGCTCAGCCAGAGCATCCCGCAGCTGGTGTCCAGCGTCATCACCATCGTGTCGGTGTTCTTCAGTATGTGCATGCTCAGCTGGCAGCTGACCATCGTTACCATGCTCATGGTGGCGCTGATGCTGTTCTGCTCCAAGCAGATCGCAAAAAGCTCCTCCAAGTACTTCATCCAGCAGCAGCGGGATCTGGGCAAGGTGAACGGCTACATCGAGGAGATGATGGAGGGCCAGAAGGTGGTCAAGGTGTTCACCCACGAACAGCAGACCCTTGCCGGCTTCCGTGCGTTGAACGACCAGCTGAAGGAAAGCGCCAAGCAGGCCAACGCCTTCTCCAACATCATGATGCCGGTCAACGCCCAGCTGGGCAACATCAGCTACGCCATCTGCGCGCTGGTTGGTGCAGCTATGGCCGTTGGCGGCGTCGGCGGCATGACCCTTGGCACCGTGGTGGCCTTCCTCAGCCTGAACAAGGGCTTCAATATGCCCATCAGTCAGGTGTCCATGCAGGCCAACAGCGTCATCATGGCACTGGCTGGTGCCGAGCGCATCTTCAAGATGATGGACGAGCCCAGCGAGACCGACGAGGGCTATGTGACGCTGGTAAATGCCAAGTACGACCGCAACGACCAGCTGGTGGAAACTGCCGAGCGCACCGGCCTGTGGGCGTGGAAGCACCCCCACCACGACGGCACTACCACCTACCACAAGCTGGCGGGCGATATCACCTTTACGGACGTGGACTTTGGCTATGTGCCGGAAAAAACGGTGCTGCACGATATCAATCTGTACGGCCGTCCGGGACAGAAGATCGCCTTTGTCGGCTCCACCGGTGCAGGCAAGACCACCATCACCAACCTGATCAACCGCTTCTACGATATTCAGGACGGCAAGATCCGCTATGACGGCATCAATATCCATAAGATCAAAAAAGCCGACCTGCGCCGCTCACTGGGCATCGTGCTGCAGGACACCCACCTGTTTACCGGCACGGTGATGGAGAATATCCGCTACGGCCGACTGGATGCCACCGATGAAGAGTGCATCGCCGCCGCCCGTCTGGCCAACGCCGATGGCTTTATCAAGCGCCTGCCGGAGGGCTACAATACCATGCTCACCGGCGATGGCGCCAACCTCTCGCAGGGACAGCGCCAGCTGCTTGCCATTGCCCGTGCAGCCGTGGCAGACCCGCCGGTGCTGATCCTGGACGAGGCAACCTCCTCCATCGATACCCGCACCGAGGCACTGGTGCAGCGCGGCATGGACGGCCTGATGTATGGCCGCACCAGCTTTGTCATCGCCCACCGCCTGTCCACCGTCCGCAATGCAGACTGCATCGTGGTGCTGGAGCAGGGCCGCATCATCGAGCGCGGCAGCCACGACGAGCTGATCGCCAAAAAGGGCAAGTATTACCAGCTTTATACCGGTAATCTGGCCGAGAACTAAGCAATTTCCCACCTTCTCACAAAGCCGCCGCACAGCCATGCCGCCGTGCGGCGGTTCTTTTTTACTCCCATGAAGAAGCAATTCTGGAAAATCCGCAGATTTTCCAGAATTGCAAATATAAAAATAATTTTCCGCTGAAGATGGCCAAAGCGCACGCGGCGGCCATTCAAAATCGTCCACTCCTCGGTATACAAACGCCCCGGGCTGTGCTAGAATGGAGCAAACGAGTAGAAAAGGCTGGTGAGTGTATGCATCCTTTGACGGAATATCCCCGCCCCGCCATGCGTCGGGACAGCTACGAGAACCTGAACGGCCCGTGGCAGTACGCCATCACCGCCTCGGCACAGCGCCCGGCGGGCTGGGATGGCGAGATCTTGGTACCTTACGCGCCGGAGTGCCGTGCCTCCGGGGTGGGGCGCACATTGCAGCCCGGGCAGTGGCTGCACTACCACCGATATTTTGCGCCGCCCGCCGGGACGGGCGGACGGGTGCTGCTGCACTTTGGCGCAGTGGACTACGCCTGTGCTGTGCAGGTGAACGGACATCTGGTGGGCGGCCACCGGGGCGGCTACTGGCCCTTTACGCTGGATATCACCGCGCAGCTCAACGGCACCGGCCGCAACAGCCTGTGGGTGGCGGTGCAGGACCCCACCGGCCACGGCACACAGGCGCGGGGCAAGCAGACTTTGCAGCCCGGCGGGATGTTCTACCCCGCGCAGAGCGGCATCTGGCAGACGGTCTGGCTGGAGCGCGTGCCGGAAAATTACATCCAGTCTCTCACCGTTACGCCGGACTATGATGCCCGCACCGTGACCGTGAAAGCCCATACCTCTGCGCCCGGCGGTGCGGCGAACCTGTGGGCGGTGGTGCGCGCCGGGGGCGTGACCATTGCCGAGGACTGGGGCGGCGATGATGTCGACCGGGACGGCACGGTGACGCTGCATATTGCGGACGAGTATTTCTTCCCGTGGAGCCCGGACACGCCCTTTTTGTACGACCTGACCGTGGGCACCACGCAGGGAGAGGAAGAGCAGTTCGACACCGTGCACAGCTACTTTGCCCTGCGCAAGTGGAGCTGCGCACCGGACGCAAGGGGCGTGCTGCGCTTTTGCCTGAACGACAAGCCTATCCTGCTCAACGGCCTGCTGGATCAGGGCTACTGGCCGGAGGGACTGTACACCCCGCCCTCGGATGCGGCGGTGGAGCGGGAGCTGAGCGAGGTAAAGGCGCTGGGCTACAACCTGCTGCGCAAGCACGCAAAGATCGAGCCGCAGCGCTGGTACTACCACTGCGACAGGCTGGGTCTTGTAGTCTGGCAGGACATGGTCAACGGCGGCAGCAAGTATAACCTGTGGTTCGTCACCTACCTGACCAATGTTTTGCAGCCGCTTATGCGCCGCCTGCCGGACAAGGCGGCGCTGTGGGGGCTGCTGAGCCGGGGCAGCGAAAGCAGCCGGGAAGAATACCGCCGGGAGCTGGAAGATACGGTGCAGGCGCTGCGCTGCCACCCCTGCGTGGGCTGCTGGGTGCCCTTTAACGAGGGGTGGGGACAGTACGATGCCGCCGGTGCAGTGCAAGCCATCCGCGCGCTGGACGACACCCGTCTTGTGGACGAGGCCAGCGGCTGGTACGATCAGGGCGGCGGGGATGTATACTCCCTGCACAACTACTTCTACCCCCTGCGGGTGCGCCCGCAGACCCGCACCGTGGCGCTGAGCGAGTACGGTGGCATTGCATGGCCTATGCCGGGGCGCGAGCCGCCCCGCAAGACCTACGGCTACGGCACGGCCAAAAGCCGGGAGGAACTGACCGCCCGCTACAAAAAATTGCAGCTGGGCGCAGTGCTGCCGCAGCTGCAAAAGGGGCTTTCGGCGCTGGTATACACCCAGCTGACCGACGTGGAGGACGAGGTGAACGGCTTGTTCACCTACGACCGCACCGCCATCAAGCCGGACGCCAACGCCGTCCGCTCGGTGAACGCCGCCCTTGCCGCAGAGTTTGCAAGGGTAATAAAATAAAAACAACGCCCGGGTTTTCCACATTCTTCTTTTCGGAACGTGGAAAACCCGGGCGTGTTGTTTTTTTACAGAGTTATCAGCTGTTGGCGCTGGTGTCGTTCACGATCTTGGCAGCGGGCAGCTTACCCATGGCAGAGCTGCTCAGGGTGCTCGCCATCTGGGCACCGTAGGCGGCAAGAGCATCGTCCAGCTCCTCGCCCTTCAGGTCGCTCAGGATCTGGCTGCGCAGAGCGTCCAGCGTGGATACCTGCAGCGGGTCGATGCGCATCATCAGGATGACGGAGTAGCCGTTGTACTGCACGGCAGCAGCCTCGCCGTACACAAGGCCGCGCACGGCGTCAGCGGCGCCGTCCTGGGTAAAAGTGCTGGTCAGGTCGCTCTCGGTCAGCAGCTCGGTCTGCACGCTGGACGCGTCATCGGAGGGGGTGGCATCCAGCACGGCGTAGATGTCTGGCAGGGCAGACTGCGCGGCGGCGTGCAGGGCGCTGACCTGATCTTCCACATTCTCGTAGTCCATCAGGTTGGCAGCGGTGGCTGCCTGCTGGGCCAGCTGCAGCATCTCGGCCTTCTGGTCATCGCTGGCGAACACGAAGGTGCTGGTGTTGTACAGCGGAATGTTCACATAGGCCAGCTCGTACATCTGGCTGTCCAGATGCTCGGTCAGGTCGGCGTCGTCCACGGGGGTCTCGCCGTCCTTGCCGTAGATCAGATCCAGCAGCAGGGTCTGCTTGTACTGCAGCTGCTGGAACAGTTTCAAGGTCTCCAGCCCGATGCCGTTGGCAGTGTAGGCATCGCCGTAGTTATCCATCAGCTGCTGGGCGTAGCTGTCGGCGGCAGACTTCTGTTCCTCGGTCAGCTGGCCACCCAGCTCGGTAAAGCGGGCATCCACAGCGGCAAGGGTCTGCAAAGTCTCAAGGGTCTTTTGCGCCACATAGTCCTTTACCACGGCGGTTTCGCCGGTGTCGGCATCGGTGGTGATGGTGGCCTTGAGGAAGGAATTCACCTTGCTGGTGTCCTGCTCAGAGTCCGCCAGCTGCGCAGCCTGCTGATAGGCATCGTACTGCGCCAGCAGGTACAGGCCGCTGGTCACCTCAAAATCGCCGATCTTGCCCACGGTGTCCGGGGTGGAGAGTGCGCAGCCCACAAGGCTGACGGTCAGTGCAAGTGCGCATACCAGCGCAAGCAGTTTCTTTTTCATGCGTTTTGCTCCTTATTTGTTTTTATAAAACCCTCTCAGTCACGTTTGCGCGTGCCGGTCAGGATATCTGCCATAGCTTTCAGGATGTTTTGCAGCAGTTCCAGCGGCTTTTCGTCCGGCTGTAATACCACCGAGAGATAGGGCTTTGTGCCCGCCCCGGCGGTGACACGGCCATTGAAAGCTTGCAGCAGGCCGCGTATCATGGCAAGGTCCAGCGTTTCCAGATTCAGCACGAGCGTATCCTTTTTCTGGGTCACCTCGTACACGCCCACGGCAGCGGCCTGTACGCGGACAAGGGAAACGTTGACCAGATCGCTCACCGAGGGCGGCGGGTCGCCGTAGCGGTCGATGAGCTCGTCCAGCACATCAGCGGCGTCCTCCGGGGTCTGGATGGCGGCAATGCGCTTGTAGGCTTCGATGCGGCCCGCGCCATCCGGGATATACTTTTCCGGGATAAAGGCGTCCACACGCAGGTCCACAAGACAATCGCTCTTGTCCCGCTGGACGGGCTCACCCCGCGCCCGGGCAATGGCCTGCCCCAGCATTTTGACGTAGAGGTCGTAGCCCACGGCTTCCATGTGGCCGTGTTGGCTGTGCCCCAGCAGACTGCCCGCGCCGCGAATTTGCAGATCCCGCATGGCGATGCGGAAGCCGGAGCCGAAAGCGGTGAACTCCCGGATGGCAGAAAGCCGCTTCTGGGCGATATCGGTCAGGGTCTTGTCCCGGCGGAAGGTGAAGTAGGCGTAGGCCTTGCGGCCGGAGCGCCCCACCCGCCCACGGATCTGGTACAGCTGTGCCAGACCCATGCGGTCGGCGTCCTCAATGATGAGGGTGTTGCAGTTGCGCACATCAATGCCGGTCTCAATGAGGGTGGTGCAGACCAGAATGTCGATCTCGCCGTTCAGCAGGTGCTGCCACACGGGGTTCAGCTCTTCTTCGGTCATCTTGCCGTGGGCGATGCCCACCCGCGCACCCGGCACCATCTGGCTGACATGGGCGGCGCAGGATTCAATGTTGTCCACCCGGTTGTGCAGGTAGTACACCTGCCCGCCCCGGGCAAGCTCCTTCTTCATGGCTTCGGCCAGAATAACATCGTTGTATTCCAGCACAAAGGTTTCCACCGGCTGCCGCTCGATGGGCGGCTGCTCGATGGTGGAAAGATCCCGGATGCCGCTCATTGCCATGTTCAATGTGCGGGGGATGGGGGTAGCCGACAGGGTGAGCATATCCACCCCGATGAAGTTTTCCTTCAGCTTTTCCTTGTGCTTTACGCCAAAGCGCTGTTCCTCATCAATGATGACAAGGCCGAGGTCGTGGAACTTCACATCTTTGGACAGCAGCCGGTGTGTGCCCACCACGATATCCACGCTGCCGGCCTGTAAGCCGCGCAACGTCTCCTTTTGCTGCTTTGCGGTGCGGAAGCGGGACAGCATCCCGATCTTTACCGGGAAGGCCTCCATGCGGGAGAGCAGGGTGTTGTAGTGCTGCCACGCCAGCAGGGTGGTGGGTGCCAGCAGGGCGCATTGCTTGCCGCCCATGATGCACTTGAAGGCGGCGCGCAGCGCCACTTCGGTCTTGCCCACGCCCACATCGCCGCAGAGCAGACGATCCATGGGGTAACCCTTTTCCATGTCCTGCTTGATCTCGGCAGTGGCGTGCAGTTGGTCGTCCGTTTCGTCGTAGTCAAAGCGGGTCTCAAAGTCCCGCTGCCAGTCGCCGTCCGGCGGGAAGGCGTAGCCTGTGGCCTGACGGCGGCGGGCGTAAAGCTCGATCAGCTCCTGCGCCATCTCCTCGGTGGCCTTTTTTACCTTGGCGCGGGTGCGCTGCCACTCGGTGCCGCCCAGCTTTGCCAGCTTTACCTTTTCCTCATCGCCGGGGGCGGT
>CAKSZF010000006.1 GCA_934525405.1 uncultured Faecalibacterium sp.
ATGATCTACTGTCTGACTGGAAAAATCGTGAAAAAAAGCCTGAACGCCGTGGTGCTCAGCTGCGGCGGCGTGGGCTACTATACCCAGTGCCCGGCCAGCGTGGCGGGGGCACTGCCCGGTGTGGGGCAGGAAGCCACCCTGTACACCGTGATGAGCGTGACCGAGAACGATGTAAGCCTGTACGGCTTTGCCACCGAGGAGCAGCAGGCCTGCTTTGAGATGCTGACCGCCGTGTCCGGCGTTGGCCCCAAGGTGGGGCTGGCCATCCTCAGCGTCATGGAGCCGCAGCGGGTGGCGCTTGCCATCTCGGCGGGGGACCACAAGGCGTTTAAGGCCGCTTCCGGCGTGGGGCCGAAGCTGGCGCAGCGCATTGTGCTGGAACTGAAGGATAAGGTGGCGCGGGGCTTTGTGGATGGCATCTCGCTGGAAGATGTGGCCGGCTCTGCCGCCGACACGCCCGCGACCCAAAGCAGCGCACAGGCCATTGCGGCGCTGGTGTCGCTGGGGTACAGCCAGAGCGAGGCGGCGCTGGCCATCGCAAAGATCGACGCCGCGCTGCCGGTGGAAGAGATCATCAAGCTGGCCTTGCGCAGCATGGCAGGCAGGAGGTAAGCAATGCAGGACGATACCGCGCTGTACGGCGCAAAAATGATGCAGCCCGTCATGACCCCGGCGGACAGTGAGGAAAATAACCTCCGCCCGCAGCATCTGGAGGACTACATCGGGCAGGAAAAGGCCAAGCAGAACCTTAAAATCTATCTGGAAGCCGCCAAGCGCCGGGGCGAGCCGGTGGATCACATTCTGCTCTACGGTCCGCCGGGTCTGGGCAAGACCACGCTGGCGGGCATCATCGCCAACGAGATGGGGGTGCAGATCCGCATCACCAGCGGCCCGGCCATTGAAAAGCCCGGCGACCTTGCCGCCCTGCTGACCAACCTGCAGGAGGGCGATGTGCTGTTCATCGATGAGATCCACCGCCTGTCCCGGCAGGTGGAAGAGGTGCTGTATCCGGCGCTGGAAGACTATGCGCTGGATATCATGATCGGCAAGGGCCCCAGCGCCCAGAGCATCCGCATCAATCTGCCCCGGTTCACGCTGGTGGGCGCTACCACCCGCGCCGGACAGATCACCGGCCCTCTGCGCGACCGCTTTGGCGTGCTGCTCAAGCTGGAACTGTACAGCCCGGACGAGCTTTCCCGCATTATTATGCGGTCGGCGGGCATTCTGGATCAGCCCATCACCCCGGAGGGCGCTTACGAGCTGGCAAAATGCAGCCGTGGCACGCCCCGCGTAGCGAACCGCTTTTTGAAGCGCATCCGCGACTTTGCCACCGTGCTGGGCGATGGCATCATCGATCAGGACGTGGCGCTGCTAGGGCTCAAGCGGATGGACGTGGACGCGCTGGGTCTGGACGAGCTGGACCGCAGCCTGCTGCGCGCCATCATTGAGATGTACAACGGCGGACCGGTGGGTCTGGAAACGCTGGCCGCTGCGCTGGGCGAGGAGGCGGTCACGCTGGAGGATCTGTGCGAGCCGTATCTGATGCAGATGGGCTTTTTGACCCGCACCCCGCGCGGACGCTGCGCCACCCGCCTTGCCTACGAGCATCTGGGCATGAAAGCCCCGGAGACCGGCAGCGCCGAGGAAAACGGCCAGCAGAGCCTGTTCTGACTTATTATATATAGGATTTTGAAGCAGTAAACGGAAGGAGGACGCTATGCGCCCTGCAGATACTTGGAAAGACTACGAACTGCTGGATGCCACCGATGGCAACCGGCTGGAACGCTGGGGAGAGACCCTGCTCATCCGCCCCGACCCGCAGGTGGTGTGGAAGACCCCCAAGCAGAGCCCCCTGTGGGCAAAGGCAGATGCCATCTACCACCGCTCCAATCAGGGCGGCGGCGAGTGGGAGTACCGCCGCCGTCTGCCGGAAAAGTGGAAGATCAGCTGCGGCGAGGGGGAGGATAAGCTCACCCTCATCGTCAGCCCCACCGGCTTCAAGCACACCGGCGTGTTCCCGGAGCAGGCGGTCAACTGGGCGTGGTACCAGCAGAAGATCCGCGCCGCGAACCGCCCGGTGAAGGTGCTGAACCTCTTCGGCTACACCGGCGGCGCTACGCTGGCCTGTGCCGCTGCCGGTGCTACCGTCTGCCATGTGGACGCCTCCAAGGGCATCGTGGCATGGGGCAAGGACAACGCCGTGGCAAGCAGCCTGACCGACAAGCCCATCCGCTGGCTGGTGGATGACTGCGCCAAGTTCGTGGCGCGGGAAAAGCGCCGCGGCAACACCTACGACGGCATCATCATGGACCCGCCCAGCTATGGGCGCGGCCCCGGCGGCGAGATCTGGAAGCTGGAGGATTGCATCTACGACCTCATCAGCCAGTGTGAAGAGGTGCTCAGCGATACTCCGCTGTTCTTTGCGGTCAACAGCTACACCACCGGCCTGTCCCCGGCAGTCATGGAGTATATGCTCAAGACCACGCTGGTGCCCCGCTTTGGCGGCAAGACCAGCTGCGACGAGATCGGCCTGCCGGTGTCTGCCACCGGCGGCGTGGTGCCTTGCGGCGCCACCGCCATTTGGGAAGAATAAATACTCCTTCCGTCATCGCTGCGCGATGCCACCTCCCTCAGTGAGGGAGGCTTTCTGACGGCAGAGACCCAAAAGGCTCCCTCTTTGAGGGGGCTGCCGCCGCAGGCGGCTGGGGGAGTTTATAAAATAATCTAAGAATGGGGTACAGCCCCTTTCGGAGGGGCGCACCACCAGAAAGAGAAACAAAGCATGAGTGAAACGATTTTAACTGCTGAAAATTTGAAGTTCCGCTACGATGCCGAGCAGCCGGTCTACGCGCTGGACGGCGTATCTGCGCAGGTAAAGCGCGGGGAGTTCGTGGCGGTGCTGGGTGCAAACGGCTGTGGTAAATCCACGCTGGCGAAGCACTTCAACGCCATCCTGCTGCCCGAGAGCGGCAAGGTGTATGTGGAGGGCATGGACACCGCAGACGAAGAGAAACTCTACGATATCCGCCAGACCGTGGGCATGGTGTTCCAGAACCCGGACAACCAGATCGTGGCGACTGTGGTGGAAGAGGATGTGGCCTTTGCGCTGGAAAACCTCGGCGTGCCGCAGGACGAGATGCGCCGACGGGTGGACGACTCCATGAAGATGGCGGGCATCTACGAATACCGTGAGCGTGCACCCCACAACCTTTCCGGCGGTCAGAAGCAGCGCGTGGCGATTGCCGGTGTGGTTGCCATGCGCCCGGACTGCCTGATCTTGGACGAAGCCACCGCCATGCTGGACCCGCGCGGCCGCGAGCAGGTGATGCAGACCATCCACTACCTGAACAGGAACATGGGCATCACGGTGGTGTCCATCACCCACTATATGGAAGAAGCCGCACAGGCCGACCGTGTGCTGGTGATGAGCAAGGGTCATGTGGTGATGGAGGGCACCCCGAAAGAGGTGTTCAGCCAGACCGAGAAGGTGCGTTCTCTGCATCTGGACGTGCCGCAGGCCGCTGAGCTGCGGGACGAGCTGGTGAAGGCAGGTATCCCGATGCCGGAGGGCATCATCGACACCGGTGCCTGCGCACAGGCGCTGTATGAGCTGCTGCAGTAAGGGGGGCGGACGAAATGGCAGATATCATTAAGGTAGAACATCTGAGCTACGTCTATAACCCCGGCCTGCCCACCGCAGTGACCGCGCTGGATGACGTGAGCTTTACCGTAGAAGAGGGCGATTTTGTGGGCATCATCGGGGCGACAGGCTCCGGCAAAAGCACCCTTATCACCCACATGAACGGCCTGAATAAGCCCACCAGCGGCAAAATCTACATTGATGGCCGCGACCTGTGGGCAGACCCGGAAAAGATCCGGGATTTCCGCTTCCTCACCGGGCTTGTGTTCCAGTACCCGGAATACCAGCTGTTTGAGGAGACCTGCTACAAGGACATCGCCTTTGGCCCTAAGAACATGGGTCTGGACGAAGCTGAGGTAGACCGCCGCGTCCACGAAGCCGCAGATTTTGTAGGCTTAGACCCGGCGCTTTTGGAGCGCAGCCCCTTTGAGCTGTCCGGCGGTCAGAAGCGCCGGGTGGCGGTGGCCGGTGTCATGGCCATGAAGCCCCGCATCCTTGTGCTGGACGAGCCCGCCGCCGGTCTTGACCCGGAGGGACGGGACGACATCCTTTCCGAGGTGAAGGAGTACCACAAAAAGACCGGCACCACCGTGCTGCTGGTGTCCCACAGCATGGAGGATATCGCCAAGTATGCCAACCGCGTGCTGGTGATGAGCAACAAGAAAATTGCCATGTACGATACGGTGGAAAAGATCTTTGCCCGTGCCCCGGAACTGCTGGAACTGGGGCTGTCGGTGCCGCAGGTGACGAAAATTTTCCTCAAGCTGCGGGAGATGGGGGTGGACGTCCCGGCGGACGTGTACACCATTCCTTACGCGGTCAAGACCCTGCTGGAAGCCAAGCGCCGCCGCGATGCCGGGGAAAGCCTTGTGCTGCCCCGCAGTGCTGCACAGAAAGGGGGTGCTGTCTGATGCTGCGAGATATCACTATCGGTCAGCACTTCCCGGGCAACAGTCTGGTGCATCGGTTCGACCCCAGACTGAAGCTTGTGCTGACGGTCGCTTATATCGTGCTGCTGTTTGCAGCCTCCAACCCCTTAGGGCTTGCTTTGTCCATCCTCTTTTTGGGTGTCATGTACAAGGTGGCAAAAATTCCGGTCAAGATGATCGGCAAAAGCCTGAAGCCCATTCTGCCCATCGTGCTGTTCACGGCGGTGCTGAACCTGTTCTTTGTCTCCGGCGAGGGCGACCCGCTGGTGCATTTCTGGTTCTTGACCATCTACGCCGAGGGCGTGCGCTATGCGGTGCTGATGGCGGTGCGCGTGATGGCGCTGATTGCGGGCACCAGCCTGCTTACCTACACCACCAGCCCCATCGTGCTGACCGATGCCATTGAGCAGCTGCTCAAGCCCTTGGGCAAGCTGCACTTCCCGGTGCACGAGCTGGCGATGATGATGAGCATTGCGCTGCGCTTTATCCCCACCCTCATCGAGGAGACGGATAAGATCATGAACGCGCAGAAGGCGCGTGGTGCGCAGCTGGACACCGGCAAAATGACCGACCGGGTCAAGGCGCTGGTGCCGGTGCTCATCCCGCTGTTCATCTCGGCCTTCCGCCGCGCAGACGAGCTGGCCATGGCCATGGAGTGCCGCTGCTACCGCGGCGGCACAGGGCGCACCCGCCTGAAGGTGCTGCGCTGCGAAAAGCAGGACTACATCGACCTTGCGGTCTGCATCGCCTGCTTTGCCGTCATCCTTGCCTCTCGGCTGGTGTTCCCGAATTATTAAAGAGGAGAACCCTCTCAGTCAAGGCCTGATGGCCTTGACAGCTCCCCCGAAAGGGGGAGCTTTTGGCGGTGGTGGGAGAGTTTCTTGTTGCGTTTGATACTTCAGCGACAAGGCTAACGGCGTGCGCCCTCTCCGGCACGGCTTAAGCCGTGCCACCTCTCCCAAAGGGAGAGGCAAGAGCACTGCCGGAAGCTTTCTCATTACACCTAATACTTTAGCAACAAGCCTTACGGCTTGGCTCCCCCTGAGAGGAAAGACTTCCCCCGCTCCGGGGGAAGATGTCACCGTAGGTGACAAAAGGGGGAATCTGGCGCGGGAGCGCCTGAGAGGGTTTTATACTATGAACTTTTTACTTACCCTTGCCTACGACGGCACAAATTACTGCGGCTTTCAGGTGCAGCCCAACGGGCGCAGCGTGGCGGCCACCTTTCAGGATGCGCTGGAAGCGGTGCTGGGCTCACGGCCCGATATCAAGGGCTGCAGCCGCACCGATGCCGGGGTGCACGCGCTGGGCTTTCGGCTGAATTTTCACGCCGATACCCGCATCCCGCCACAGAAGCTGCCGCTGGCGCTCAACCAGCATCTGCCGCCGGATATCCGGGTGCTGGCGGCGCAGACCGTGCCGGAGGACTTCCACGCCCGGTACGCCGCCCATACCAAGACCTATTTATACCGCATCCATAACCACCCCATCGACTCGCCCTTTGACGCCGCCTACTACACCCGCGTGCCCCGGCGGCTGGACGAGGCTGCCATGCAGGCGGCGGCGCAGCAGTTCGTGGGCACCCACGATTTTCTGGCCCTGTGCGCGGCGGGCTCTTCTGCTGCCGCCCACGGGGACACCGTGCGCACCATCACGGACTGCCATGTCACCCGGCGCGGGGACGAGGTGGACATTGAGGTGACCGCCGACGGCTACCTGTACAACATGGTGCGCATTCTGGCGGGTACCTTGTGCGAAGTGGGCGCAGGGCGGTTGCGCGCTGCGGACATCCCCGCCATTCTGGCAAGCCGGGACCGCAGCCGGGCGGGCCCCACTCTGCCCGCAAAGGGCTTGTTTTTAAAGTGTGTGGATTACCCGGAAAGGAAGGAAGAGCAGCCATGAAAAAGATTCATCGCGGCGGCGGCAATCCGGACGGAGAGCCGCTTTCTGCCGGGCGGGTGGAATATCTGGAGGCAGCGCGCCGGCGGGTGCACCGCCGCCGTCTGCGCCGCACCGTGATCCTTCTGGCGGCGCTGATACTGGTCACCCTGTTTGCCACCGGCGTGATGGGTGCATCCATCGCCCGGGTAAAGGATCTGGTGGATACGGTACATATCGCCCTGTCTCCGGCGGTGGGCTGGCCGCAGCAGACCGGTCTTGACAATCTGACGGCCGTGCAGCCCATGTCCGGCAGCTTTGTGGCGATGGACGAGGACGCTTGCGCGGTGTACAGCCTAGGCGGCACCCGCCTTGCCAGCATCCAGAGCGGCTACGCCCGCCCGGCGCTGGCTGCGGGCAAGACCCGCTTTGTGCTGTACAACCGCTCCGGCAACGAGCTGCGGGTGGAAAGCCGCACCCAGAACCTGTACAGCAAAACGCTGGAAAACAACATCTATCTGTGCGCCATGTCGGACACCGGCACGCTGGCAGTGGCTACCGATTCCGCCGACAGCACCGCCCGGCTGACCGTGTATACCCCCACCATGACGGAGCAGCTGCACTGGGATATGACCGGCGCGCAGGGCACTCCGGTGCGAATGGCGTTTGCCGCCGACAGCCGCCGTCTGGCGGTGGCGGCGGTCACTTCCAGCGCCGGACAGCTGCAGGCAAACCTCTTTGTGCTCAGCCTTGCACAGGGCGACCCGGTGCAGCTGAGCAGCGGGGACAGCGTGCCCCAGTGGCTGGGCTGGCTGAACAACGACACCGTGCTGGCGGTGTACGAGAACTGCGCCGTGGTGTACGGCGCGGACGGCGGCGAGCGGGGGCGCTTTGACCTTGGCGGCGGCAGCCTTGTCAGTGTTTCGCAGGACGGCGCAAACGTTGCCCTGCTGCTGGAAAACGGACAGGTGTGCACCGCCGTGCTGCTGGATAAGGACCTGAACGTGCAGTACAGCGGCAATGTGCCTGCGGCGAACCAGATCTTGCGCCGGGGTCAAAACTTTTATCTGCTCACCGACAGCGGTGTGGAATGCTTTGCCGCAGATGGGGTGTACCAGTGGGGACAGACGCTTTCCGTCCGTCCGCAGGCGCTCATTGCGGGCAAGCAGCTGCTGGTGCTGTGCGGCAATACGGTGCAGCAGATCGCTCCGCCGGAGCAAACGGCTTCCAGCGCCCGGTGAACGAGGGGAAAAACAGTATTTTGCGGGGAAAGTGCTCTTTATAACAGGGAAAATAAGATATGTTCAAGAATCCGTCATTTCTTTTTGATATCCTATGTACGGTGGTATGGCTGGTGCTGATGGCACGCTATGCCCGCAAGGGCTTTCTTGCCAGCATCGTGCAGCTGTTTGGCAACCTTATCAGCCTGCTGGGCGCACGGCAGCTTTCTGCCGCCTGCGCGGGCTGGGTGTTCGAAAATCTGCTGGCCGGGGGCTTCCGTACCCAGATCGCCGCCCACCTTTCGGAGGACGGCGTGGTGAACCTTTCCGGCATTGCACAGCAGTACGCGGGCTTTCTGCCCGAAAGCTTCCGCGCCTCCATCGTGGCGGCGTGCGAGCGCAGCATCAACGCCGTGCTGGCCGATAACGCCGTGGTGCTGGCCGATACCATCGTGGAAAAAGTATTGCAGCCGCTGCTCACCCCGGTGATCATGCTGGTGCTGTTCTTTGTGTTCTATGCAGTGCTGCGGCTGCTGGTCAGTATGCTGGTCACCGTGCTGGGTCTGGTGAATAAGCTGCCGGTCATCGGTGCGGTGAACCGGGGTCTGGGCTGGCTGACCGGCGGCATGACCGCTATGCTGGACTTATACCTCGTGCTGTGCGTGGTGTGGGGGCTGGTGGTCATTACCGGCGGCAACCTGAATGTGCTCAACGACACTGTGATGCACAGCAGTCTTTACTATAAAGCGTTTAATATGTTCAACCCCTTTTTGTAACAGGGGTGACAAGGAGGAACTATGGTCTGTATTCGATGCCAGAAGCGTCCGGCAATCATCTTTATCCAGCGGATGGAGAATGGTCAGATGAAGCAGGAGGGGTACTGTCTGCACTGTGCCCGGGAACTGCACATCAAACCCGTGGACGATCTGATGAAACAATTCGGGATGTCGGAGCAGGATCTGGATAACATGGAAAACCGCATGGAGAGCATGATGGAGGAGCTGGGCGACTCCAACCCCCTTTCCATGCTGATGAATATGTCCGGCAGCGGCGAGGATGCCGATGCGGAGAACATGGACGAGGATCTTGTACCCGGCAGCAATGCCACCTTCCCGCTGGGCTTTACCGGCACGGAGAAGCAGGACGGCGAAAAAAAGGCCGACCGCAAAAACGGCAAAAAGCCGCCCAAGCGCAAGTTTTTGGACACCTACTGCGAAAACCTGACCCGCAAGGCGCGGGAGGGCAAGCTGGATGATATCATCGGCCGCGACCGCGAGATCTACCGCACCATCCAAATCTTGAGCCGCCGCCAGAAGAATAACCCCTGCCTCATCGGTGAAGCCGGCGTGGGCAAGACCGCCATCGCCGAAGGCATTGCCGAGCGCATTGCCAAGGGTCAGGTGCCCATCGGCCTGCGGGATAAGGAAATTTTTCTGCTCGACCTCACCAGCCTTGTGGCGGGCACCCAGTTCCGCGGTCAGTTCGAGCAGCGGGTCAAGGGTCTGCTGAGCGAGGTAAAGGCTGCGGGCAACGTCATCCTGTTCATTGACGAGATCCACACCATCACCTCTGCCGGTGAGAGCGAGGGCGCCATGAACGCGGGCAACATCTTAAAGCCCGCCCTCTCCCGCGGCGAAATTCAGGTCATCGGTGCCACCACCTTTACCGAGTACCGCAAGTATATTGAAAAAGATCAGGCGCTGGAGCGCCGTTTCCAGCCTGTGCGGGTGGAGGAGCCTAGCGTAGCCGACACCCTTGCCGTGATGAACGGCATCAAGCGCTACTACGAGCAGCACCATCATGTGCAGGTGCCCGCCGAGGTGCTTTCGGCGGTGGTCACCCTGAGCGAGCGGTACATCACCGACCGTTTTCTGCCGGATAAGGCCATCGACCTGTTGGACGAAGCCTGCGCCTGCTGCAATCTGGCGCACCCGGTCATCTCCGAGTATCTGGGAATGCAGAAAGAACTGGACGCCCTGAAGCAGGAAGAAGCCGAGATGGAGAGCGCGGATGTGAACGAAGCCATCGACTACGAGCGCGTAGCCGAGCGCAAGACCCGCATCGCCAAGCTGGAATCCGAACTGCCCGCCAAGCAGGCTGCTGCCAGCGAAATTCAGGTGACCATGGACGATGTGGCAAAGGTCATCGAGCTGTGGACAGGCATCCCGGCGGTGAAAATTCGCGAGACCGAGTTCGTCAAGCTGGCAGGGCTGGAAGCCGCTTTGAAGCAGAAGGTCATCGGTCAGGACGAAGCCGTGCATCTGGTGGCGCAGGCCATCAAGCGCAGCCGCGCCGACCTTTCCGGCCGCCGCCGTCCCGCAAGCTTCATCTTTGTGGGCCCCACCGGCGTGGGCAAGACCGAGCTGGTCAAGCAGCTGGCAGAACAGTTGTTCGACGGCCCCGACCCGCTCATCCGTCTGGATATGAGCGAGTACATGGAAAAATACGCGGTGTCCCGTATGATCGGCTCGCCTCCGGGCTATGTGGGCTACGAGGAAGCCGGCCAGCTGACCGAGAAGGTGCGCCGCCGCCCGTACAGCGTGGTGCTGTTTGACGAGATCGAAAAGGCACACCCGGACGTGATGAACATCCTGCTGCAAATTTTAGACGAGGGCAAGATCAACGATGCGCAGGGACGCACGGTGGATTTTTCCAACACGGTCATCTGCATGACCTCCAACGCCGGCAGCAGCGACCAGAGCGCGGGCAGCCTTGGCTTTAACAAGAGCGATGCCCAGCGCAGCGAGGAAAAGACCCGCAAGGCGCTGGCACAGTTCCTGCGCCCGGAGTTCCTTGGCCGCGTGGATGAGGTGATCGCCTTCAAGCCCCTGACCGAGGAGACCTTGCAGGGCATCGCCGCCCTGATGCTGGACGAGTACAAGCCCGGCATGGAAGCCAAGGGCATCGCATACAGCTACACCCCGGCAGCGCTCAAGGCACTGGTGCAAAAGAGTCAGGGCGGGCGCTTTGGTGCGCGCGACCTGCGCCGCACCATCCGCAAGGCGGTGGAGGACCCCGCCGCCGAGCGACTGATCGACGGCACGCTGGCATCCGGCGGCACCCTTGTGGTGGATGCCGATGAAAACGGCGAAGTTGTACTGAAATAATCGTAACCGCAAAGCACCCCGGCTGAAAACAGCCGGGGTGCTTTTTGTCTGCGCGCAAAAACTTTTTGTAATATATACTTGACATTTAGAATGGTAAATGCTACTATATGTCCAGAGGATAAAACAAATGCCGACCCGGCAGGAAAGGAGCATATCAATGCCGAAGAACCTGAAATTAAAGGCCGCCCGTGCGGAAAAGGACATGACGCAAGGAGCGCTTGCCGAAGCGGCAGGGGTTTCGCGCCAAACCATCAACGCCATTGAAAAAGGGGAGTACAACCCCACCATCAACCTTTGCCGCAGTATCTGTAAAATTCTGGATAAGACATTGGATGAACTGTTCTGGGAGGAATGAACTATGAAATTTTCACTATACAGCAAGAAAAACCAGTTGGACGAGATGCAGGAGCAGACCATGCGCAAAATTGAAAGCCATGGCTTCTGGCTGCTGTGGGGCAGCCTTCTGGCGGCGTGGATCGTGCAGACGGTGTTCGGGGCTGCGGACAAGGCCGCCGGAGAGTGGGTCGTATTCATGATCGGCTGCATTTATATGGTTGTCGCGTGTCTGCGCAATGGTCTGTGGGATCGCCACCTTTCGGATAAGGCCCCGGCCAATGCCGTGTATTCTCTGGTGGCTGCGGTGGCGGTTACGCTGATCTGCGGTTTTTCCTATGGATACTGGATCGGTGCTGTTTTTGCCGGTGTTTTTACCGGCATCCTGTGCTTTGCATTGCTGCAACTGTGCGTCGCTCTAACACGCAAACGGCGCGAGCATCTGGATGACCCGAAGGACGGAGAATAATATTACGCAAAAGGGCTGCTGCACAGCATTTGATGCAGCAGCCCCTTTTGCATGGGTGTATGACATCCTGAAGTAAACAAAGCGAAAGCCCCTGCATCCGTTTTTGGATGCAGGGGCTTTTCCGCTGATTTCTTAATAATTCTCTGCGTGCACTTCAAAATAGCTCTGCGGATGATTACATACCGGGCATACCGCAGGTGCTTTTGTTCCTACCACAATATGTCCACAGTTACGGCATTCCCAAACCTTGACCTCGCTCTTTTCAAACACCTGTGCAGTTTCAATATTTTTAAGAAGTGCACGATATCTCTCCTCGTGATGCTTCTCGATCGCTCCTACAGCTCTGAATTTTGCTGCAAGCACAGGAAAACCTTCTTCCTCAGCTGTTTTAGCAAAACCTTCATACATATCTGTCCACTCGTAGTTCTCGCCTTCTGCAGCTGCCGCTAAATTTTCTTTTGTATCTCCAATGCCTGCCAATTCCTTGAACCACATCTTTGCGTGTTCTTTTTCATTCTCTGCGGTCTTTAAAAACAAGGCTGCCATCTGTTCGTAGCCTTCCTTCTTTGCCACAGAAGCAAAATAGGTATACTTATTTCTTGCCTCAGACTCCCCTGCAAATGCTTCCTGTAAATTTTTCTCTGTCTGTGTTCCCGCGTATTTGTTTGCTGCCATTTCTTTTACCTCCGTTTTCTTCACTACTTTTTCAAAATCTGATGCCGGATGCTTGCACAAAGGACATACACTTCATTTGCTGCGATATGCCTTTTCGTCTCATATACAGCATTTCGCACGAGGTCTTTCTGAATAGTATTTCTTCTGTTTGTCATCTGTTCTTCTTATTAGGAATAATTCCTATTAAGGATTATATATCATTTTACTATTTTTGTCAATAAAACAGAAATAATTTTTCTTATTATACAAAAGATGTCCTTTGTCAAGATCGACTCTTTGTTTTATTGAGATTTTTAATACAATATGGAAACAGTTTGCTCTGTCCATATAATATCTATAACTTTCAATTCTGCAAACACCGAGTAGTGGAGTTAAGTATAGCATACTGCGAACAAAAAGAAGAGCTGCGCTGTGAAGACATGATATTATCCCGCATTGACAAAACTGCGCAGAATAAGTACAATAAAACATAGCTATCCGCAAATTTTTTGCATGAGAATAAAGGAGCGTTTTTCTATGCCGAGCAATAAAGTCCGCACCCGTTTTGCACCGTCGCCTACGGGTTATATGCACGTTGGCAACCTGCGTACTGCCCTGTACACCTACCTGATGGCAAAGCACGAGGATGGCACCTTCATCCTGCGCATCGAGGATACCGATCAGGGCCGCTATGTGGAGGGCGCTGTGGATGTCATCTACAACACCCTGCGGGAGACCGGCCTTCTGTGGGACGAGGGCCCGGATATCGGCGGCCCCGTGGGCCCCTATGTGCAGAGCGAGCGCATGGGCATGTTCAAGCAGTACGCCGAGCAGCTGGTGGCAGAGGGCAAGGCCTATTACTGCTTCTGCACCGAGGAGCGGCTGGAAGCTCTGCACGCCGAGCAGCGTGCTGCCGGTGAGATGACCCACTACGACGGCTGCTGCCGCGAGCTGCCCAAGGAGGAAGTGGAAAAGCGCCTTGCCGCAGGCGAGCCTTACGTCATCCGCCAGAAGATCCCCCGCGAGGGCGTGACCGGCTTTGACGATGTGGTGTACGGCCACATCGAGGTGAACAACAGCGAGATGGACGACCAGATCCTCATCAAGACCGACGGGATGCCCACCTACAACTTTGCTAACGTTGTGGACGACCACCTGATGGGCATTACCCACGTCATCCGCGGCAGCGAGTATCTGTCCTCCACCCCCAAGTATAACCTGCTGTATCAGGCCTTTGGCTGGGACATCCCCACCTATATCCACTGCCCGCCGGTGATGAAGGACGCACAGAATAAGCTGTCCAAGCGCAACGGCGATGCAAGCTATCAGGATCTGGTGGCAAAGGGCTACCTGACCGAGGCGGTGCTGAACTATATCTGCCTGCTGGGCTGGAGCCCCCGCGGCGAGTATGCCGAGCAGGAGATCTTCTCCCTGCCGGAGCTGGTCAAGATCTGGTCGCCGGACGGCATTTCCAAGTCTCCCGCCATCTTCGACCCCCTCAAGCTGCGCGCCATCAATGCGGAGTATATCCGCCGCCTCAGCCCCGAGGAGTTCCAGAAAAAGGCCGAGCCGTGGATCGACAGCGCCGTGCACAGCGCCATCGACAAAAAGCTGCTGTGCGCAAACCTGCAGCCCCGGTGCGAGGTGCTGGGCGAGATCCCCGAGCAGCTGGATTTCTTTGACGCCATGCCGGAGTATGACGTGAGCCTGTATGCCAACAAAAAGCAAAAGACCACCCCGGAAACTGCCAAGGAAGCACTGGAAGCCCTGCTGCCGGTGCTGAGCGACGAGGCGCTGGATTTTGCGAACCGCGATGCCGTGTTTGATGCCTGCAAGGCAAAGGCAGAGGAGCTGGGCAAAAAGAACGGCTGGCTGCTCTACCCGCTGGGCATTGCCCTTTCCGGCAAGCAGCGCACCCCCGGCGGCGGCACCGACCTTGCCTGCATGATGGGCCGCGAAAAGACCCTGCAGCGCGTGCAGGATGCCCTTGCAAAGCTGAACGGTTAAGTTTTACAAAATACCCCCAAAGCCCTGCGGCAAAATGACGGCCGCAGGGCTTTTTTGCGTCTTTGGGCGGGTTTGGGGCGGTTCTATGCACCGCGCCAAAAACTGCCGCTGCCCCGCGTTACAGTATATGCAGACAGTGCGGGGAACAGAACAAAATTCCCCGCCGGAAAGCGGGGGATTTTTATGACAGAGCGGATGGGTGTTTTATCTTCGGACGGGCGGTGCTTGCAGCCTTCGCCCTTGGCGGCACGGGCGATGCTGCGCCCGGCGGCGCGGCGGCTGGCAGCGGTGGGCATCGGCTTTGCCGGCGGCTGGGCGGTGCTGTACGGGGCGCTGATGCCCTTTGGGCTGGGGCTGACCCTTGGGCTGGCAGAGGATTGTTTTGCGCCCTGCGCAGCAGGGGCGGCGCTGGGGCTGCTGCTGCACGGGCTGGGTGCGCTCTCGCTGCGCAGCCTGTGTCAGCTGTGTGCGCTGGGCGCTGCCGTGGCAGCCCGCTGGCTGCTGCCGCAAAAGTTTATGCCCGCCGCGCTGGCGGGCTGCGGCACTCTGACCGGCATGGCGCTGTGCTTTGCGCTGGGCAGCAGCGGCGGGGCAGACCTTTTGCTGTACAGCGCGGCGGACGCCCTGCTTGCGGCGGGCATCGGCTTCGGGCTGCGCAGATTTGCCCCGGAGCGCCCGGGCATGGGTACGCTGCTGGTGGGCGCAGCCGTGGCGGCGGCGCTGGGCAGTGTGCGGTGGGGGTGGTTTTCGCCCGGGGTATTGGCGTGTGCCGCCGCAGAGCTGGCACTCTGCTGCCGGGCGCAGAAGTTTGCCGCCCTGAGCGGCAGCGCGATACTGGGGGCAGCCCTTTGCGCCGCAGACCCTGCCCTTGCCCCGGCGGCAGCGGGGCTTGGCTGTGCCACGGCAGCGGCGGCGGTGCTGGCACCCGGACGGCGGGTGGAGACCCTTGCCGCCTATGCGGGCGGGTGCGTATCCGGGGTGCTCTGCGTGCAGCCGCCCGGAAATGCTTTTGGGCTGCTGTTCAGCGCCTGCGGCGGCATGGCGGTGGTCTGCCTGCTGCCCGGCGGCTGGCTGGCTCCGGTGGCGGAACCCTCACAGAGCGGGGAAAACGCCCCCGCGCCCGCCCGCAGTGCGGCGGCATCCACCCGGCTGGAAGCCGTGGCGCAGAGCCTTTCCTCGCTAGCGGAGACGGTGAACGCGGTCTACGAGGGGCTGCCTCGGCGGCGGGAGGGCTTCCGCTGGGTCATAGACAATGTACATGATACTCTTTGTTTTAACTGCGGGCGGCGGGAGACCTGCTGGAAGCAGGAATACACCGCCACCATGGCGGGCATGGAAGCACTGCGCCCGCTGCTGGAAGGCAGTGGCAGTGTGGAGACCGCGCAATTGCCCGGGGAATTGTCCCGCTGCATCCACCCGGCGGCGCTGTGCGCGGCGGCGGGGCGCAGCTTTGCGCTGTACCGCAGCCGCAAGGAGGCGCGCATCCATTCCGAGGCCATGCGCACCGCCCTGACCGAGCAGTACAGCGCCGTAGCCGAGGCGCTGGGGGTGCTCAGCGAGCAGCTGGGACGCCCCGGCGACCCGGAACCCTATAAATCCAGCCGGGTGGCGGAGTTCTTCACCGGGCTGGGGGCCCCGCCGCAGGAGTGCGCCGTCACGCTGGACGACCTTGGCCGCACCCATGCCGCCGTCACGTTGCCGCGCACCCGGTTCACCCCGCAGGAGCTGGCAGCGCTGGCGGGGGAGGTGGGGCATATCTGCCGCCGCACACTGGAGGTGCCGCAGGTGCTTTCCTGCAAGGGCATGACCACCCTGCTGTTCAGCGAAAGACCGGCGCTGCGGGCGGTGTTCGGCGCGGCAAGCGCTGCCGCCCGGGGCGAGGTTTCCGGCGATGCAGTGCAGCAATTTTGCAGCCCTACGGCGGCGCAGATGATCTTATGTGACGGCATGGGCACCGGACGCCCGGCGGCGGTGGACGGCAATCTGGCGGCAGAGCTGACCGCCCGGCTGCTCAAGGCGGGCTTTACCGCCGAGCTGGCGGCGCGGCTGGTGAACGTGGCGCTGGCGCTGAAAAGCGAGGACGAGAGCGGCGCAACGCTGGACCTCATCAGCGTGGACTTATACACCGGCACGGCGCGGCTGTTCAAGGCCGGAGCCGCCCCGGGGTTTCTGGTGCACGGCGGGCGGGTGCGGGCTGTGGGTGAAGCCACCCTGCCCATGGGGGTGCTGGGCGGGGTGAACGGGCAGAGCCGGGTGGTGCACCTGACCGCCGGGGACTACGCGGTGCTGGTATCGGACGGCTTACTGGTGGACGGCGCGGGCTGGGTGGCAAAGCAGGTGGAGCTTTCGGCGGCGGCAGGGGACGCACCGGAAAAGCTGGCCGAAACGCTGGTGGAGACTGCCCGCATCCGCGCACAAAAGACCGGCCGCCCGGACGATATCACCGCCGCCGTGCTCCGGCTGGAAAAGAGCGGGTAACGGCGGCAGAGTTTCCGTTGCAATTTGCGGGAAGGAGGGGTATACTGGAAGCATATTTTTTTGCCCGGCAGTGCCGGGCGCAGGAGGCGGCTTATGCTTACCATCAACGTTGCACCCGACGGCAGTGGACAGTTTACCACCATTTCTGAGGCGGTGCTGGCGGTGCCCTACGACTGCCCTGCGGTCATCCGCATCGCGCCGGGTATTTACCGGGAAAAGCTGGTTTGTGAGAAAAAGGATATCACCCTTGCAGGCGCGGGCATGGATGCCACCCGGCTGGTATGGAACGACGGCGGCAAGCTGCCGCACCCGGACGGGCGTCCCACCCACACCTTCCGCAGCTACACCGCCTTTTTCAGCGGCGAAAAGCTGCGGGTGGAGGATATGACCATCGAGAACGATGCCGGCCCCGGTGCAAAAGCAGGGCAGGCCATCGCAGCCTATGTGGACAGTGCCCGGGCGGCGTTCAGCCGTGTGCGGCTGCTGGGCAATCAGGATACCCTGTTTTGCGCCCCTCTGCCGGAGAAAGAGCGGGAGAAGGACGGGTTTCTGGGCCCGCGCGGGCTGGCACCCCGCCGGGCAAGTGCGCAGTATTACCACGCCTGCGAGATCGCCGGGGACATTGATTTTATCTTTGGCGGGGCAGACGCCCTGTTTGAGCACTGCACCCTGCGCACGGTGGACAACGGCCTTGCGCACAGCTGGGTCACCGCACCTTCCGGCGCGGCGGATGGGCTGGGCTTTGTGTTCTGGGACTGCGATTTTGTCTCGGACTGCCCGGCGGGCAGCGTGTATCTGGGCAGACCGTGGCGTCCTACCGGCAAAACGGCGGTGCTGGACTGCCGCCTTGGGGCGCATATTGCACCGGAAGGCTTTGCCGGCTGGAACGACCGCACCGACACGGCGCTGGCCGGCTTTGCCGAGGCAGGCAGCGCCGGCGCAGGCGCAGGGGAGCGCCCCGGGTGGGTGCAGGCGCTTTCGGCGGCTGAAGCCGCTGCGCTGCTGCGCACTGCCCGGCAGAAGTGCCGCATGGAAACTACGGAAAGGATAACAGAATGAAAAAGTTACCCAATGCAGTAAAATGGCTCATCATTCTGGTGGTGCTGGGCGCCATGGGCGCGATGATGTGGGCAGTGAACGACCGCGCCTCCCGGGTGGAGATGCCCGCCCCGGACAACACCTTTGGCATCTACCATACAGCAGAGAGCGGAACATAATAAAAGCACCGGCAGCTTCCCGATTGGAAAATCAGGAAAACTGCCGGTGCTTTTTCTGTATCACAGGGGGACTTCACTAGCTTTCAAAGTCGTCTACATAGGGCAGATCGCTCATGACGAACCAGAAGGTGGTGCCCTTGCCTACGGTGCTTTGTACGCCAAAGCGGAAACTGTGCTGCTGGAAGATGGCCTTGGTGATGGAAAGCCCCAGACCGGTGCCCTGCTTGCCTGCGTCCGAGCGGGAGCGGTAGTACCGGTCAAAGATATAGGGCAGGTCGGTGGCGGCAATGCCCGGGCCGTGATCCTCCACCTCTACCCGCACGCCCTCAGAGCAGCGGAAAGCGCGCAGTATAAAGATGCCGTCCTTGCCGATGTGGTGCATGGCGTTGCCCAGCAGGTTGTGCAGGGCACGCTGCATCATGTCCGGGTCGGCGTAGACCGGCAGCTCCTCTTCCGGCAGTTCCAGCTGCAATTGCCAGCCGTTCTGGGCGCAGACGGCGTCGTAGCGCTCGCTTACTTCATCGCACAGCTGCCCCATGTCAAAGTGCACCCGCTCGCACTTGTAGGTGCCGCTGGTCACCTTGCTCAGCTCCATCACGCTGGAAACCAGCGCGGTCAGGCGGTCGGCCTCGTCCACGATGATATTCATCTGCTCGTCCCGGTGCGCCTTATCGTCACCGGTCAAATCGCGCACCGTCTCGGCGTAACCCTTGATAAGGGTCAGCGGGGTGCGCAGGTCGTGGGAGACGTTGGCCAGCAGGTCGCGCTGCATCTGCACCGCGTGCTGCACCTCCTCGGCCATGTGGTTGAAGTCCCGGGCAAGGTCGCCAAGCTCATCGTTGCGGCGGTTGTCCACCTGTACGGCGTAGTTGCCCAGCGCCATCTGCCGCGCGGCGCTGGAAAGCTGGCGCAGCGGCTTTGTGAACCACTCGCTGAACAGCCACGCCGCCGACATGGCAAAGCCGAAGATCAGCGCCGCCGCCAGCGGCAGCAGGGTGCTGAGTACCTTGCCGGCCTCGGTAACGTGCACAAGGCTGGTGGTCACCAGCACGGTATAGCTGCCGTCGGCGGTAATGCGCCCTACCAATAGCTGCGCCGAGCCGGAGAGCCGGGGCGGGTTGAGCGTCTGCACAAAGTTGCCCACACTGCGGCACTTGCGCCGCATGGCAAGGGCAGTGGCAATGATCTTATCGTTGTTGGCAGAGTCCGAAAGATAGGTGCCGTGCAGGTTGCAGAAGGACTGGTTCTCGATCTTATAAATGGTGTGCAGGGTGGTGTCCGAGATATCCACGCAGAAGCTGTTCAAAGAGCCTTTGGTGTACAGTTCCAGCGTGAGCTTATCAAAAAAATCACCGTTGACCGCAAGCTGCCCAAAAGACCAGCTGGACAGCACCTTGCCCTCGGCAATGGCATCGTCCAGCCGCTCCACGATGCTGTCAGCCTGATTGGTGAGCTGGGTCTCGATGTGCTTGGTGTACAAAGGCTCCAGCAGCTGGGTGGACAGCAGCCAGAACAGCCCCAGCAGAAACAGGCAGATGAAGCACAAAAACCACATCAGCTGCCCGCGGATGCCAAGGGTATGCCGTGCTTTGGTGGTTTGCCGCATGCTCCGCACGCTCCTTCAGTCAACGGGCGGCATCGGGGTCGAACTTATAGCCGATGCCCCATACCGTAGCAATGTAGCTGCGGCATTTGCCCAGATGGCCGCGCAGCATCTTTACATGGGTGTCCACGGTGCGGTCCTCGCCGAAGTAGTCGTAGTTCCACACCTTCTGCAAGATTTTTTCCCGGCTCAGGGCAATGCCCTTGTTGGAGGCCAGAAATACCAGCAGGTCAAATTCCTTGGGGGTCAGAGCAACTTCTTCACCGGACACCCGCACGGTATGGCTGGCAGTGTCGATGGTCAGCTCGCCAAAGGTCATGGTGTCGGCGGCCTCAGTGGGGCGGGGCATGGTGCGGTTCAGCACCGCGCGCACCCGCGCCACCAGCTCCCGGGGGGAGAAGGGTTTTACCACATAGTCGTCTGCGCCGCTTTCCAGCCCGGCCAGCTTGTCGTATTCCTCGCCCCGGGCAGTCAGGATGATGACCGGAGTGTTGATGTGGCGGGCACGCATCTCCCGCAGGCAGGTCATGCCGTCCATAAAGGGCATCATCAGGTCCAGGATCACCAGATCAAACCCGCCGCCGGACAGCTGTGCCAGCGCCGCAGAGCCGTCCCCGGCTTCCTCGCAGATATACCCGGAATATTGCAGATGCTCGTGGATCAGCTCCCGGATGCGGGGCTCATCGTCAACGATCAGGATCTTTGCCATAAAACAAGACTCCTCCTATCATATATCAATATACAACTTTATTTTAATGCAAGAATTGGAAAAAGCTGTGAATTTTAAGTGAATGGTTTGGAAAAACAAAGCCGTCTGCACCCAGTATACCACACAGGGCGGCAGGGCGGCAATCTTTTTGCGGGAAAGCGCAGAAAAAGGCACTGGGGAACTTGACAAGAAAACGGGCGTTTTTGTAAAATAAAGTCGTAAAGACTGGGGTATTTGCGATGAAAAAGGAGGAGCAGTCATGAGTATCCCCAAGATCATCCATTACTGCTGGTTCGGCGGCGGGCCCATCAGCCCGGAGAACCGGAAATGTATGGAAAGCTGGAAGAAATACTGCCCGGATTACAAGATCATGGCGTGGAACGAGCAGAACTTTGATATCAGCACAAACCGCTACGCACAGCAGGCGTATGCGGCAAAGAAATATGCCTTTGTATCGGACTATGTGCGGCTGGCGGTGCTGTACGAGTACGGCGGCATCTATCTGGACACGGACGTGGAACTGGTGCGCCCGCTGGACGAGCTGCTGGAGTACAAGGGCTTTATCGGCATGGAGTACAGTGCGCCCTCGCCCTACGGACGCACATTGCTGGTGAACACCGGCTCCGGCGTGGGCGCAGAGCCGGGCTGCGAGATGATCGGCAAAATGCTGGCAGGCTACCGCAATGCCGCCTTTATTCAGGAGACCGGAGAGCCGGACCTGCGTGCTTGTACCCAGCGGGATACCCCGCTGTTTACCAAGGCCGGTTTGCAGCAGAAAAACGAGCAGCAGGAGCTGGACGGCTTTCTGGTGCTGCCCACCGACTGCTTTTCGCCCTTTGACTATGTGACCGAGCGGATGCACCGGACGCCGCGCACCTTCGGAATCCACTATTACAGCGGCAGCTGGAACAGCAACGACAAGGCAAACCGCTGGCGCAAGCGCCTCAAGTGCACCAAAGTCGGGCGTTGGTTTATGTGGCTGCGGCAGTGTTCGCCCCGCAAGCTGCGGGAGCTGCGCCGCAGCCTGCATAACCGCTGCCGTCTGCAATGGAAAAAATGGTTCAGCTGCCGTGGGCTGCAATTTGGCCGCTGCATCCTGCTGGACAGGGAACTCCGGCTGCGGCTGAACAGTGGCTCCCGGGTGACGCTGGGCGACCGGGTGGAGAGCGACGGGCGGGTGTCCATTACTACAGACGGATATGGCAGACTGAACATCGGCAGCGGGGTCTACTTCAACGACGGCGCGGTCATCAGCTGCCTTGGAAAGATAACCATCGGCGAGAACACCCTTTTCGGCTCTGGGGTGAAGATCTTTGATAATAACCACCGCTTCAGCCGGGAGGAGGGAGTCATCCGGGAATGCGCTGCGGGCTGCATCACCGTGGGACGCAACTGCTGGATCGCCTCGGATGTGGTGCTGCTCAAGGGCGCGAACATCGGCGATAACTGCGTCATCGGTGCGGGCTGCATTATCCGGGGCAAGGTGCCCGCCGGTTCCCTTGTGACCCGCAGCGGGGAGCAGACCACCCGGCCGATCGAGACAAGATAAGGTATGAAGAGCTGCTGCACGATCCTGTGCGGCAGTTCTTTTTTGCCCCGCTTGCCCTTTTTGCGCAGGAATGCTATACTTTAACGATAAGGCGGGCGCACACCGGCCCCGCCGGACGAAGGAAGAAAAGGAATAGCTCCTATGCGAATCGGACTGATCGAATTTTTGCTCATACTGGCCATTGCGTCCCTCACGGTTGGGCCGCGGGTGGCGTTGTTCGTGGACCGGTGGATGCGCCGCGCCAACCGCGCCAACGCCATGGCGGCGCGCCGCCGGGCAGAGTATGCCGCCCAGATGGCCGCCGAACGGGACGCCATGCTCAAGCGGTTCCGCACCGCCAGCACGGTGTTCGGGGTGGGCATTTTGCTGGTGCTGGTGTACGCGCTGGGCTTCCGCCCCATCGCAACCCCGCCGCAGGCTTATAAAGCCCCCGACCTCCGGCAGGAGACGGGCGCGATGCAGACGGCTGTTTCCACCGACCGCAAGACCCGGCTGGAGCTGGGGGAGTATCAGGGCGTGGACTGCATCCGCGCCAAGGACGGCCTTTTGTATGCCGCCGCGTGGAACGGCGCTGCGCTGAAAAAGCGCACCAGCGACCTTGTGCGCACCGATGGCGGGCACGCTGCCGCCATCCTGAGCGTGGAAGGCGAGCTGACCGGCTTTGCCTTTGATGCCGCCGGGGATGTGTGGCTGACCCAGCTGACTACCGCCGGAGGTATCTTGTGCCGCGCCAAGCATGACAGCTGGGGTGCAGCGGTGGAGCAGGTGGTCACCCAGCTGGACGGTGCGCCGCTGGGGGCGGTATCTGCTGTGGAGGTAAGCCCGGCGGGCAAGGTGTACTTTGCAGTGGCAGCGGCGGCAGGCGCGGAAAACGGGCTGGAAAGCACTCTGCGCACCGAGCTGCTGGCGCACACCGCCACCGGCTGTGTATATGTGTATGACCCCGCCGCCCGCACGGTGGAAAAGGTGCTGGGCGGGGTGGCAGGTGCTGCGGGTCTGGCGCTCAGCCCGGACGGCAGCACCCTGTATGTCTCAGACCTCGGCAGCCGCTGCATCTGGGCGGTGGATGCCGCTGCCCGGGAGCTGACCGCCGGGGGACGGGGCTGCACCGCCGCCTTTGCCGGTCTGCCGGGCTATCCCGGTGCGCTGGCTGTGGACACGGACGGCACGCTGTACATCAGCTACCGCTGGGCGCGCAGCAGCTGGCTGGAAAAGAACGCGGACAGCACCCTGCTGCGGGGCATTGCCCTGCGAGCGGGGCAGAATACGCAGGAGCGGCTGTTCCGATGCACGGCAGACGCCCCCTGTGCCGAAGCAGTGAGCCTTGCCACCGGGGCTTGGGAGCAGACCTTTACCGGCCTTGCACAGGACAGCTGCGCGGCGGTATGTCCGGTGGAAAGTAAAGTATATTTCGGTGCGGCAGGGGCGGACAGCCTGCTGGCTGCAAACCGATAAGCGAGGTGTTTTTGTATGACCGAAGCATTTGCAAAACAGATCGAGGCCGAGGCACGGCAGGCTATGACCGAGCTGGTGGCTGCGGCAAAGCTGAAAAAGGGAGATGTGCTCGTGGTGGGCTGCTCTTCCAGTGAGATGGTGGGCGGTCACATCGGCAAGGATTCCAGCATAGAAGCCGCCCGGGCGCTGTACGCGGGCGCTGCGCCGGTGCTGGCGGAAAAAGGCATCTGGCTGGCAGCCCAGTGCTGTGAGCACCTGAACCGCGCCATCATCCTTGAGCGGGAAGCCGCAGAAAAATACGGCTGGGAGGAGGTGTGCGTCGTGCCCCGTCCCCATGCGGGCGGCAGCTGGGCCACTACCTGCTGGAAAAACTTCAAAGACCCGGTGGCGGTGGAGGAGATTCGCGCCAACGCGGGCATGGATATCGGCGGCACCCTGATCGGGATGCACCTGAAGCGGGTGGCGGTGCCGGTGCGGCTGAGCCTTAATAAGATCGGCGAAGCAAACATTCTGTGTGCCTACACCCGCCCGAAGCTGATCGGCGGCGAGCGCGCCCGCTATACCGAGGAGGATTGAGCCACATGGCAGAAAAAACATTGGAAGAGATGCGGCAGGCGGTGGCTGAGATCCGGGAAAAGATGGCAGCCGCCGCCCGGGAAGCCGGACGCGATCCGGCAGCGGTGCAGCTGTGCGCCGCCTGCAAGACCCGCACGGCGCAGACCATTGCAGCCAGTGCGGCTTTGCCCATTGATGTGTTTGGCGAAAACCATGTGCAGGAGCTGTGCGCAAACTACGATGCGGGGGCCTACTGCGGTAAGCCCAGCCATTTTATCGGCCACTTGCAGACCAATAAGATCAAAAAGGTGCTGGGGCGGGCAAGCCTGATCCAAAGCGTAGACAGCGAGCATCTGCTGCTTGCCATTGAGAAGGAGGCCGCCAAGGCCGGCATTGTGCAGGATATTTTGCTGGAGGTGAACATCGGCGGGGAGGAGAGCAAGACCGGCGCTGCGCCGGAGCTGCTCTGGCCGCTGCTGGACACCGCCGCTGCACAACAGCATATCCGGGTCAAGGGTCTGATGGCGATCCCGCCCGTGAACGACGACGATGCCCAGAACCGCCGGTATCTGGCGCAGGTGTATCAGCTGTTCGTCCGGGCAGGGGAGCGGGGCTACCACAACGTGGAGATGCAGACCCTTTCCATGGGCATGAGCGGCGATTTTGAGAACGCCATCCGGGAGGGCGCTACCCTTGTGCGCATCGGCACCGCCATCTACGGCGAGCGGGATTATAGTAAAAAGTAACGATAAAAACGGAGGAACCATGCCGAAAACCAAGACCAACGACCCCGGGGCGCACCACGCAAGCAGCGGTGCGCTGATCCGGCGTTTTCTGCCGTATCTGGCAAACTATAAGATGGTGCTGTGCCTTGACCTGTTCTGCGCAGCACTGACCACCCTGTGCGATATCGTGCTGCCCAAGATCATGAGCATCATCACCAACTCCGCCATGGGGGTGGGCATCACCCTGACGGCGGGCATCGTGCTGAAGCTGGCGGCGCTCTACTTTGTGCTGCGCATCATCGACGGCGCAGCCAGCTACTATATGTCCAGCATCGGCCACATCATGGGCGTGCATATCGAAACGGATATGCGCCGGGATGCCTTTGACCATCTTTTGCAGCTGGATCACACCTACTACAACAATACCAAGGTGGGCACCATCATGGGGCGCATCACCAACGACCTGTTCGATGTGACCGAGTTCGCCCACCACTGCCCGGAGGAATTTTTCATCGCGGGCATCAAGATCGTGGCGTCCTTTGTTATCCTGTGCCGTGCCAGCATCCCGCTGACCTTGGCAGTGTTTGCCTGTGTGCCGCTGATGGGCGTGGTGTCGGTGTACCTGAACGGCCGTCTGCGGGCGCGGTTCCGCCAGCAGCGCGTTCAGATCGGCGAACTGAACTCCACCATCGAGGACAGTCTGCTGGGACAGGGCGTGGTCAAGGCTTTTGCCGCCGAGGACGAGGAGCGGGAAAAGTTCGCCAAGGGCAACCGCGCCTTTGAGCAGATCAAGACCCTTGGCTACTACGCCATGGGCGCCTTCAACACCTCCACCCGCCTGTTTGACGGCCTGATGTATCTGGTGGTCATTCTGGCGGGCGGTCTGTCACTGGTGTACGGCAAGATCACCGCCGGCGACCTTGTGGCCTATATGCTCTACGTCACCACCCTCATCGCCACCATCCGCCGCATCGTGGAGTTTGCCGAGCAGTTCCAGCGCGGCATGACCGGCATCGAGCGCTTTGCCGAGATCATGGACACCCCGGTGGCTATCAAGGACGCCCCGGACGCCGTGCCCCTGAAGCCTGGCCCCGGCGAGATCCGGTTTGAGAAGGTGTGCTTTGAGTACCCGGACGACCACAACAAGGTGCTGCACGACGTCAGCCTGGACATCCGCGCGGGGGAGCGTCTGGCGCTGGTGGGTGCCTCCGGCGGCGGCAAAACTACCCTGTGCAACCTGATCCCCCGCTTTTATGAGGTGACCAGCGGCCGCATCCTCATTGATGGACAGGACATCCGCCGCGTTACCCTGAAGAGCCTGCGGCAGGATATCGGCATCGTGCAGCAGGACGTGTACCTGTTCAGCGGCACGGTGGCGCAGAACATCGCCTACGGCAAGCCCGGCGCTACCCGGCAGGAGATCGAAGCCGCCGCCCGTCTGGCGGGCGCGGAAAAGTTCATCCTTGCGCTGAAGGACGGCTACGACACCTATGTGGGCGAGCGCGGCGTCAAGCTGTCCGGCGGACAGAAGCAGCGCATCGCCATTGCGCGGGTGTTCCTGAAGAACCCGCCCATTCTGATTCTGGACGAAGCCACCAGCGCACTGGACAACGAGAGCGAGATCCTTGTGGGACAGAGCCTTGAAAAGCTGGCCCATGGCCGCACCACCCTGACCATCGCCCACCGCCTGACCACCATCAAGGACTATGACCGCATCCTTGTGCTGGGCGAGGAGGGCATCGTGGAGCAGGGCACCCACGCTCAGCTGCTGGAAAAGCAGGGGGTCTACTACCGCCTGTGGAACCAGCTGCCCGCAGAGGATGGGGAGTAAAAGACCCTGAAATACAAAAAGACACCCGAAAGGGTGTCTTTTTTCGTATGGGCCAGGCAGGACTTGAACCCGCGACCAAGCGGTTATGAGAACGTCGCTAATTTTGAAATTCCGTTTTTCTTGTGAAATCTTGTGACTATCTGATAATTTCATAAAAGTGTCTTTGTGTACTTTGACGTAGCTTTTGGTATCTTTTTGTCTCTAAAACGGCTCTTTGTACCCAAAACCGTACCCAAGAATTTTTGGGTACGAAACTCGACACTTACTGTTACCGTTTTGCTTTTACATAGCTCACTTTCAAAAAAGGAAGGTGAGCTTTTCCTTTTGCAAAAATCAGACAAGGAGGTTTTGCACATGGACACCCACTCATAGTTAAAAAGCCGAGGTTGCAAAAAAGACTTTTAAAAATGCATAGTGAAAATGACCGTTAAACGCATAAACATATTTGGTAAATCCAGGATAATTTGATAAATCCTGTAAAGTGAGTCGACAATTTTCGTTAAGAGCCTCGGTTTCTTGACAAAAACTATTTTTTTTTAATCTCTTTTGTGGTATCATCATTTTGTGGCATTGTTATCTAATAAGGTGGGGTTTGTCACTTTTGCTGCATTCATCTTGTAGAAGATGACGGTTGAGGAGGTTTATGTAAATGGATAATGAAACTTACCGCGTAGAACTTTTTCATGAACCGGCACCTAATAATGTCAATATGCCATGGACGATTGAACGGCAGTTGGAAGCGTATGCTATGCATCCGGATGCGACTGAACGTCACAAGATTTTGCTGGATTCATGGAGACAGTTGAAGCGTTGGCTTTCGCAGATGCTTGGATATACGCTTGCATCTTTTCCGGCATATAGCTTGCATAATGAAACCCATTGCCAGGCGATATTACATAATATTGAATGTTTGCTAGGAGAATTTGAGCTGCACAAGCTTTCAGCAACAGATTGTTTTGTGATTCTTGTTACAGTTTATTTGCATGATATTGGCATGGTGATCACCTGCACGGATCGACAGACGATTATCAAAAGTGATCGGTTCCGTGAAATGATTGAGGAACTAAAAAATTCGCCAGATGCATCATTGCAGAATGCTGCCGCAGAGCTGCAGGTGACCTGCTACAAGATGGGTGAACCATTGGACGAAAGTGACCGGAACAAGCGTCTGACGCAATTATATGAGCGTAAATTGAAGGTGTTTGATTCGATCACCCTTTTGCTGGGAGAACAACAGCGGCGGTTTCATGCAGAACTTGCGGAGAAAAAGGTCAAAGAACAGATGCAGAGCAACAGCAAGCTGCAAAAGGGATTTGAGTTGACACAAATTCCAATGCGCATTTTCTATCAGGCGGCTGTTTGTGCTCGGCTGCATGGCGATGCCCAGTTTACACTTCTGGATGAATGCCCCGAACAGGATGGAGGTTATGCACAGGATCGGTATCATCCTCGTTTTATTGCTGCGCTGCTGATCCTTGGCGATGGCTTGGATCTCGACAATGACCGTTTTCATCCTTTTATGGACGAATTCTGCGGGGACGAATTTATCACGGCGGCAACGATTTTTCATATCAACAAACATCGCTCTATCCGGACGCTCGAGATCTCGCCGAAACAGATTTTGATATCAGCTGATTGTGAATCGCCTGAGGCACTTCGGGTTCTCTGTAACGAGATTGATTGGCTGAAGCGTTTCCTGAAAAACTGCAATTACCATTGGAACCAGATCGCTCCAGCAGATTTTCAGGGGAGTCTGCCTAATATTGTTCTGAATCCCATTCGACTGGCAGGAATCCCGATTCCGGCTGAGATGGTCACAATGCGTTTTGCTATCTCGCAGGAAAAAGCGTTTTCACTTCTTCAGGGCTCACGTATCTATAATAATCCTTTCACATTTTTACGTGAAATGATTCAAAATGCATGTGATGCAACGAAACTTCAATACTGGGAAGACTATTTTTCTCTGCCAGGAGCGGAGCAGCCTTCAAAGATAACTCCCCGAAGAGCGGATGAGATCCTCAGTGTGAAGCGTTATCCTATTTACATTCATCTTTGGATCAAAAAGAAACGCCGCAACGGATCTTTTGATCTTTCAGATGTGACAAGCAAAGACTTGGAGAATCTGACGGAACTTCAAGAAAAATATACCTTTGGTGTTTTGCTGGAAGTTCAGGACTATGGTATCGGAATCTCCAAACAGGATCTTGAAGCGATTTCAAAAGTTGGCACAAGCCATGAACGGCAAAAAGATAAAGTTTTGAAAATGCCCGCTTGGCTTCGTCCAACAGGGCATTTTGGTGTTGGTCTGCAGTCGCTGTTTTTAGTATGTGACCAGTTCCGATGCACGACAAAAACCCGCAGCGGCGAGTGCTATACATTGGCGTTTTATTCGCGAACAGCGCGGGATGGCTATATTAATGTGACGCCCTGCAATGGCTTGGATAAAAATGGCATCGCAATTCCGTATGGCAGTAAGTTTTCCGTATTTATCAGCGAGTCTTTTAAGGAATCTCATTCGTCCAACATGGACGGATGGGCTGGTATTGATCCTTATCGTTCGGACTATAAGAATATCCGGAGTCTGCGCCGTTCTGTTGAGCTGCTGTTGCAGCTGGATCATGCAATCGATGGGTTCCTGGGAGAGATGCTTTTTCCGATTTGTGTATTCCGTCATCCTCTGAGTGCTTCATTGGATCCTCTCAGAGGGCAGTTGTTTGCACCTCAAAAGCGTAACCATCCAGATCCGGAAAAGGTTGTACATTTGGGAGATGGCTCTGTACTTCCGCAGGTCAGTCCATCGGATATGCTGGCCTGCTGGCTTTATACGATTTCGCCCAAAGAAGATGTTTTTTGCGGGGTCCTTGAAGACGGAAGTGCCTACATGCTCAATACGAAGGAATGCAAGCTGCATATCTGGAGCCAAAAAGCGCAGACGTTTTTTACTTGTAGTTCTCAGCGCGTTCATAATCTTACTTACCGACAGAATCTTTTGCAGCTGACGACCAAACCGAAAAGCGTGAATCGTACAACCAAGCTCTTTATCAAGGGACTGTTTGTTTGTAGCTGTTCGGATTCATGGGTTGAAGATACTTTTATTCAAGAAATTGATATAAAAAGCGATAACTGCAATAAATATTTGCAGATGAACCGTGATGGGCTGTCGTTAGATGGTGGAGATTATCTTCGCGAAAATATTATTCCGTTGCTGCTGGAAACGTTGCGAATGGTTCTGTGTACCATCAGTCAGGAGCGGCTTCGCAAGGTTGAAAATAATAAACAGAATATTATCACTGCAATTTTGAGTTGTTATAAACAGTTCATGCCTACCGATAAAAAATCGGACTTGCAACTCGAGCAGTCACTTGCGGCAGTCGAGAAAAAACTTCAGGCAGAAGACCTGGATAACTTTGCCAAAGCGGTGCTGGTGTATAAACTTAGAAAATATTCTGATTCACTTATTGTGGACGAGGATGGCAGAAATTTGAAGGATTTTCTGCCGAAGTATCTGAATCAAACACCGAAGCTTCTTAACGACGACTTTTTGAAAGAACTGCTGAAGGATATTCCAAAAGATTGTTGGGATGCATTGCGCGCACAAATTGAACAGATCTTCCTGGAACAGCCAGATGATTTCTCGGTTGTTTTTATGAAGACGATGATGGAAAAAGTGGTCGATCTTCAGAAAGCGCTTCCAAAATCGCAGAAAAGCAATCTTCACGAGTTTCAGGATGCGGCGTTTGCACTTCAACAGCAGGCATTCTTGTGCGCAATGGCGCTCTTTGAGGTTGGCCAGACAGGAAATGAAAGTGCTGACGGCTGCTTGAAAAAGAACGCGAAGAAGCACTGCATGTGGGCGTTTCTTGACGATGAGATCGATCAACTTTTGAATGCAATAGATACGAGTCTTTCTTCCTTTTCCGATAAGGAATGTGCCATGAGTGATACGCTGCAGCTCTGGCATGAATATGCGGAGATTCCTACCGTTACATGGAATGCGATGTCTGCTATAAAATGGCGGAATATTGCAGATATTATAAAACCGGACAACCATTTTGCTGTATTTTCCACTCGACCTACTTCGGCTGCAAAATGGCGGCATATGTTGGTAGAGATTTCCTCGGAAGCATGGAATCTGTTGAACGAAGTGCCGACAAATGAGGAGGCATGTGATAAGCTTCACCGCAGACTGGATGTATGGTGTGAGATATTCATCCAGAATATGATTCGTGCATGGGACGTCAGTCCCTCACGGCGGGAGAATACTGCTGGCCGACGCCGCAATGAAGGTGCAGACCAACTCTGGGAGAATTTGGTAACCCGTTGGATGGTTCATAGTATCCCCAGCATTGCGCTGGCATCAGATCGGACTGGAATGAACCGGCTGAACATCCTTTCGACCTCGGCAAAGCCCGCAGTCTTTATGGATTCCCGGATGATCAACTGTCTTCTGGAGCGGATGCATCAGGCGTATGATGACTATGGTGTTGAGCGGATGCAGACCTTGACCCTGGATGGTCTTTCTGTATTAAACATCAAGGAAAGTACCAGCACTAATATTGTTCTGGTAACGAGAGGCTGCTTTTCGTACGAAAACAAAAAACATCGTATGCTGACGGCATTTCGGAGCTCCTTATCACAGGCAGTTGAGCCGCTTCAGCCAAAGAAATTAGAGTCAGGAACGGTAAAGCTGCATACAATTTATGAGGTTTTTCAGTCTGTACAGGAATCTTACAGCAGTGAAAGCGAGAATCAGAGTTTCCTTCCCAAAGAAACATCTTATATTCAGAACATCTGTAAACAGACTACAAAGCAGATCGGATTGTTCAAAGATGAAAATCCTGACCTTTTATCTCGTATTCGGATGGTTCAGAAGCTTTTCCTGGAAAACAATCATGAAATTCCCTACCAGCTGCAGGATGCCAGGTTTTATCAGGATAGCGATCCAAAAGAACTTCTGAATAGTTTGCAGCAGGCTTACGAGGGCTTGTTGACGGATAGCGAGTTAGAACCATCAAATAATTCACACAAATGGTCTGATATTTCTCTTTTGGAGGATATTGAACGTTTTGAAAATACGATCATCCTAAGGCTGTTTAACTATTTCCCGGAAGACGATGTTCAGATTCGATCGATTGATGGCTTGGATATGTCGTTTGAATTTTATCATGGTGGGAAAGAATTTCAACACGAACTTCAAAAAGTTATTGATGGTGTTGCCTATGTCCGACAGATGGCAGAAAAAGAATTTGATGACATCTTTATTGAGTCCATCTTAAAATGGTGGAAAGAAAATGTCTGGAATAAAGATCCGGGCAGTACTACATTGCTGAATGATCGCAGATATGATTTGTGCACTCCGCCTTCTTCCAATGAGATCCTGGAGCATGCGTATCTGAGACAGATAGAATTCTATCTTCGTGCACTGATTGCGTCCAGCCCGTCGCCGCTGCAAGCGCAATTGAAAGCAATCGAAGATGTGCGAACTTCGGAGAGTCGGGAAAGTGACTTTTTTTGAGCAATGTGAGTGCTAGAATAAAGCTGTCCGCGATGAAATTTTAGGAGATAGAATTATGATATATCGTACTTTCGGCGATGATGAGCTCAGAAGACTGCTCGATGAAGAAAAAAATCAGCCTACGGATGAGGCAAGGTTTGTTTCCCTGATTCAAAAGTCTGGTGGTGAGGACCGTGATGTGGCACTTGCCTATGCAGAAGAAAACAAAAAGTTGGTGCAGGATCTATTTAATAATCAGAAACTTACCCAAAAAATTTATGATCGTGCGAAAGCCATTTTAGATTATTTTCTTACAGAAGAGGAGCGCGTGTTCCCAATTCCAGTTCGGAAAATTGCAGAAAAGTTAGGATTTGAAGTTGTTGAACGTGATTTTCAGAATGAAGATGAATTTATCCTGTCGGAACGACAGAAGGAACTGGGAAAATCTGCTATCGCGCGTATGCAAATGCGGGAAAAAATGATTGGTCCAAATGCGGGTTCAATTGCTGGAACGATTTTTGTTCAAAAAGATTTGGATGAAACGTCTAAAAGATTTGGAATTGCACACGAGTTGGGGCATTTTGTTCTCCGTACTGTAAACCCGATAGGACTTCTTTATATTGAAGAAGCCTGCCCGGGTTTATACGCGTTTGTAAAGCAGCGGGAGTTTTTAGCCAATGAATTTGCGTATGCACTTCTGTTACCCTATGAAATGGTTTGTGATGAAAAAATAAAGTATCAAAGTTATAGCATAAACCTTCCTATCGATTATTCCAACTGGATTATTCATCTTCGAGATCTCGCGCAGATGCCGGAGTATCATGTTGTTTTGGCATATGAGAAAATTAAGCTTCTGAATATGTATTACGAGTGCGAGAACACGGAATCCTCGAAGTGATAGTTCAAGGCATACATCTGGCGATGTTTATGTAGGTAAAAAGAAATTTAATATAATGAGTACAATAGCAGAAAACGTTCCGCCGTGTAAAGATGGGCTGGATAAAAAGACACTCTTGGATTTTTACTGGAAATATTTCGATCTTCATAGTCGGCAGCGAATGCAGATGGTTAATTTTTATATCACCGTAAGTATCGTTCTTTATGGTGGTTTGTTTGCGTTGCTCCAACTTGAGACCCGGCTTGCGTTTGCGGAGTATTTCGTTGCTGGTTTTATGATTGTGATTTCATTCTGCTTTCATAAACTTGATCGACGTAACAGTGATTTGATCCATTGCTGTGAGGAGCGAATCAAAGCGCTTGAGAAGGGTATAGAATCGGAATATCGTCTTATAGAAAAAAGTGACGAGATGACGAATGAAAATAATAGAAGAGAAAAAGGTGTCATCAATAAAAGATATACCTATACAGAGATTTTTTCCATCCTTACAGTTTTTGTTTCTGCATCCGGAGTAATCTATATTTTACTTCGTTTTATAAGTGTTATTTAGGATTTGGATAGTAACTATAAAGCGAAAAGATATGGAATATAACTTTTCTGACTGGTGATTGGAAATACGATGGAATGAACGAGTTCCTGCTTTTCAATAGTATGCCATCTATTGAAAAGGTCCGTAAAAAGTAAACAATAGACTCAGAACCTCCCCGTGGTGGATAATGGAACCGCACGGGGAGGTTTTGCCATATATATATAGAAGCGTGAGTACGAAAACAAAATTTAGAACTAAAACGAGAAAACAAAACGAACCGGGAAAGCACCCATGTGTTTGGTATGGACAGGGAGCGCATCGGAAACTGGGTGTTTCGATTTAACAGGTAGTAGCGAAAACTGGCGACAAGCATCAAACCGCGTCAAAAAGGTGGATTCCTATGAATCTTGTCTATAAAGACTTCTAGTGCGATAAGCAGGCTTATTATATAAACCAAAAGAACACGAGGAAGTTTTCGTTGGGGAACTTTCTCGTGTTCATATCTGTAATCTTTGACATGGGGACCCGCTCGAATGCACACTGCATGGGCCTTATGCAGCAAGATTATAACCTACAAGATTTTTTTCAACAATTCCGAGCATATACAGTTTTTGGATTCCTTCGATAATTTCCTGTTCAGTAAACCTTTTTGCCTTTTCCTCAGACCAGTTCTTAAATCCGGAAACGATCTTATCTGTCGTCAGCCCGCCAGAATTTTCGATCAGAAAACAAATTGTTGCCAAACATTCTAATTCATGATCGGTTTCAATAGAGTTCACAAAATCGCAAGACTTTACAATCCAAGGAAGCAAAGCTTGTAAAGTATTATTTACCGACTCACTCGTAAGTTTATTAAATAAAATTTTTTCGGCCTCTTTTGTAGAAGATGTTCCATGAAATTGTTGAAATTCACGAATCCCTTTACTGATTATATCAATGGAGTAATCATAAGGACCGTATTTATGGGCAACAAATCGAAAATATTTCTTGGAAGAAAATAAATCCATAAAATAAGCCGCTTTTTGCAGACGAAGACTATTGAACTTTTTCAAATGACCTTTTAATTCCATTAACACGAGTGCTGAGGTACTTAGTTTCGGTTCTTGTGTTGGCGTTGTTGCAAAGTTTCGAGAGGGCTCATAAATATAAATCGTCACCTGTTTTGCAGTATCCTCTAGTTTTTGAGCCAGAACTTGCTTAACATCATTCCAAACGAGACCACCGTTACCACTTCCCAATGGTGGGATAGCAATACTCTTTATATTAAGTTCTTTTATCAGTGAGACAAGTGAATCCAGCCCATCTTCAATATATTCTATCCGGGATTTTTCACGCCATTTATCTTTAGTTGGAAAATTGATAATGATTTTACCGCTTTCTTCATAAACATGAAGTTTTCCGGGACGGAGTGTGCCATTTTTACACGCCTTGACATAGTCTTTGTTATTGTTTGGAAATTTAAGTTTGAATTGATAGGCGATTCCCTTTCCCATATAACCTTCACAGTTTACTGTGTTGACAAGAGCTTCAGCATCAGACTGGAGCAAATCTCCTGTTGTATAGAAAAACACTTAAATCACCTCCAATTAACTTATGTTATTGCTCTTTGGAAAACATACCGGGTGTGACTTGTATCTTATCCTCAATAACGGCAAAATTTTCCATTTTCAAGATTTTTCTTTTTGCTTCTTCGCTATAAACATAAATATATGCAAAATCAGATACCGGAACACGATCCTTTACGATACACTCAGCCATGCACGCTTTTCGGATTTCTGCATTTTGATAATTACGGTGTTCTATATCGTCTAAGATATTCCATCGAACTTTCGTAAAGCCTTCTGCATAAGAATAAATATCCGGCGTGTCACTATCTAATGGATGCGATGGAATGATTTGGTAATTATTGCGTTCACAAATGTTTCTTCGTACAGCGATGATCACCATGTTTTTCGATCCATATTTTTTACACACCGCGCAATCAAATGGATTTCGTGCAAAAAAATGAAATAAAACATATTGTGAAAGGGCTTTTTTATATCGTTCGCGTTTGCTTAAAATCTCTGGATCAGCAATATCGGTAAACTGTACGTTATGGTTTTGCAACAGATATTTACGAGGGAGCAAACCAAACTTTAGAATTGAAGGTAAATTATCTATAGACGTCATATGATAGATCAGTTTTCCGTTACTTGGCGTAGTAGCCATGGATTCACCTCCATATTGTTACCTGAAGATTTTATAATCATCCATAATAATTGTAACATAAAGAGCAATTGGCTTCAATATGTAAATTGAAATTTTCGCAAATAAATCAAATTTCTCTGAAAAGCAAAAAGTAGGATGCCGTCTCATGTTGATATTCTGCTGCTGTTCGTTTCCGCTTACCATTTCGAATATTCTTTCTTCCGATAAACAAAAACATACCCGAACCCTTTTTCGTAAAGAATAGGGTTCGGGTACGAACTGATTAGTGGGCCAGGCAGGACTTGAACCCGCGACCAAGCGGTTATGAGAACGTCGCTAATTTTGAAATTCCGTTTTTCTTGTGAAATTTTATGACTATCTGATAATTCTATGAAAGTGCCTTTGTGTACTTTGACGTAACTTTTGGTGTCTTTTAGTCTCTAAAACGGCTCTTTGTAGGTGAAACGGTAGGTGAAAATTTTCACCTACGAAACTCGACACCTACTGTTACCATTTTTGATTTACATAGCTCACTTTCAAAATTGAAGGTGAGCTTTTCCTTTTGCAGAAATCAGGGAGGAGGTTTTCCACATGAACAAGCACTCACAGTTGAAAATCCGAGGGCACACCAAATGACGCTGGACTACTTCTATGGTCAGTCGGGCGAGTTGTTCTCCTATCATGGAACAGATGAAAGCTACCGAGGGCGTGACAGAGGTATTAAAGCGTACCTGTCAAATGGAATGGGTACAATGATGTAATAACATCCATAACCGGGCAGAAGAAATTGTTTTGCATGAAATGGCTTATTCATAATAGTATCGCAGAATGAGTATGACAAGCATAATTTGGGGAGCGATAAACTTTGCTGTCGATATGTAAATTTAGAGGTTGTTTTTTCTGTATTCAATAGGAGAAATCCCGTAAACCTCTTTAAATTTACGGCAAAAATAAGGCGCATCGTGAAAGCCGCATTGTTCTGATATGGTTATAACCTTCATTTCCGTGGTTGCCAGTAGTTTTGCGGCTTTTTTCAGCCTGTATTGTATCAAATAAGAAATAGGAGATTGACGGATACCATTTTTGAATATTTGCATACAAGTGTTCTTACTTACATGGGCAACATCTGCGATGCCATCAAGTTGGATCTGGTCGGCATAATGACTATGAATAAAACTCATCATCATTTGAAGGCGAGACGTATCGCTGTTTCTTTTAACGGTTTGTCTTTGTAGAAACATGGATTCCATATTTCCGTACAGCAACTCCCAAATGGTTGCCAACAATCGCATGGTTGTTAGCTCCCTAAAATTTGCTTGTTTCTGCGTCTCAAATATCTGATTTAGTAAAGAAAGTATCTCTTTATGCCACAGGGTATACGGCTCAAAAACCAAAAAGTCAATATCTGAAGTAAGCACTGGCTTAATATATTGCTGGTATATCAAACTCTCCTCTGAAGCCAACAGCAAAGGGGAAAAAACAATATTTGGAATCAATGTGGTTTGTTTTGCTGTTAATTGATGAATGATTTTCGTGTTGATAAATAAACCGCTGCCTGCTGGTAACAAGAAATTATCTTTTCCGATATAACATTGCACTTCACCGCTTTGCACATATATAAATTCAAGTTCCTGATGCCAATGCCAACCGATTGTATGGAAGTCGAAGTCCCAGATATCTTCCAGATAGTATTGAAACGGAAACGCTGATTGCCCGTGGGTTCTTTTTTCCATGAGAGTTTCATCTGTAATGATTTTTAATTCGCTGGTGTCTGCCAATGATGCCACCCTCCTTTGTATTGTGATATTATACAATAAAAACGTGGTAAAGTCCATTGCTGTCCAAACAAAAGCATGATATCATTCGATGTAGTTTGAAAGGAGAGCTTTGTGCTATGAAGAACTATAAAAAAACATTAAGAGCCTGTTATCTCGGATTTATCACACAGGCAATCGCAGCTAATTTTGCACCATTGCTTTTTTTGGCGTTTCATTCAGATTTCAACATCTCACTGGGACAGATTGCCTTAATTCCCGCAGCATTCTATGTAACACAATTAAGCGTAGATTTAATTTGTGCAAAATATGTGGATTCTATCGGATACCGAAAATCCATCGTGACTTCTCAGCTGTTTGCAGGTCTGGGGTTGATCGGACTTGCGGTTTTGCCCAATATAATATCTCCGTATGTCGGAATACTGATTGGAGTGTTTTTTTATGCACTCGGAAGTGGTCTTGTTGAGGTGTTGTGCAGCCCTATTGTGGAAGCCTGTCCCTTTGACCATAAGGAAAAAGTGATGAGTCTACTTCATTCCTTTTACTGCTGGGGCAGTGTGGGCGTGATTTTACTTTCTACAATTTTCTTTTCCGTTTTTGGTATTGACAAATGGAGGATTTTAGCCTGTTTGTGGGCAATGATTCCTTTGTACAATATTTACAATTTTGCCACCTGCCCTATTGAGCATTTGGTAGAGGACAGTCAGAGAATGTCGTTGCGTCAATTGCTGAAGACGCCTATTTTTGGAGTTGCAATTATCCTAATGATTTGCGCTGGAGCTTCTGAAATGGCAATGGCTCAGTGGGCATCAGCTTTTGCCGAATCCGCATTAGGATTAGCCAAATCCGTTGGTGATTTGGCGGGTCCGTGCTTGTTTGCAATCACAATGGGCATTGCCCGTGTGCTGTACGGCAAATTTGGTGAAAAGATAGATTTGACAAAGTTTATGCTGGTATCGGGAGTTCTTTGTGTATTGAGCTATCTTTTGGCTGGTCTATCTGCAATGCCGATTTTGGGGTTGATTGGATGTATCTTATGTGGCTTCTCAGTTGGTATTATGTGGCCCGGAAGTATCAGCATTACTGTACCGAGGATTCCAAAAGGAGGTACAGCCTTGTTTGCACTGTTGGCTGTAGCTGGAGATATGGGTGGTGCTTTTGGCCCGAGCATGGTGGGATATTTTTCACAGCAGGCAGGAGATAATCTTCAGGTAGGTTTGTTGACGGGATGCATATTTCCTTTAATTATGTTAGCGGCTTTGATTGCAATGCGAAAAATGGCAAAAAATGATTGATACTGCGGTTACGCTAAGGCAATATCATCACAGTCGCAAGCATCCTATCACGAACAGTGGAAATCCAGAAAAAAGCTGATGGGTGCAAGCTGGCAGAAGAATTTGGAGAAGAAAGGCTCCAAGTACGCACAGCCCAGTACCACCCTTGCAATCTACACGCAGGTCTATGACAAGCGGCGCAAAGAGATTCGCAACCAGATGAGCAAGGAACTGTACGAATGAGCAAAAAAGAAGCACGAAGGCCGAAACCTTCGTGCTTTTTTGGTGGGCCAGGCAGGACTTGAACCCGCGACCAAGCGGTTATGAGAACGTCGCTAATTTTGAAATCCCGTTTTTCTTGTGAAATTTTATGGCTATTTGATAATTCCATGAAAGTGCCTTTGTGTACTTTGACGTAACTTTTGGTGTCTTTTTGTCTCTAAAACGGCTCTTTGTAGGTGAAACGGTAGGTGAAAATTTTCACCTACGAAACTCGACACTTACTGTTACCATTTTGGCTTTACATGGCTCACTTTCAAAAAAGGAAGGTGAGCTTTTTCTTTTGTAGAAATCGGGAAGGAGGTTTTCCACATGAACGCACCCATACAGTTGAAAATCCGAGGCCACACCAAATGATGCTGGACTACTTCTATGGTCAGACGGTCGAGTTGTTCTCCTACTTTCGCATCCCGAAAGCACTGTTCCAAGACCACCGTTTTCGGCAGCTCTCCACCGATGCCCGGACACTGTACGGCATTCTGATGGACCGCATGAGCCTGTCTGCAAAGAACGGCTGGCTGGACGAGCAAGGGCGGGTGTATATCATCTACACCGTCCGGGAAGTACAGGAATCCCTCTGCTGCGCCGAGCACAAGGCGGTCAAGCTGTTCCGGGAACTGGAGGACATCGACCTCATCGAGCGTAAACGCCGTGGTCTGGGCAGACCCAGCCTGATCTACGTCAAGGACTTTTCCTCTGGCTTGCCAAAAGCGCAAGTACAGAATTGCCCAAACAGCAATTCTGGTGCTGCCGAAAGCGCAATTCTGGAGCAGCCAAAACCGCAAGCAAATAAGACTGATAAGAATAAGACAGAGTGGAACGATCCTGACCCTATCTATTCCGGGGGCATCCGGGAGCAGCTTGAGGATTATTTTTATCAGTCTTTGGAGGTGGACCTCCTGCTCCGGCTCTGCCCGGACGATGAGGACACCATCTACCAGATCGTAGACTTGCTTGTGGATACCTGTTCCACCAAACGCAAGATGTTGCGGATTGCCGGAGATGATAAGCCCACCGAGGTGGTACGCAGTCGGCTGAAAAAGCTGAACGCTGACCACATCCGTTTCGTGCTGGAATCTCTGGCAGAGAACACCGCCCCGGTGCGGAACATGAAGCAGTATCTGCTGGCGATGCTCTACAATGCGCCCACCACCATGAACCTCTACTATCAGAACAAGACGAACCACGACTTTGCGCGCGGTTCACCGAAAGCGGGGTGATGTTATCGCAAAGAAAGCTACGATTATTGCAGTCACCAATCAAAAAGGTGGTGTGGGGAAAAGCACCACCTGTGAGAATCTGGGCATTGGGCTGGCAATGGAGGGCAAGAAAGTCCTGTTGGTGGACACTGATCCACAGGGGTCACTTACCATTAGCATGGGCTGGCAGCAGCCGGACGAACTGCCCACCACCCTTTCTACCCTGATGGCAAAAGCTATGAACGACCAGCCCATCCAGCCCGGCGAGGGCATTCTGCACCACGCAGAGGGAGTAGACCTGATTCCGGCAAACATCGAACTGGCAGGTCTGGAAGTGGCTTTGGTAAACAGCATGAACCGGGAAAAGATGCTGAAGCAGGTGCTGGACAGTGCCAAACGGGAGTACGATTTTATTCTGCTGGACTGTATGCCCTCGCTGGGGATGCTCACCATCAACGCATTGGCGGTGGCAGACGCTGCCCTGATTCCGGTTCAGGCGCAGTACCTTTCGGCTAAAGGTCTGGAGCAGCTTTTGCAGACGGTGCAGAAAGTCCGGCGGCAGATCAATCCGAAACTGAAAATCGAGGGTATTCTGCTGACCATGACCGACAGCCGCACCAACTACGGAAAGCAGATCAGCAATCTGATCCGGCAGGCATACGGAAAGCACCTGAAGGTGTTTGAGCAGACTATCCCACGGTCGGTCCGTGCGGCAGAAACCAGTGCGGCAGGCAAGAGCATTTTCCAGCATGACCCCAAAGGCAAGGTGGCAGAAGCCTACCAATCTCTTGCAAAGGAGGTGCTGGCGGATGCCGATCGACAGCGGAAACTTAGCTCTGAAAGGGCTAGATGACCTGTTTTCCACCGAGGAAAACCGACAGGAGGAACAGCGGGAGCAGGTACAGCAGATTCCCATTGATGCGCTGCACCCCTTCACCAACCACCCTTTCAAGGTGCTGGACGATGAAGCCATGACCCGGACGGTGGAGAGTATCGCACAGTACGGTGTGCTGGCTCCGCTGATTGCCCGCCCTCGCCCGGACGGTGACGGCTACGAGATCATCTCCGGGCACCGCCGCCAGTATGCGGCTAAACTTGCCGGGCTGGATACCCTGCCGGTCATTGTGCGGCAGATGTCGGACGATGCTGCTGTGATATTGATGGTGGATTCCAACCTTCAGCGTGAACACATCCTGCCCAGTGAACGGGCCTTGGCGTACAAGATGAAACTGGATGCCATGCGAAGAACTAGCGGTAGACCGTCAAAAGAAAATGTGTCCCAAATTGGGACACAAAAACGTTCCGACCAAATCATGGCCGAAGAACTTGGTGAAAGCCGCAATCAAATCCAGCGTTTCATCCGCCTGACAAACCTTGTTCCCGAACTGCTGGACATGGTAGACGAAAAGAAAATTTCCTTTAATCCCGCTGTGGAGCTGTCCTATCTGGACGAAAGCCAACAGCGGGATTTTTTAGAAGCCATGGAGGACACCCAGAATGCGCCGTCCTTATCCCAGGCGCAGCAACTGAAAAAGATGGCACAGCAGGGAGAGTTCAGCTACGAAAAAGCCTTTGATGTGATGGGACAGGAGAAAAAGAGCGAGAAAGACACCGTGACCATCAAAAACGAGACCCTGCGGAAGTATTTTCCCCGCAGCTACACGCCCAAACAGATGGAGGAGAAGATCATCCAGCTTCTGGATGCGTGGCAGAAAAAGCAGCAGCGCCGCAACGAGCGCTGACCGTAACGTAAGACCCGATTGGGTCTTTTTTATTTGCTAAAATTTGGAGACTAACTATTAAAAGTCAAGCCCCAAAATGAAAAAATCCGTCAACCATTCGCTGCCCATGACAAACAGCCTTCAAATGCTGGTCTTGGAACAGCGAGGGCGACGGAGAGAACAGCAAAGCAAGCCCAGCCAGCCCTCGCAAAATCAGGATAGCATTTGAATGCTTCGGTTTGTCAAGGGTTCGCTGCGCCAGCTAAGTGGTTCTTGGGGTTAGCTCAGGCTCTGGAGAAAATCAGGCAGCTGTAAGATATGCTTTTCCAGACTTCTGTAGAGCATAGATCAGCCGTACAAGTTTCTTTGTGGCATGGGACAAGGCAACATTGTAATGCTTTCCTTCGGCACGTTTCTTGGCAAGGTATTCAGCAAAGACAGGATTCCAATAGCAGACGTACTTGGTCGCATTGTAAAGGGCATATCGCAGATATCGCGAACCACGCTTCTCCATGTGAGCGTAACAGTTTGTAAGTTTTCCGGACTGGTATGTAGATGGAGAGCAGCCAGCGTAAGCAAGGACTTTGTCAGGAGATTCAAAGTTGGAAAAATCACCGATTTCAGCAAGAATCATGGCTGCTGACTGGATACCGACACCGGGAATAGAAAGAATCGGTGGATTCAGTTCATCCATGATTTTCTGAATAGAAACTTCAATTTCATCAATCTCGGAGGTGAGTTCCCGAATGAGTTTAATGGTATGCTTCAGCTCCAGAGATTTAGCAGGCATAACGGAACCAATGGAAGTTCTGGCAGCATCTCGAATCTGGATAGCCTTATCTTTGCCATAACGACCCTTGGATGCTGTCACAAGAAGGTTTGTCAGCTTGGTGAGATGAATTTCTGAAATCTGTTTTGCACCGGGATATTCACTGAGGAGCGCATAAACCGAAGCAATATGGAGAGAGGGAACGAGCTTCTCCAGTTCTGGAAACAGAATCGTGACCAGTCTGGACACTGACTGCTTCAGCTTGGCTCTTTCACGAACCTTATCGAATCGGTATCTTGTTAGTGACTTTAACTCTTCGTTGTGGTATGCTGTATCCGTGTAGGACTTGAGGTCTACATCGGACAATAGCATAGTTGCAATCGTTCTTGCATCCACACGATCGGTTTTGGTTTTGCGAAGGCTGAGACTTTTTCGGTACAGGTTGGTATGCAAAGGATTCATGACATAGACGGCCAGGTCATTGTCAAGAAGAAATCCAAGAATGTTGTAGCTATAATGCCCGGTAGCCTCAAGTCCTACTTTTATTTTGTCTGACCTTTTGGTACAGTCTCGAATCGTCTGAAGCAACTGCTTGAAGCCATCCATGTTATTGGGGATGGTAATGCAGTCGGCACGAATCGTTCCGTCCGAGTCGAGAATACAGCAGTCGTGCTTATCCTTGGCAACGTCAATTCCAACACAAACCATTTTGATACCTCCGGCGTATTTATTTCGATGCTGTTCAGGACCACAGACTTCTTTGCTCTTGTAACCTCGTTCTAAATAAACCGTCTGGCGGTATCTAACTGATTAACATTTCAACAAAGAAGCTGTGGTTGGAGCCTCCCAAAAACCGTCTTTGCGGTAGTAACGCCTCACCAATCCACAGCACCCTGAAACTATTGTAGCATTCCGCTGGAGAGCGGTCTATAAATACTACTATTTTATTATACGAGGTAACGCCTATGAACAATACGATTCCTTTTCACTCCGCACCCCATGCTCCGCAGATCACGGTGGATGTGAACATCCTGACCATGCTGAAGCAGGCGGCATCCTGTTTAACCGAGGCAGCAGGCAGGGATGTGTACCTTGCCGCTATCGGCCCGGACATGGAGCTGACCATTATCATGGAGGAGGATGCCCCTTCCGTTCTGCCTTGTTTTGACGAGGACGATGCCCTGATTTCCGTGAAGGGTGCGCCGCTGTTTATCAGCTACAATCCGGCGCAGGTCCTCAAGCTGGCAGGCAAGCGGTACCTGACCGGCCCGGTCATCTTCTACCGCACCGATGGGCACAGCGCCATCGTATCCCTGACAGTGGAGGACATTTATCGCTTTCAGACCTATTTGGAAAGTCACAGCACCACCCTGATGGCAGATGGGCAGAAGCTGACCTGCATCTGCATCGACTGAGGTGTGCCATGCTGAACTTTTTTATCGGTTTCGCCTTTTTTGAAGCGGGTGCCTTTTTCGGCTTCTTCGTGGCGGCTCTGATGCAGTCGGCACTAAGCGGCGAAATCGGACTGAATGGAAAGGAGGATTCACATGGAAGAAAACACCTTGTCGGTGCTGAAAATTGCGCCGGGACAGCATCCGCAGCAGGTCGAGATTGATAACAATCTGAAAGCCTTGCAGCAGGCTGTGGGCGGCTCCATCGGCGCAAGCTATCCCTTTGCCGACCCGGTTGCCATCGTCTACAGCGATGACGGCAAGCTCATGGGTCTACCCCTGAATCGTGCCCTGCGGGATGAAAACGGAGAAATGTATGATGCCGTTGCCGGGACTTTTCTCGTGGTGGGGCTGGGTGAGGAGGATTTTGCATCCCTGACCCCGGAACTGGCGCAGAAGTATGAGCAGCTTTTCCATCAGCCAGAAGCCTTTCTCAAATTGGGCAACCGCCTGCTGGTGCTGCCGGTGCCTGATGAACCGCCCACAGAAAAGCCCCGCACTAAGCCCCCGGCAGAGCATGACCGCTAAAATCACACTGCTGCACGGGAGGTGATGGCAGTGCAGGAAGAAATCGAACAGAAATCATTCAATATTATGATCTCCACCACCAAGCTGTCTGCCCGGACTGTCCTGCGGGCAGTTAAAGCGGCGTTTCGGCTGTACCAGTCCAAGGCATCCCAAGGTAAGCAGAGCGTCCGCACCCTTCTGCGGCAAAACCGGGGCGTGTCCAGCGTGGAGATCAGCAAGACCGGCATCCGTGGGCTGGAACGCTATGCCAAAAAGTACGGCATCGACTACGCCATCCGCAAGGACACCTCCGAGGTGCCGCCCCGGTATCTGGTCTTTTTCAAAGCCCCGGACGCAGAAGCCTTCCATTCGGCTTTCAAGGAATATTCGGCATCCCTGCTGAACAAGGACAAACGCCCCTCGGTACTGGCACGATTGCAGGAACTGGTGCAGGCGGCGGCAGAACTCCCCGGCAAAGTCCGGCACAAGGAACAGGAGCGTGGACTGTGACCACGAAAAAGCTGACAAAGCTGCTGGCACTGTATCTGCCCTATCTTCTGCTGGGACTGGTGGCAACCAACTTTGGCGAAGCGTGGCGGCTTGCCGAGGGCAAGGAACTGGGCGATAAGATCATGTCCATGATGGGCACCTTCCCGATGGCATTTGCAAGCCCTCTGCCCAGCCTGCATCCGCTTGATTTACTGGTGGGTCTGTGCTGCGGTGCAGGGTTACGACTGGCGGTCTATCTGCGTGGCAAAAATGCAAAAAAGTACCGGCACGGCATGGAGTACGGCTCTGCCCGGTGGGGCACACCCAAGGATATTGAGCCGTTCATGGCTCCCAAGTTTGCCGACAACATTATCCTGACCAAAACGGAACGGCTGATGATGAGCAATCGCCCACCGGACCCCAAGAATGCCCGGAATAAAAACGTGCTGGTGGTGGGCGGCTCCGGCAGCGGCAAAACCCGGTTTTGGCTCAAGCCCAATTTGCTACAAATGCACAGTTCCTATGTAGTCACTGACCCCAAAAGTACGATCTTGCTGGAATGTGGCAACGCAATGTTGAAGAACGGCTACAAGGTCAAGATCCTGAACACCATCAACTTCAAAAAGTCGATGCACTACAACCCCTTCGCCTATGTTCACAGCGAAAAGGACATTCTGAAACTGGTCACGACCCTGATGACCAACACCAAGGGCGAAGGGTCCGGCGGAGACCCTTTCTGGGAAAAAAGTGAACGTCTTTTGCTGACTGCGCTTATCGCCTATCTGCATTATGAAGCCCCGGTGGAGGAGCAAAACTTCGCAACCTTGCTGGAAATGCTGAACACCATGCAGGTGCTGGAGGATGACGAGGAATACCAGAATCCGGTGGACTTGCTGTTTGAAGAACTGGCAAAAAAGAAACCCAACAGCTTTGCAGGGCGGCAATACAAGCTCTACAAATTAGCTGCCGGAAAGACCGCAAAATCCATCCTCATTTCCTGCGGTGCCCGGCTCGCGCCCTTCGACATCCAAGAGTTGCGTGACCTCACCATGTACGATGAACTGCAACTGGACACGCTAGGCGATAAGAAAACAGCGCTATTCCTCATCATGTCGGACACGGACAGCACCTTCAATTTTCTGATTTCGATGGTCTACACCCAGCTTTTCAACCTTTTGTGCGACAAAGCGGATGATGTGTACGGCGGCAAACTGCCCATCCATGTGCGGTGCCTGATCGACGAGTGCGCCAATATCGGGCAGATTCCCAATCTGGAAAAGCTGGTGGCGACCATCCGCAGCCGTGAAATCTCTGCCTGCCTTGTTTTGCAGGCGAGAAGCCAGTTGAAAGCCATCTACAAGGACAATGCGGACACCATCGTGGGCAACATGGACAGCCAGATATTTCTGGGCGGCTCCGAACCCACCACCCTGAAAGACCTGTCCGAAATGCTGGGCAAGGAGACCATCGACGCCTTCAACACCTCAGATACCCGTGGCAACAGCCCCAGCTATGGCACTACGTTCCAAAAGATGGGCCACGAATTATTGAGCCGGGACGAACTGGCGGTGTTGGACGGCGGCAAGTGTATTTTGCAGTTGCGTGGTGTCAGACCGTTTCTTTCTGACAAGTACGATCTGACCCAGCACCCCAACTACAAGCTGACCTCGGACTACGACTCCAAAAACACCTTCGATATAGAAAAATATCTGAACCGAAAAGAAAAAATCAATCCCAATGATGAATTTCTTGTGATTGATGCTGATTCGCTCCCGCCTGCCTGACCCGGTAGACGGTTTTATTTTACCCGGACCAGAGAGGTACACCAGCAAGCTCACTCTCGCCGCAGTTTGCGGCTTCATTATGCAGCTTCAGGTGTGTACGGACGGTCTACAACTTTCATTTATAAAGGAGAAACGACTATGGAATTTTTTAACAGTGCGATCGAAGTCCTCCAGACCCTCGTTGTTGCCCTCGGTGCCGGTCTCGGCGTTTGGGGTGCCATCAATCTGCTGGAAGGTTATGGTAACGACAACCCCGGCTCCAAGTCTCAGGGCATGAAGCAGCTTATGGCTAAGTAGATGTAATCAAGAAAAGAAAGGAAAAGCACAATCCAGACGGAACCGGCGGTTGTGTCAAGAAATGTTTGTGGAATAGCAAGAACTTTGATATAATAGGAGCAGGAACCCCGTAACCGGGAGAAAGGCAGGAGGATAAATGCACATAAGCTATAAACCTCTCTGGCATACGCTGGTTGAGCGCAATATGAGGAAAGAGGACTTGCGGATTGCCGCCGGTCTTACCACAAATATGATTGCCAACATGGGTAAAGGCAAAAACATCAGCATGGAAACGCTGGTTCGTATCTGCGAAGCCCTGAATTGTGGAATTTTGGATGTGATTGAGTTGGAGCAAGACGAACCGAAACATGATTGACTTTTGGGGGATAGGATGTTATACTAAGAGAGAATCATAAGCAACTCTGTTTTGTCAGAGTAAATACACAGGGAGGATTTGTTATGTTTAGAGAAATGCGCCTGAAAAGGCAACTTCTTTCAAAAGAAGATACCCAAAAAGTATTGTATCAGGGAACATCTGGAGTTTTAGCTGTATCAGGTGATGATGATTATCCCTATGCGGTTCCGCTTAGCTATGTATATGATGGGCATAAAATTTATTTCCATGGTGCCAAAGCCGGACACAAATTAGACTCTATTGTCAAAAATCCGAAAGCCTCTTTTTGCGTAATTGACAAAGACCAAATAGTACCGGATGAATACACAACTTATTTTAGAAGTGTCATTGTTTTTGGAACGATTCGCATTCTTCACGATGAAGCAGAAAAAAGAGAAGCCATTGAAAAATTGGCAGTTAAATATGCGCCTGATGATACAGAAGAAAATCGTAACAAAGCGATTGAACGGGAATGGAATCCGTTATGTGTGTTGGAAATGACCCCTGAACATATAACTGGAAAAGAAGCGATTGAGTTAGTTAGACAGCATAAATAAGCAATCAAATGTTATTATCAGCCCGCCGGGGCATAGATATTGTGTAGTAGGCCTGCGTTACACAAAACGCAGGCCTATTTGTATTTAAGGAGTGAAAGAATATGTGGTTTTTATTAG
>CAKSZF010000007.1 GCA_934525405.1 uncultured Faecalibacterium sp.
AACGATCTGCTGTTCATCACCAACGGCGGCTGCGTGGAAAGCTGCACCGTTGGTGCACAGAATAAAGCCACCGGCTTTGATCCCACCATCCAGCCCGGCAACGGCTGGGATCTGTGGAAGAAGATCGCAGCACAGGATCCCTCCTTTGGTCACCCGGAGAAGTTCTGCTCCGAGCCGGAACTGAGCAACTGGGAGAGCGCCACCATCACCACGCTGGACGACAAGATCCCCCAGTATATCCGCAAGATCTGCAAGCGCGACCCCTTCAGCGGCCACACTGTCACCGGCGGCATCGTTACCGTCAAGGACTCCAGCTGGCTGCTCAGCTGGACACTGAACCGTCAGCAGCAGTTCAAGGATCAGCCCAAGAACCAGCTGTGCGTCTGGGTGTACGGTCTGTTCAGCGATAAGCCTGGCGATTACGTCAAGAAGCCCATGCGCGACTGTACTGGCCGTGAGATCTGCATGGAGTGGCTGTACCACATCGGTGTGCCCGAGGATCAGATCGCTGAACTGGCAGAGCACAGCGCCAACACCGTGCCTGTGATGATGCCCTATATCGACGCCTTCTTCATGCCCCGTGCCATGGGCGACCGTCCCGATGTTGTGCCCGAGGGTGCTGTGAACTTTGCCTTCCTTGGCCAGTTTGCCGAGACCGCCCGCGACACCATCTTCACCACCGAGTACTCCATGCGCACCGGTATGGAGGCCGTGTACACCCTGCTGAACATTGACCGCGGCGTGCCCGAGGTCTGGGGCAGCACCTACGATGTGCGCGCCCTGATCGATGCCACCGTGAAGCTGCGCGACGGCAAGAAGATCACCGACATGGATCTGCCGCTAATCCCGCGTCTGGCTTTGAAGGAAGCCCTGAAGAAGATCGAGGGTACCGACCTTGAGAAGTTCCTCAAGGAGTACAACGCTATCTGATATTTCCTTCTCCTCCGATAGACCCGGCAACGGGTCAACACCCCCTAAAAAAGACCTCTCCGCTGCTCTGCGACAGGGCACGGGGAGGTCTTTTTTTGTATGGAAATTGTGTAAAAATGGTACAATATGTGTTAAAATAAAGCGGAACGTGAAAATAATTTGTGATAAAAGAATGATTTTGGCTTGTTTGCGGCGGCATTCTGTGCTATGCTAGAGCTATTGAAAGGGCAGGAGGGAAGAGCCTGCCTCAAATGCGATACGCCAAAAATAAAAGGAGGTCGTTTTCCTGTGAAACAACTTATTTCCCGTCGCAGCTTTTTAAAGGCTGCTGGTGTGACCGCTGCCGCTGCATCCATGGCCATCGGTGCGCCTGCCGCATCGGCCTGCTGGTTTGGTGATAAGTCTGACGTCACCATCCTGTACACCAACGATGTCCATACCTACATCGATAAGCAGAGCCCCAAGCTGACCTACGCCGCCATTGCCGACCTGAAGCAGAGCTATCAGAATGCCGGCAAGGAGGTGCTGCTGGTGGATGCAGGCGACCATGTGCAGGGCACTGCCTACGGATCCATGGACGAGGGTGCCTCCATTATCAAGCTGATGAACGCTGCCGGTTATGATGTCGCCACCCCCGGCAACCACGAGTTCGACTACGGCATGGACCGCGCCAAAGCCATCATGCAGGAAGCAAACTTCCCGTACCTGTCCTGTAACTGGGTAGACCTGCGCACCACGCTGCGTGTGCTGCCCTCCATCAAGGTGTTCGTGCGCGGCGGCAGACGCATCGCCTTTGTGGGCGTGACCACCCCCGAGACCTTTACAAAGTCTACCCCCGCCTACTTTATGGACAAGGCACAGAGCAAGTACATCTACGACATTCAGGGCGGCGAGGATGGCAAAAAGCTCTACGATGCCGTGCAGTGGGCCATCAACAAGGCAAAGTTCTTGGCAGATGTGGTCATCGGTCTGGGGCATTTGGGCGTGGACCCCTCTTCCTCTCCGTGGACCAGTGAGGAAGTCATTGCCCACACCAGCGGCTTTGATGCCTTTATTGACGGCCACTCCCATACTGTAATGGAGAACAAGCAGGTGCAGGACGCCTCCGGCAGGGCTGTCACCCTGACCCAGACCGGCTCTTACTTTGCCAACGTAGGCGAGATGACCATCGCTGCGGATGGCACCATCACCACCAAGCTCATCCCCACCCACGAGGGCATGGACGCCAATATTGCCGCTATGCAGACCGGCTGGGTGAATACCGTGGACGATATGCTGGGCGAGAAAATCGCTGTGGGCGACAGCGATTTCTATATTTCTGACCCCGCTACCGGCAAGCGCCGCATCCGTTCTGCCGAGACCAACCTCGGCGACTTTGTGGCAGACGGCATCTACACCTACTTCAACGAGGTGGAAAAGCTGCACTGTGATGTGGCCATCATGAACGGCGGCGGCATCCGTGCTGACGTTCCCGCAGGCGACTGGACCTTCAAGACCTGCAAGCAGATCAGCCCCTTTGGCAATGTGGCCTGCCTGATGTCGGTCACCGGCAAGCAGATCCAGGACGCATTGGAGTTTGCAGCTCGCTTTGCAGGCGAGGACGGCAAGGAGAATGGCGGCTTCCTGCAGGTGGCCGGTGCTACCTACGAGATCCACACCGATATCCCCAACACCGTGCAGACCGATGAGAAGAATGTCTGGATCGGCAGCGCCACCGGCACCCCGCGCGTACAGAACGTGAAGATCTACGATAAGGCTTCCGGCAGCTATCTGCCGCTGGACCCGGGCGCCACCTACGCACTGGCCGGCATGAACTACACCCTGCGTAATCTGGGCGATGGCTTTGCCATGTTTGACGGCGCAGAGCTGATCAAGGACTATGTGTCCGAGGACTATCTGGTGATGTCTACCTACGCTATGATTTTTGACGGTGTGGATGCTGCGGGCCTACCGCACCTGTCCAGCACCAACAGCCCGCTGGCCGCATACCCCGGCTACCTGCTCAACTACGAGCAGCCCTACGGCGCAGGCCGCATCACCATTCTGTAAAAGAAAGCCCTATCAGGGCAGGTCAACTGTATAGCAAAAACCGGGCAGTCTGCGGGCTGCCCGGTTTTTTGTGTGCAGGGAAACTCCCTCAGTCAAAGCCTGACGGCTTTGCCAGCTCCCTCTGGGAGGGAGCCTCTGGCGAAACCGGGAACTTTCCCGCCATGCCAAAGGCCCCATCCCCGAGGGGGCTGTCTGCGCAGCAGACTGGGGGAGTTTCCCCGGCAGGGGTGACTCTTCAAAAGTTCCCTATGACCCACAGGGGGTTTGAAGAGTCACGGCCTTGCGGCTGTGGTTCGGAATGATATAAACAGAAAAGCCACCCGAGTTTCCTCAGATGGCCTTGTTCTGGTTGGGGATGAGAGAATCGAACTCCCACAAGTAGAGTCAGAGTCTACCGCACTACCACTATGCAAATCCCCAATATTCTGTTGTGTTTTGCGGGGTGAGCCGCTCAACGTGTGCTATTATACGGGAAAAGCCCGGAGTTGTCAAGCATATTTTTGAAAAAAGTTGTACTTTTTTGGAAAATGCCGCAGCAGCGCCGGATAATCTATGCCGGAGCGCTGCCACGCTTCGGCAGGTTCTGCGCACCGCACCGCCTATACTGGAAGGTACAAAACCTTGCAAAGTACCAGAAGGAGGATGCCTATGCCGGAACGAACCACACAAAACGCCCAGACCCTGCTTTCGCCCCGCGTCCCGCGGGATACCGAGCACGAGCGCTACCACCCGGAACTGGAAGAGGAACTGAAGGAATGCCTGTTCTGTTTGAAGCGTAACGAGATGATGTTTGACATGGAGGTGGATACCGACCTCATCGAGCAGCGCATCTACGAGCGGCAGGCGCTGCTGTGCCGCTACCGGTACTTACTGGCGCGCGCCCGGGAGCTGGGGCTGCATACGGTGCTTACCCGCTACCAGCCCATGGGAGGGTGAAAAGGCTTAGCGAAAAAATCTTGACAAAAGCCGCGCTGCGTGATATCCTATTACAAGATAAAAGCGTACCGGAACTATGTCCGGCGCGATAAATTTTTGAGAGTTAGAGAGGTTTCTATCATGGAGCGTATCAAGACTATTGCTACTCGTGACCTGACCAAGAGCGTTAAGACCGGTGGCTGCGGCGAGTGCCAGACTTCCTGCCAGTCCGCCTGCAAGACCTCCTGCGGCGTGGCTAACCAGCAGTGCGAGAACAGCAACAAGTAATTTTTGCAAACCTTATGCCGCCTTTGCCGGGCGGCATTTTTTTGTGTAATCTGGAATGGAGTGTAAAATGGTACATCAGTATCAATTGAACGGTTATAACATCGTGCTGGACACCTGCAGCGGCTCGGTGCACGTTGTGGACGAGGTGGCCTACGATGTCATCGCCATGTATCCGGAGCATACCGCAGACGAGATCGTTGCCGCCATGCTGGCAAAGTACGGCAGCCGCCCGGACGTGACCGAGGAGGATCTGCGCCAGTGCATCGACGACGTGACCAGCCTGAAGGAAAACGGCAAGCTGTGGAGCCCGGATGTCTATAAGGACATGGCCTTCGACTTCAAAAACCGCAATACTGTGGTCAAGGCGCTGTGCCTGCACGTTGCCCATAGCTGCAACCTGAGCTGCTCTTACTGCTTTGCCTCGCAGGGGCGCTACCACGGCGACCGCGCTCTGATGAGCTTTGAGGTGGGCAAGCGCGCCATGGATTTCCTCATCGAGAACAGCGGCACCCGCCGCAATCTGGAAGTGGACTTCTTTGGCGGCGAGCCGCTGATGAACTTTGATATGGTCAAAAAGCTGGTGGCTTACTGCCGCGAGCAGGAGAAAATTCATAACAAGAACTTCCGCTTTACCATGACCACCAACGGCGTGCTGATCGATGATGATGTCATCGACTTCTGCAACAAGGAGTGCCACAACGTAGTGCTGAGTCTGGATGGCCGCAAGGAAGTCAACGACCGGTTCCGCGTGGACTGCGCAGGCAACGGCAGCTACGACCGCATCGTGCCCAAGTTCCAGGAATTCGTCAAGAAGCGCGGCGACAAGAACTACTATATGCGCGGCACCTATACCCACTTTAACACCGACTTTACCAACGATATCTTCCACATGGCAGACCTTGGCTTTACCGAGCTGAGCATGGAGCCGGTGGTCTGCGACCCCAGCGACCCCAGCGCCCTGACCGAGGCCGACCTGCCCATCCTGAAGGAGCAGTACGAGATCCTTGCCAAGGAGATGATCAAGCGCGACCGCGAGGGCAGAGGTTTTACCTTCTACCACTACATGATCGACCTGACCGGCGGCCCCTGCATCTATAAGCGCATCTCCGGCTGCGGCTCCGGCACCGAGTACATGGCTGTTACCCCTTGGGGCGACCTGTACCCCTGCCACCAGTTCGTGGGCGACCCCAAGTACCTGCTGGGCGATATCTGGAAGGGCGTTACCAATACCGCCGTGCGGGACGAGTTCAAGCACTGCAACGCCTACGCCCGCAAGGAGTGTCAGGACTGCTGGGCAAAGCTGTACTGCTCCGGCGGCTGCGCTGCCAACTCCTACCATGCCACCGGCAGCATTACCGGCGTGTACGAGTACGGCTGCGAGCTGTTCAAAAAGCGCATGGAGTGCGCCATCATGATCAAGGTCGCCGAGAATCAGGAGCTGGCTGCCAAGGGCATCGAGGTGCCCATTGAGCTGGGTTCCACCTGCAACGCCTGTGCCGACGGCGAAGCCTGCGAATGAGCATGACCACCCCCATCGTGGATTTTGTGCGCAGCTATGCACAGTCCGGCACCGCTCGGCTGCACATGCCTGGCCACAAGGGGCAGAGCCTGCTGGGATTTGAGCCGCTGGATATCACCGAGATCTGCGGCGCAGACGAGCTTTACGCGCCGGAGGGCATCATTGCCGAAAGCGAAGCCAACGCCACACGGCTGTTTGGCACGGCGCACAGCTATTACAGCACCGAGGGCTCGTCCCAGTGCATCCGCACCATGCTGTTTCTGGCACTGCAAGGTGCACCGCATAACGGCAGGCGCCCGGTACTGCTGGCTGCCCGCAACGCCCACAAGGCGCTGCTGTACGCGGCGGCACTGCTGGATTTTGATATCCGCTGGCTCTGGCCGTCTGCGCAGGCAGAGGGTGCACTGTGCAGCTGCCCCGTCACAGCCGAAGCGCTGACCGGGGCTTTGCACACGCTGGCGCAGCAGGGGATAAGCCCCTTTGGCGTGTACGTCACCAGCCCGGATTATCTGGGCGGGGTGCAGGATATCCCGGCGCTGGCGGCAGTTTGCCGGGCGCAGGGCGTGCCCCTGCTGGTGGATAACGCCCACGGGGCCTACCTGCGCTTTCTGCCGCAAAACTGCCATCCCATCGCGCAGGGCGCGGCCATGTGCTGCGACTCTGCCCACAAGACTCTGCCGGTGGTTACTGGCGGCGCGTATCTGCATTTGGCGCACGATGCCCCTGTGCAGGACGAAGCGGCCGTGCGGGGCGCGCTGGCGCTGTTCGGTTCTACCAGCCCCTCTTACCTCATTTTGCAATCGCTGGATGCCTGCAATGCGGTGCTGGCAGGGGATTATCCCCGGCGGCTGGTGCAGTGCTGCGCGGCGCTGGAAGGTCTGCGCCGCAGCCTGAATAAGGCCGCAGCGGCGCGGCAGTGCCCGGTGCCGCTGGCGGTTGCCGGGGTGCAGCAGGAGCCGATGAAGCTCACACTGGATGCCGCTGCCCTTGGCTGCACCGGCACAGCGCTGGCGGAAGCCTTACGCCGCGCACAGATGGAGTGCGAGTATGCCGACCCCCGCTATGTGGTGCTGATGTTCACCCCGGAAAACCCGCCGCAGGACTTTGAGCGCCTGCAAACGGCGCTGGAGCAGCTTCTGGCTGCGGTGCCCGCCGGACTGTCCCGCCCGGAGAATCGGGCAGGGGAGTTTTCCGCCTTGCAACAGCAGGCGGTGCAGCGCTGTACCATCCGGCAGGCGGTGCTGGGCGCACAGGTACGCGTCCCGGTGCACAAGGCACTGGGGCGGGTGTGCGCCATGCCTACGGTGTCCTGCCCGCCCGCTATCCCTGTGGCGGTCAGCGGCGAGGAAATCACCCCGGCGGCCATCGCCCTGATGCAGCGCTACGGCATCGAGGAACTCTCGGTGCTGCGATAAAGATTTTATAAGAAGAGAACCCGGAAGGTCTGCGGACCTTCCGGGTTCTCTATATTTATTCTTAAATATCCGTCCGGGGCATTGCACACATCTCCCAGAAGTGCAGCTCGTGCTCCGAGCAGGCGCGGAAGATTTCGCGGCAGCGGTCGGCGCGCTCCGGCGAAAGGCCGGTGCAGGCTGCCTCGGCGCGTTCTGCCCATGCGCGGCAGGCGGCATCGTAGCCGGGGCTGGCGTAGTCCAGCACCAGTGCGCCGTAGTAGGTGTCCTTTACGGCGGGGGAGCGTGCCAGAAGCTTCTGGAACAGCCAGCCGTAGCTCAGCATACAGGGCAGGCAGGCCATCAGGCACTCGGCTTCGCCCTCACCGTTGCGGGCGGCATCGATCATGCAGTCCAGATAAGCGCGGTTCTCCGGCCGCAGGGGCATGGACTGGATGTCGGCTTCCTGCAGGCCGTACTGCTCCAGATACCGCAGCCGGGTCAGGTCCTCGTTCTCCTGCACGAAGGATAGCAGGGAATAGTAGGTACGCATGGCCGCCATGGTGGTGGCCTTGGTCATGCCCCACGCAAAAATTTTGGCATATTCCCGCAGATACAGGCTGTCCTCTACGAGGTAGCTTTTAAAGCAGTCCTCACTCAGGGTGCCGTTCTCCATCTTTTGCAGAAACTCGGTCTGCAGACACTGCTCCCACACGGGCAGGTCGGCCTGCACCAGCGCTGAAACAAAGGGCAGGTCAGTCACGGACAAAATCTCCCTTCAGGTTGAAGGTATGATCCATGGGCCCGGAGCCGTGCCCTAAGTCCAGCATGGCAGACAGACAGCCGGAAATGTAGGCCTTGGCGCGCTCCACGGCGGTGTCAAGGTCGTAGCCCTTGGCAAGATTGGAGGCAATGGCGCTGGACAGGGTGCAGCCGGTGCCGTGGGTGTTGGGGTTTGCAATGCGCTTGCCCTTGAACCACTTGCCGGTGCCGTTGCGCCACAAAAGGTCGTCGGCATCATTGATTTGGTGACCGCCCTTGCACAGCACGGCGCAGCCGTAACGCTCGCTGATGGTGCGGGCAGCGGCTTCCATGTCAGCAGCGTTGGCAATGGTCATGCCGGACAGGATCTCGGCCTCCGGGATGTTGGGGGTAAGCACCTCAGCCAGCGGCAGCAGCTTTTCGGTCAGCGCCTGCACGGCATCGTCCTGCAGCAGCTTTGCACCTGAAGTAGCCACCATCACGGGGTCCACCACGATGTGCTTTGCGCCGTAGAAGTGCAGCCGCTCGGCGATAGTGTCGATGAGCGGGGCAGAGGATACCATGCCGATCTTCACCGCATCCGGGTAGATATCGGTGAACACGGCATCGAGCTGCTGTGCCAGAAACTGCGGCGTGGTGTCAAAAATGGCGGTCACACCGGTGGTGTTCTGCGCTGTCAGAGCGGTAATGGCGCTCATGGCAAACACGCCGTTGGCGGTCATGGTCTTGATATCGGCCTGAATTCCGGCGCCGCCGCTGGAATCACTGCCGGCAATGGTCAATGCAGTTTTCATGGGTAAAATGCTCCTTTGCAGCAAAAATGCGGATATGCCCGCAAAGACATATCCGCAGATAAAAGCGCTATCTCCCTACGTTGGCATGATCCAAATCAGGTCACAGGTCAGGGCAATACAGCCCACTCTCAGCCCGCTTGCACGGGCTCCCTTTTTATAATAGAAAGCATACCACAATCGGGGAAAAGATGCAAGAAAAACAGGCTGCGCAAAAACGCACTGCTGACTCGCCCAGTGCGGTGCGGATGTTGTCCAGCACCTTTTTGCTCAGCAGCACAAAGGCCTGCTTGGTACGGCCTGCGGATACATTGGCGCAGCGCACGTTTTCCCGGGCAAAGAAGTCCTCGGCCACAGGGCCTGCGGCAGCAGATTCATAGTCAGTATACCATATCGGGTACAAAAAGGGAAATAACGTTTGCGACAGCCCGGCGGGGCAGGACATAAAAAGTTAACAAAATAAATTACAAATAAATTACAAAACCCTATTGCAAAATGATTTCAAAAGAGTTACAATATGGTTACAGCAAGGGCAAAGCCCCAAGGCTGTGTGTGAAATCTTTTTCTTCTTGTTTTTGGGATACTGGGCGCGGATCCTCCTCCTCCGGCTGTTCTCCTTCACAGCTATGATCCATGCGCCGCACAGGCAGTGTCCCGCTTCGTGTGCAAAAGGGCTCGTCCGGTGTTTCGGACGAGCTTTTTTGCATTTTGCAACCTCTATTTTGCCTGCAAAAGTGATACTTCAAAAATCAAAGTATGACCAATGCCCGAAAACGCTTGGCAAATTGTCTGTTTTTCCGCAAAGGACAATTATAAAGTTTGGCGCGGCAGGGGTTTGTATTCTTGCGGGCTTTGTGGTAAAGTATATACAATCAATTTATAAGCAGCAAACATGAATGATTTTGATGCTGATTTATATCGGATGCGTTAAGAGAAAAGGAGTTTGATTATGGCTTATTTCTACGAAGAACCCTCCCGCACCTTTGGCGAGTACCTGCTGGTCCCCGGCTATTCCTCTGCGGAGAATGTGCCCACGGCGGTCAGCCTGAAGACCCCGCTGGTCAAGTACCGCAAGGGACAGGAGGAGTGCCCGCTGCAGATGAATATCCCCATGATCAGCGCCATCATGCAGTCGGTCTCCGGCGATAAGCTGGCCATTGCACTGGCTCGTCAGGGCGGCGTTTCCTTTATCTATGGCTCTCAGAGCATCGAGAACGAGGCCGCCATGGTGCGCCGCGTCAAGAGCTTTAAGGCCGGTTATGTGGTGTCCGATTCCAATCTGGCTCCCACTGCCACCCTGCATGATGTGCTGGAGCTGAAGGCACGCACCGGCCACTCCACCATCGCCATCACTGCCGACGGCACTCCTAACGGCAAGCTGCTGGGCATCGTGGCTTCCCGCGATTACCGCATCAACCACACCCCGGACGATGCCTGCGTTACCACTTTTATGACCCCCGTTGAAAAGCTGGTCACTGCTCCGGAGAACACCTCCCTGCACGATTGCAACAACATCATCTGGGACAATAAGATCAACACCCTGCCGCTGGTGGATGCCGAGGGCAATCTGGTGTATATGGTATTCCGCAAGGACTACGATTCCCACAAGGCCAACGTCAACGAACTGCTGGATAAGAACAAGAGCTACGTTGTGGGTGCCGGTATCAACACCCGCGACTACGCCCAGCGCGTGCCCGCACTGGTAGAGGCCGGTGTGGATGTGCTGTGTATCGACTCCTCTGAGGGCTACTCTGAGTGGCAGAGCCGCACCATCGGCTGGATCCGCGAGCACTACGGCGACACCGTCAAGGTGGGTGCCGGCAACGTGGTGGACGCTGAGGGCTTCCGCTTCCTCGCTGAGGCTGGTGCAGACTTTGTGAAGATCGGCATCGGCGGCGGCTCCATCTGCATCACCCGCGAGACCAAGGGCATCGGCCGCGGTCAGGCTACCGCTGTCATCGAGGTCGCCAAGGCTCGTGATGAGTACTACAAGGAGACCGGTATCTATGTGCCCATCTGCTCCGATGGCGGCATCGTCCACGACTACCACATCACTCTCGCGCTGGCTATGGGCGCAGACTTTGTGATGCTGGGCCGCTACTTTGCCCGCTTTGACGAGAGCCCCACGAACAAGGTGCGCATCAACGGCCAGTATATGAAGGAGTACTGGGGCGAAGGCTCCAACCGTGCCCGCAACTGGCAGCGCTACGATCTGGGCGGCTCCACCAAGCTGAGCTTTGAGGAGGGCGTGGACAGCTATGTGCCTTATGCCGGTCCTCTGGCAGACGGCGTGCAGACCACCCTGTACAAGGTGAAGAGCACCATGTGCAACTGCGGCGCTCTGTCCATCCCCGAGCTGCAGCAGAAGGCCAAGCTGACCGTTGTTTCCTCCACCTCCATCGTGGAGGGCGGCAGCCACGACGTTGTGCTGAAGAACGCCACCCCCAGCATCATGAACGGCTAAGCCTGTTCTGAGCAAGCGATTACTTTGAACACAGAGACCGCTGCACAGCGTTGTGCGGCGGTCTCTTTCTATACGCTAAAAGAGAAGTGAGAAATGTCCGCAGATGTTTCTGACACGGGAAGCCGCAGCCTGTGTGTACAGCACCCCTTTTTACGCGAAAATACTTGCACCGGCAGGGAAATCGTGCTATCATGATAGAAACGCTCTGTCATGACAGGGCGGAGGATCCCCCTGCCGGGCAAGCGGCAGGCGGCGCGCAGTAGGGAAGAGCTGACGCCGGGTATAAATAGAGAGGAAAACATTCATGAACGAGATCAAGGTTGAGCCTTATATCCCCGATGAGGACTACGATAACCCCGCGATGGTGGTGGATTTTTACGAATTTACCATGGCAAACTGCCTGTTCCTGCATGGCTTTAAGAATACCACGCTGGTGTTTGATATGTTCTTCCGCAAGAACCCGGATAATCAGGGCTATTCCATCAGCGCAGGCCAGCGCAAGCTGACCCGCTTTTTGCTGGACTATCACTTCAATGAGCAGGATATCCACTGGCTGCGCACCAAGGGCATGAGCGGGGAGTTCTGCGAGTATCTGCGCACCTACAAGTGGCAGGGCGATATGTACGCCCTGCCCGAGGGCACGGTCTGCTATCCCCATGTACAGATGGTGCGTATTGAGTGCGATCTGGTGGGCGCGATCCTCATCGAGACCTACCTGCTGCAGACCATGAACTTCCACAGCCTGATCGCCACCAAGGCCACCCGCGTTACCGGCCTGAACACCCACACCCCCCGCAACGTCATGGAGTTCGGCACCCGCCGCGCACAGGGCGAGAGCGCCGGTAACGATGGTGCTTACGCCGCAGTGCTGGGTGGCTGCATCGGTACGGCCAACTGTCTGGCCGAGATGAAGTTCGGCGCAGAGGTCAAGGCTGTGGGCACCGTGGCGCACAGCTTTATCGAGTTCTTCCCCACCGAATTCGATGCTTTCAAGGCCTTTGCCGATACCTACCCGGATTCGGTCAGCCTGCTGCTGGATACCTATAATATTATGGAGAGCGGTCTGCCCAACCTGATCAAGCTGGACGATTATCTCATTGAGAAATACCCCAACGACCCCAACCGCCGTGTCAAGAGCGCTCGCATCGACTCCGGCGACCTCGCCCGCGGCTCCAAGCGGCTGCGCAAGGCACTGGATGCCGCAGGCAAGCCCTACATCAAGCTGGTGGCCTCCAACGGTCTGGACGAGAAGAAAATCGCTAACATGGAGCTGTACGAGCACGCACATTTCGACTCCTACGGCGTGGGCGAAAACCTCATCACTTCTGCCTCCGACCCCGTGTTCGGCGGCGTATACAAGCTGGTGGCGGTGAAGAAGCCGGACGGCAGCTACACCCCCAAGATGAAGTGCTCGGACTCTGCCAGCAAGGCCATCATCCCGGGCAAAAAGATGCCGTGGCGTCTGTACGACGAAAACGGTCAGGCACAGTGCGACCTCATTGCCATGGACGGCGAGGTCATCGAGGCTGGCAAGCCGGTCACCATGGTCAATCTGGATTCGGACGCCATCGAGCGCACCATCACCTTTGTCCCTACCGCTGTGCGTCCGCTGCTGGTGCCGCATATTCTGGGCGGCGAGCTGGCTATCGACCTGCCCTCCATTGCTGAAAAGAAGGCCTATATTGCAAAACAGCTCACCGAGGAGACTTGGGAGAGCGAGCTGCGTCTGGAGTGCCCCCACAAGCACTATGTCAACATGACACCCGCAGTGGCCGAGTGCCGCTCCCGGATGTATGCCGAGCTGCACGGCGGCAAGGTGTAAGTAGCACGAATTAAGCGGTTTTTCTTGACAAAACAGGGAAACTATTGTATCATAAAAGCCGCTGATTTTAATAAAAATGTTAATACCACCAGATTGCGAATAGCAGCGTGGTTGTAATATTTTTTTCACACACCTGTTATTCCCGGCTCCCTCTCAAGCCAGAGGGCAGCAGGACTTTGTAAGCCGGGTTTGCGCCGCTGTGGTGAAATTGGCAGACACGAGGGACTTAAAATCCCTTTCTGGAGACAGAGTACGGGTTCGACCCCCGTCGGCGGCATGTGAAAGCTCAGAATTGTTCGTTGATTCGAATGATTCTGGGCTTTTCTTTTTGCTCCATTTTCTGTAAGCTTTGGAGGGGCGAAAATAGTCTGACTCTATGAAAAAGAGCACAGGTTGGGTAACGAGATGCTGATTATACCTATATAACAGGAACAGCTGATGAGAAAGTAAAATTATATAGCGCAGTACAATATGCTTCGTCAGAACTCCCAGCCATTATAATGGTATGAACCGATTTCTCAGAGCGATGAATTGAACCATATTTAACGGTTGTCATTACATTGGAGCTTTCTGTCTTACCTGACGATATCTTCCAGCAAAATGGACAACTATATGACCACATATTTTGTCCATTGGCGATTTCATCAGGAGTTTTCACGAGAAACTGGGCAATGTGCAAAAAAGTTTAGGATGAATCGCAATTTTTTCTAAGAAATGAGTGGATACATTTCCTCGGATTTCTATTGATTCCCAATTATAACCATGATAAAATAATAAGAGAATTCAGGAGGTCACATAGAAGAACTGAGATCCTCTGTTTTGAATGCAGAAGGATACTCCTTGATTGCGGTAGGGAGGTGAATCGTGTGGGCTTGTGTCTGTTTGCGAACAATAGTATGATAAATCATACAAAAACCAGAATGATAGACCCAAATAAGAAGTCCACTGCTGTTTACCTTGCTGACGCGATGTGCAAAGGTGAAAACAAAGTGGGCTTATTGAGGTTTTGCAGAAATATATAATTCTGCACTCTAATGGCTATGCGCGGGCGACATTTAAACTGCGGCGTGACGGTCTGATTTTAATTGAGGCTACATTGTACTTGAAATGACCTTTGGCGAAACTGTCGTCCAAGGACTGCTATCCACCCAGAGATCCGCGATAACGACCTACAGGTCTGAGAGGAAGAAATATTACTAAAGGATAGTGCTTGCCGGAACGGTGTGATCTAAAGAGAGTACTTTAAAACGAATAACAATAAGAAACGTACAAACGAGAATTTATGTGAGGAGTAAAAATGGCTACGAATACGACTGGAATCGATAAAGAAGTTGAAATCAACCGAAAAGAAAATCTGCGGGAGCATCGGCTGTACTGGATCGGGCGTCGGACGCAGGACGTGATCTTGTCATCGCTGGCACTGGTGGTGCTGTCGCCGGTCATGCTGGCTACGGCTATCGCAATTGTGGTGGATGACCCGTCTGCGGGTCCTGTTTTCAGTCAGGAGCGTATCGGCCGCAACGGCAAGCCCTTCAAGTTCTATAAGTTCCGCTCCATGTGCCCCAACGCAGAGGCAAAACTGGACGACTTGCTGGATCAGAACGAGATGGACGGTCCTGTGTTCAAGATCAAGGACGACCCGCGCATTACCCGCGTGGGCAAGTTTATCCGCAAGACCAGCCTCGATGAGCTGCCGCAGCTGTGGAACATCCTGAAGGGTGATATGAGCATCGTTGGCCCCCGCCCGGCACTTCCCCGCGAGGTGGAGCAGTACGGCGACTACGAAAAGCAGCGCCTGTATGTGACTCCCGGCTTGAGCTGCTACTGGCAGATCGCCCCGCACCGCAATGACCTCTCTTTTGAGGAATGGATGGATCTGGACGTGAAGTATGTCAAGGAGCGCAGCTTCTGGGTGGATTGGAAGATTATTTTTAAGACGTTTAAGGTGTGTTTGTTGGGGCATGGGGAGTAAAAAATAGTACATGGAAAGAAGCGGTTGGAGAGACGAGATGGAGAGAGACCTTAGAATTGCGGTATTTGGGCAAAAGCGATTGTCAAGAGAGGGCGGCGTAGAAATCGTTGTAAAGGAACTGTGCACGCGGATGGCACAGCAAGGCTGTCAGGTGACCTGCTACAACCGGTCGGGGCACCATGTGAGCGGTGTGGAGTATGACGATGTTGATAACGCAAACTACGAAGGAATCCAGCAGAAATGCGTTCCGACGATAGAAAAGAAAGGATACGTGGGCCTCTCCCTTAGCGTTCTGTTAGCACAGCATAACCAAGTGACGGCTGTTGATATTGTTCCGGAGAAGGTTGAGATGATCAACAACCGCAAGTCTCCGATTCAGGATGACTATATCGAGAAGTATCTTGCAGAGAAAGAACTGAATTTGACTGCAACGCTGGATGCGAAAGCAGCATACGCCGATGCTGATTTTGTTGTCATTGCGGCCCCTACCAATGTCTACCTCAAACTTTCAGTGGCGGCATGATGGTCTACGGTGGCGTATAAAACTCATGCAAAATACCCCTACTGCGAGCCTGTTTTATTGCAGAGCAAGGTGCAGACATGATATTTTCATTTTTCCGAAGAATTAGAGGTGGAGGTTGAAAGCGTTGAAAAGCCCAAAATCTATTTTTCTGGAAAAGTTTATTGCAGAGAAAAGACGGATATGATAACTGCATTTTTCCGGGGAATTAGAGGTAGTGAGGGGTAGATGATTGTTCATGTTGCAACAGAGAGGGACTATGTACTTGTACAGTTTTAACAAAGTGAGTTGGTGTACGAGTTATGACAATAAGGGTCAGCACTTTGAAAAAGGGAAAAGTGCGACTGCGAGTTATGACAATAAGACCTAACACCTTGTTGGTGAGCTGGTACTAAGGTGTATACCATAAAGTTTCAGTGGTGGTATTAGGATTGTAAATTGATGGAAAAACATGAACAAATATACGGCTGGACTGTTCCGGCTGATAAAAATGATAACTACAGTTGTGGGAAATAGATGATAAACACACTGTTTGATATAGATTGCTTGGCTCAATATGAGCCTTCCATATAAGTAGAAAAAGAGGGAAAGGTGCGAGAAATGGAGTATAAGAGAAAGGTTGATAAAAAACGCATTCCAACTTGCAATATTATGGGCGTTAATATTGCGGCAATCAATATGGAGTGGTTGACAGACTATCTCGAAAAAAATATTTCGGAAATAAAAGGAGACTATATATGTGTCTCAAATGTACATACAACTGTAACCAGTTTTGAAGATGCGGATTACTGTGCAATTCAAAATGGCGGGTTAATGGCAATTCCAGATGGCGGTCCTCTTTCTACTGTTGGTCAGAAACGCGGTCATAAGAATATGGAGCGCACAACAGGCCCAAGTTTAATGGGAGAGATTTTTGAAATCTCTGCAAAGAAAGGGTATCGCCATTATTTTTATGGCAGCAAAGAAGAAACATTGGAGCTGTTGTATCAAAAACTCACAAGCAATTATCCGGGAATCCAAATTGCTGGAATGTACAGTCCTCCGTTTAGACCTCTGACGGAAGAGGAAGATAAAGCAATTATAGAAAGAATAAACGAAACCAAGCCGGACTTTGTATGGGTCGGACTTGGAGCACCAAAACAGGAAAAGTGGATGGCAGCACATCAGGGAAAAATTGATGGACTGATGCTTGGTGTTGGAGCTGGATTTGACTATTATGCAGAGAATATTAAGCGTGCTCCGATGTGGATGCAGAAACATAACCTGGAATGGGTGTATCGCTTAGTACAAGATCCGAAGAGACTGTTTAAGAGATATTGGAGCACTAACACGAAGTTTATTTGGAATGCAATGATAAGGGGAAAGTAAGAGATGGATATTAAGAGGTACGTAAGAGATCATGAAGGATTGATGAAGTTCTTAGCATTAATATACAGAATAACTGGTTTTAATTCCATTAAAGGCAAATCTAACATGGAAATTTCATGGGGGGGGGTATTCACACGGCATACCCATATTAAGAATAATGGAAAAAACAATCGGTTGATATTAGAAGAGGGATGCAGAATATATGATTCTCAAATACAATTTTGGGGAGAAAATAATATAGTTAAAATCGAACATGACTGTGTTTTGAAGAATGTAGATATGTGGATTAGTGATGGTGGAGTCGTTGAAATAGGGCATAACACACACTTTTCAGGAAGGACGCATATAGCCTGTATTGAAGGAAAAAAGGTTCATATAGGCAAGAGATGCTTGTTCTCAGATACGATTACTTTTAGAACAGGAGATAGTCACTCTATACTTGACAGTGATGGAAAAAGAATAAATAAAGCTAAAGATATTATTATTGGAGATCACGTTTGGATAGGACAGCAAGTGATTGTTTTAAAGGGTTCTACTGTCGGTGCTGATTCAATTGTTGGAACTGGGTCATTGTTAACAGGGAAAACATATAATTCAAATTCGGTTATTGCTGGAAGTCCTGCTAAAATTGTAAAACAGTGTGTTTCATGGGATCCAAGGACGTTGTAAGTAATCCAAGAAGATAATAGGAAAGTAGAGGTAATAGGTGTGAGTAGTGAAAAAGAGTATATTGATTGTACACAACTATTATCAGATTCCCGGCGAAGAAGATACCGTTGTTGCAAATGAGAATGGGATGCTTGAGAAGCATAGACATAAAGGGATGTTATACAGTCGTAATAATGCAGAATTAAATCAAATGTCAAAAATCAGGATAAATGTAATAGTTTAACACAAAGGGGAAAAGAATTCTGGATAGAAAAAGTTAACAAAAGGAAAGTCCAACTAGGAGTTATAGATTTTTATGGAAAATGTTTTGGCATTTTTAAGATATTTGATGTACTACAATTATGCATTTAAAGATTCTACTGAAAATTGAATCTTGAGTGCAGTATTGAAAAACAGGAGGTACTTCTTTTGAATTTACAGATAAATAAAAACGCCTTATTGCAATATTTTGCTATTTATATGTCGTTGCAGTTTTTGAGTGGTAGAGTTTCGTTATTCTTAGGTTCAGACTTGTTTTATGGTTTTTGTTTTGTTTTTAGTGCTACGTATATTTTTATTCATAACAGGGCATTTCGAGAGGACTCTAAATATTTTTTATACTTATTTATAATCGTGTGTTTTGCATTAATAACAACGGTTTTCACTGGTGGTGCTTTGTCTATTGCGACAACGTTATCCTTGCTATCAAGATATCTGATGGTGTATGTCGCAATTGTAAGTAATAGAGAAAAATTTATTGAGCGTTTTTTAAGAATGTGTTATGTACTGGCGATTACCAGTGTAATTATTTTCGCATTTGTTCAAATTGCGGGTCAAGATACTGCAATGAGATTAATGTCGCCATTATATGAGATTAAAAATACTCTTTCATGGATGCCAAGCTCCTACGGGTTGTTTTTTATCGTTTATAATTTTAGAAATGGAAATAGAAACTCGTATATGTTTGGTGAACCAGGATTATACCAGATGGTTATTATTCTCGCTTTGTATTTTACAGTATTTAAAGCTGAGCATTTAAGTGATAAACAGAAAGCGAGATATGTGATCGTATTCTTAATAACAATGATTACAATACAGTCAACTACTGGCTTTATGAGCCTTATTGTTCTGATACTATGTATCATTTTCTCAAATGGATTAAATATTAATAGAAAAATCAAAGGTTTAATAATGACCTTGGTAATTGTTGGATTTATATACATTTTATTTTTTGCTGGCAAAGATAGTATCATATATACCAGCTTTATGAATAAGCTATTTGATGATGGGGGAAGTCTAGATTTAGCTGTCGGCACTGGATCTGATAGAGTTACATCAATATTGCGATTCGTATGGTTATTAAATAACCAGTTCATGGATTTTATGATTGGAATAGGATACGATGGCATCGTTAATTATTTTGGGGGCTATTCTTGTAGCGGTATTGTTAATTCATTTATGATGTTTGGTGCAATAAACTGCCTCGTATTGTATGGCTATATATTGACAGTAATAGTTAAATATAGCAGATCTTTATATGAAGTTGTTTTTTTACTATTTATGATCATCAATAATGGATTGTCTCAGCCAGATATGTTGGCGATTACCACAGTCTTTGGGTTTGTGTATCTGTTGCAAGAAAGAAAAATGAGAGGGAATATAAATGAAAATTAAAAATAAAGGACAGTTCTTGCTTTATGATGCAAAGCGAATAATATATAGAATTCTTCGTAGAAATACAACAGATCAAAATTTGAGTAGAACATTGGGGAATAAGGTCATGCTTAAGCCTAATGAAACAAATGAACTCTTGTATAATGCTATCATGTCGGGAGAACCTTTCTTTGCAGGCCGGTTTGGGGGATTTGAACTATCAGTGATGCTAAAAGAAATGGAGGGAAAATTCGATAGTAATTCTGATTTGGCAAAGAAGTTTGTTAATAATGCAGGATTCTTTAGTTGTGATGCAGAGCAGGTAAAAAAGTTTGTTGAATTAATGCTTTGGAGCTCAGAAAGACTGGATTTAATAGGAAGATATTGGAATGGTATGGAAGACTACATTATTAAGACATATGCTACTGCATCAGCTTTAACACATTTGAACTACATTGAACCTTGGTTTCCACACAATACTATTCCTTGGACATACGCATTAAGGGGAAAAAAAGTACTAATTATACATCCTTTTGAAGCTTCCATTCAAAAACAGTATGAAAAGAGAGAAAGGTTGTTTTCAGATAATAGAATTCTTCCGGAATTTGAATTGATAACATTGAAGGCAGTACAAACTATTGCAGGAGAGCGGGATTCACGATTTAATACTTGGTTTGATGCCCTTGAGTATATGTTCAATGAGGCAATGAAAAAAGAGTTTGATGTTGCTATTATTGGGTGTGGAGCTTATGGTTTTCCATTGGCAGCAAAGCTAAAAAAAGCTGGAAAAGTTGCAATTCATTTGGGCGGTGCATCGCAATTACTTTTTGGTATTAAAGGTGCACGCTGGGAAAATGAACCACAGTATGGATATGTTCGAGAACTTTTTAATGAGTACTGGATTTATCCACTTGAGCAAGACTGTGTAAAAAATAGAAAAAGCGTAGAAAGCGCATGTTATTGGGGAAAGACAGAATAATGTTGCGTAGGAGAGAAAATGGAGAATAAATCAAGAACTAAAAATGTAACGAGAAATGTTTCGGCGGCGATGTTCACCAAATTTTTTGATCAGTTTCTGAATTTTGTTGTTAGAACAATTTTTATTAAAACCTTGGCCATTGAATATTTGGGAATAAATGGTTTATTCAATAACATTTTGTCGTTTTTATCGTTGGCAGAACTAGGTGTAGGAAGTGCGATAATATACTTAATGTATAAACCAGTTGCGGAAAATGATGTTCAGAAAATCTGTACTTATATGAATGTGTATAAAAAAATATATGCATTTCTAGGGGCTATAGTATTTCTAATCGGAATATCACTTACACCCTTTTTAAATTTCTTTGTTGCTGAAAGACCAACAATTCCAGAAAGTCTGGAAGTAATATATATAGTATATATCATAAAAACTGTATCCACTTATTTTTTCGCATACAAGCAGTCGATTTTTATTGCACATCAACGTAGTTATGTTATCAACCGCAATACAGCAGTATTTACGATGATTAGATGCGTGCTTGAAAGTGCATGTTTAATTATCGCGCATCAGTTCTTGGTATATCTCATAATTGATATGCTTATTAATTATGTGCAGAATATTACAATTGCAATTAAGGCAAACAAAGAGTATCCGTATTTAAAGAACAAAAAATTAGGGAAGCTGACTGATAAAGAGAGCGCTGCTATAAAGAAAAATGTGGGCGCAATGTTTTTTCATAAAATCGGAGCGGTCGTTCTAAATAGTTCGGATAATTTGATACTCTCAAAATTTATAGGAATTGTTACTGTTGGTATCTATTCAAATTACTCAACAATACTAACAATAGTAAAAACAGTTCTTTGGACAGTTTTTGATGCCATAGTACCTAGTGTTGGTAATTTGTGTGCAAATTCAGATGATGAGCAAAAGTATATTGTTTTCCGAGGAATCCAGCTAATGAATTTATGGGTGTCTGGATTTTGTACTATTGCTTTGGGGGTTTTGATAAACCCATTCATTTGCCTTTGGATTGGAGAGAGTTATTTGTTGCCACAAGCTACTGTGTGGGCAATAATTATTTCTTATTATGTTCAAACGAATATGCGAGCCATTGAAATGTTCAGATCCGCAACAGGACTTTTTTATAATGATAGATTTGTTCCACTAATTCAATGTGTGATCAATATTGTAGTGTCTATTATCATGGTTAAATTTTGGGGAGTTGCAGGAGTTTTTGTTGGTACTTCTTGCTCTGTTTTACTGACGGGCTTTTGGGTACAGCCATACATGGTGTATAGGTATATTTTCAAAAAGCCACTGATTCTTTATTTTGTGAATTATATCAAGAGCACGTTTGTTACTGTGCTCGCTTTGTTTTGCACCTATTTCTGTGCAAATATTGTGGAGCATGCTGGAATTCTATCTTTTGTATGGAAAATGGCCTGTTGTACAGTGATACCAAATCTGATTTTTATTATCGTTTATTGGAAATCAAATGAATTTAACTATCTGAAACGAAAGGTATTGCAAATAATAAAAAGATAATTGGAATTAGGAGGTATAGCACGTGAAAATTGCACTGTTGACATTTAATACAGCAATAAATTATGGAGCTCAACTTCAGGCATATGCGTTACAAAAGACATTACGTGATTCAGGATATGAAGCATATCATGTGATGGTTGGAAAAAGGATTAAAAGTACAAAATTAAAGTATAAGATTAAAAGCGCCTTGGAGAAAAAAAAGAATGAGTCATATGATGAATTTATGAATAACAGACTGATTTTTTATCCAGGTAGTTTTGATGAAAGTAATTTTTACTTATTAAATCAAAAATTTGATGTTTTTATATCTGGAAGTGATCAGGTATGGAATATGAAGGCTGGAGTCAATCCTATTTGGTTCCAAGAAACGGTAGAAAGCGAAAAAAAGAAAATCTCTTATGCTGCCAGTATGGGCATTAAAGATGTACCGGCAGAGTATATTTCTGAGACTGCTAGAGCGCTTTCAGACTTCAATTATATTTCAGTGCGAGAAGATGAAGCTAAAAGCGCACTAAGTAATTACATTTCTGGTCCAATAGAGACCCATGTTGATCCAGTGTTTTTAGTGAACCGTTCAGAATGGGAAGAATTGGCAGGAAGTAGGATTGCTAAAAATCCATATATTTTTGTATATGGAACAGAAATGTCTAAGCAAATAAAGAATGCTGCTTATGAATTGAAAGAACAACATCCAGAGTGTTCTATTATTTCTGTTTTTCCAATGAAGGGAGCAACCGCTGTTGATGGCAGCACAGGTCCGATTGAGTTTATAAACTATATTTGCTATGCCGATTATGTAGTGACTTCTTCTTTCCATGCTACTGCTTTCTCTATTATTTTTCATAAAAAAATAGTGGAAGTACTTCATTCGACCACCGGATCTAGAGCTTTGAATGTGTTGAAGGTATTCCATCAGGAGAATAGCCTATATAGGGTTGGACACAGAATTATGGAGTGGGATTATTCTGGAGTTGATGAAATAATAAGCGCAGAGAGAAAAAAGTCTCTATCATATTTGGAAACGGCAATCAATTCAGATTGTACAAAACAATATTTTGCAAAGAAGCCAGTAGAGATATGGGAAAAGCAAAATCAGGATATGAAAGTGATAGCAGAAGAGGCAATCAATTGTACCGGATGCGGTTTATGCGTTAATGTCTGTCCTAAGAAAGCGATAGAGATGCATCTGGATGATAGTGGCTTTTTCTATCCGAGTATTGATTTCAAGCAATGCGTGAAATGTGGGATTTGTCATAAATCTTGTCCTACTGTTTATTCTAAATCAAAATCTATACCATATACACCTGTAGTATATGCTGCTAAAAGTTGTGAGAAAAGTATATTAATGAATAGCTCATCAGGTGGAGTATTTGTTCACTTGTCGAATAAAATACTTGAGGATGGTGGGGTCGTATATGGATGTAAATATGATAAAGAATACAATGCAGTAATTGGAAGGGCCACTACTAAAGAAGAGCGAGATTTGTTTTGCGGTTCTAAATATGTGCAGAGTAGTATGCAGGATTCTTTCACTTGGGTTTCAAAAGATCTGCAGGATGGAAAAGAGGTTTTATTCAGTGGTGTACCATGCCAGGTCGATGCACTAAAGATATATTTAGAAAGTAAAAAAATAGCAACGGATAAGTTGTATTCAATAGACTTAATATGCCACGGGGCACCGAACCCATCAATTTGGCAAGAACACCTTAATAGAATAAAGTTGCGGTTTCAAAATCGTGAGATTCGGAAGATAACATTTAGAAAAAAAGATGAAATCGGTAATGGACAATGTCTGTATATAGAGTTTGAGGGTGAGAAATCATACTTCGCGCGTTCTGGTCATGACGAATACTACCGGATGTTTTTGAAAAATTATATTTTGAGACCATCGTGCTATAGCTGTCGCTATTCTAGGAAAAATAGAGTTGGAGACATAACAATAGCTGATTGGTGGGGGGGATATAAGGTTAAACCAGAACTTATGGTATTAGGATGTTCAGAAGTAATAGTTAATAGCGATAAAGGAATGCAGTTGTTTGAAACTATTAATCCTGAAGTTGAATCTTTGGAAATAACTATGAGCGATGGCGTACAGCCTAATTTGTATCATCCAACTTATAGACCGGCGAGATGGGAAGAATTTCAAGAATTGTATAAAAAATATGGGTTCAAAGTTGCAGCTTGGAAGATCTCCAGCAAAAAGGAAAAAGTGCAGACCATTTTGCAACGACTTCAGTTGAATGAAATTATTTACAAGAGTAAGCATGATTGATTGAATACACGATGGGAAGGAGAAAGATAATGGATAACGATAATGCAATCGTAAAAATAATGAAAAAAATCTATAAGAGAATTAAATTTGATTTTGATTATCGTGGACTTCATGTTTTGAAAGAAAATGAAGGGAATTGTTTTATCTATGAAGCCATTATCCATGGTGGTCCATGCATGATTGGCCGAGGTGGCGCAGTTGAACTGAGATGTGTTCAAGAGTATTTGAATAGTGGCTCTTTCAGCAGCGCGATAAAAGACGAAGTCCAAGTTTGTGCTGGTGTATTTCCACCTAGTGATGAGATCCTAGCGAAATTCTCCAAATATTATATAGAATGTATGGAGAAAGCAGATCTACTTGCATTATGGAGTGTTGGGGCTGAAAAGAAAATTGTTAAGGAAAAATGTTTTCATACACAATTCACATATTTAAAAGCACTTGAGCCATATTATTATGATGAACCTTGGTCGAGGGCATTAGAAGGAAAGAGGGTTCTAGTGATACATCCTTTTTCTGAGAGCATTAAAATTCAGTATCAAAAGAGAAAAAGTCTATTTAAAAATCAAGCTGTATTACCTGAGTTTAGGGAATTAATATGTATAAAGGCAGTTCAGTCTAATGCAGGAGCAATTTCAGAGTATAAGGACTGGTTTGTTGCACTAGAGTACATGAAAAATGAAATAAAGAAAAGTGATTTTGACGTTGCTATTATTGGCGCAGGTGCATATAGTCTACCATTGGCTGCTTATGTAAAAGAACTTGGGAAAGTTGCAGTACAGATGTCTGGCTCAACCCAAATCCTCTTTGGAATTAAGGGTAGGAGATGGGAGAACATTCCCGAAATATCATGTATGTTTAATGAAAGTTGGATTCGTCCTAGTGAACAAGAGACACCAAAGGATTGTGCAAAGGTCGAAGGAGGCAGTTACTGGTGATGAACTTTATAAAAAAAATGAAGATGTTTCGCTGCAAATTGTTACTAAGTTTTCATAAGAATATTGATTTTGGAAAAAACTCTTCATTTGGTAGGGGTTCTGTGTTCTGGGCACCTCATCACATGAAGATTGGCGATAACGTGTATATTGGAAAATATTGTACGATTCAAGCTGATATCGAGATGGGAAATAATATTGAGATTGCGAATACAGTAGGTCTTATTGGACGATATGATCACGACTATTCAGCGGTGGGAGTAAGTATAAAAGATGCCCCATGGATTGGTGATCCAAATTATAGTTTTAAAGGGTTAAACCAAAAAATCATTATTGAAGATGATGTTTGGATTGGGTATGGTGCAGTAGTATTTACTGGAGTCCATATTTTTCGAGGCGCGATTATTGCAGCTGGAAGTATTGTAACAAGGGACGTACCCCCATATGCAATTGTAGCTGGTAATCCAGCGAAGATAAAAGGGTATCGATTTACAGAAGAACAAGTAATAGAGCATGAAAAAGCTCTGTATGGATGCGGAGGAAAAATTGATGGGTAGGTTTTCGGTATCGGTTATTGTGCCGAATTATAATAATGAAAAATATATTCAACAGTGCTTAGATAGTGTCCTTGCTCAGACTTACCCAATAAAAGAGATAATCGTGTACGATGACTGCTCAACAGATGGTTCAAGAGCAATTTTGAAAGAGTATGCTAATAATCATTCAAATATTCAGGTTATTCTTGGTGAAAAGAATGTAGGGGTTTCAGTTGCACGTGATATGGCTATTAAAGCTACAACCTCAGATTATGTATGTATGTTAGATGCAGATGATTTCTTTTTTAGTACAAATAAAATATCTGCTGAAATGGATACTGTAGAGAAAAAGTATAATGAATGTAAGAGAAAACTGATTTCATTTTCACAAACTATAGATGTGGATGAAGATGGACAAAAGATTGGGAATGTGAAGCATGTAGATTTGAGAGGGGCTGAACGTTTTCGCATAGTTACTAGACTATATAAAAACTATATGCCTAGAGACTATTGCTTTCCTCGTGAAACATATTTTGAATGCGGTGGTTATACAAAAGGTCTTTCGTTATATGAGGATTGGGAGTTGAATATTAAATTTTTAGAAAAAACAGAGTTTGTTTATTCTTCTGAGTATGGGACTGCATATCGGCATAAAGAAGGAGGATTATCATCTGTTAATTATAAAAAACAACTTACTACAAAAGTAAATATTTTTCGGAAATATTCTTCATCTGTTGTTGAAAAGTTGGTATTCTATTCGCTTGCATATCTGGCGTTTGTTGGGCACATGATAAAAAAAAGAGGGGATTTTGAAATATGAAAGTTGCAATTACTACATATTGTGGGGCACAGAATTATGGGGCTTTGTTACAAGCACATGCATTGATGAATTATGTCAAAAGTATTGGTCATGAATGTAAGTTGATAAACAACTGGCCTTTTGATCGTAGATGGTTTAAACCTAGAAAAACAATAGAGGACATATGGGTAACACTATGCCAGATTAAGAAGGGCAAGGTACGTATTAAACGATATGAGCAGTTTCGAGAAAGATATCTTGATTTGACCGATACCATTAGTAACGCTCGGGAAATGGAAAAATTAAATGAAGAATTTGATGTATTTATCACTGGTAGCGATCAAGTGTGGAATTGTAACCCCAGTCTAAACACTGATTTTTTCCTCGGATTTGTTGCTGATGACAAAAAAAAACTATCCTATGCAGCAAGCTTTGGATCTGAAAGTATTCCCGTAGATAGTAGAGACGTTGTAAAGAGATATCTCAAAAGAATGAATTATATTTCTGTGCGTGAAAAAAGCGGGGCAGAAATAGTGAAATCTTTGTTGGGAGAGGCACCCCAGGTGGTCGTTGATCCCGTATTTCTGATGGATCGTAGGCATTGGGAAGAATTAGCGGTACATCCAAATAACAAAAAGTATGTATTTGTTTATTCTACACAAAAATCTGAACGGTTGAATAAGGCAGTCAAGGAGTATAGTGAAAATAATAATCTTCAAATTATTTCTACCCACGCAATTCCTGGATGCAAATGTACTGTACGGAAGGATATTGCGCCGCTAGAGTTTATAGGTTATATCATGGATGCGGTATATGTAATTTCTACATCGTTTCATGCAACCGCATTTTCTATCATATTTGAAAAAGATTTTTGCGTAGTTCCGCACTCACAGACAGGAGGTAGAGTAATTAATATCTGCGAGGATGCTAATTTGAATTCCTGTGTATGGTATGAAGGAAATTACAGTTACGAACATATTGATTATACCAATGCGGGGCTGATTGCAATGAATGAGCGGATTCTAGCTTCTAAGCGGTATCTTAAAGAAAGTCTGAGCTAATAAGATGATACAATTTGATTTTAACAAGGATTGCTATGGTTGCGGTTTATGCGCTGAAATTTGTCCTACACAGGCGATTACCATGGTTGAGAATAAAGATGGATTTAAAGTTCCACAGATAGATGCGAATAAATGCATTGGCTGCTCGAAATGCGATCGGTTGTGTATTCGTTTGCAGAAAAAGCAAAAAAATATAGATATTACTCAATCGGAGATATATGCATTTTTTATTGAGAATGTTGCTCAACGTATTGGCAGTACATCGGGCGGAGCTTTTTATGCAATAGCTAAGCAATTTATTGAGGAAAAGGGGGTAGTATGTGGCTGCGTTTGGAATGAGAAAATGGAAGCCGAAATTGTTGCAGCAGAGTCGATGCGCGAAGTAGATAGAATGCGTGGATCAAAATATGTGCAATCAGATATCAAGTGTTTCTCAAAAATTGAGGAGGCATTAAAAGTAGGTAAGAAGGTCTTGTTTAGTGGCGTGCCTTGTCAGGTGGCTGCCGCTCAGAGAAAGTTCGGAAGTTATGATCGATTTTATACTATAGCTCTGCTTTGCGAAGGAACTGCTTCGCCAAAAGCGTGGAAAATGTATAAACATGAATTGGAGCAAGAGGCAAATTCAGAGATGGTGGGTGCGATACATCGGAAAAAAGGGGTGTATGGATGGATATCTCCGATAGCTGAATATATTTTTGCAAATGGAGAAAAGAAACATACTCTATCATTTACCCTTGACGAATATGTTCATAATATGATATATGGCTTTTTTACCCGCAACAGTTGTTATTCATGTCAGTTTAAGGGAGACAATTCGACAGCCGACATTATGATCGGGGATTTTTGGGGTTTACCTAAAGAGCTAATGAAAAAAAGTAAAAATAAAGGATGTTCTGTTGTTTTAGTTAATACGGATAAAGGCAAAGAAATGTTCGCCGATATCAAGTGTTGCTATAAAGAATTAACAAATTTGGATGTAGTTCAGCGCAGAAATCCACCATTACTTCATCCGGCAGAAAAAAATCCTTATAGAGATATTGTATTACAGGAAATGGACACTCTTGGTTTTCATGCTGTTGTAATGAAGTATTGTAATATGAATACAAAGAAAGTAAAAGTGCAGAGAATACTGCACAGGTTGAGATTAGTAGGATTTGCAAAGAGAATTTTGAGAGGTTGAAGGATAAAATGAATAAGGCGACAGTCATTTTTACATGTTTTAATCGTAAAGAGAAGACTATAAATTGTCTGAAAACAATTACGCAATATAATCCTAATGTGGTGTTCGATTTTATTATTGTTGATGATGCTAGTACGGATGGTACATTAGATGAAATTGAAAAACTGAATTTAGAAACGCAGATTATCCATGGAGATGGAAGTCTTTATTGGTGCGGTGGTATGCGTAGAGGTATTGATGCCTATTTAACACGACATCTGACAGAAACGGATTATTGTCTGTTGATAAATGATGATGTGGCTTTCTTTGAAAGAAGCATCGAGAAAATGTTTGAGCGATTAGATGGGCGTAAGGATACGGTTGTAGTTGGTGCAACGTGTAATGAAACAGGGAAATTTACATATGGGTTAAAAGCGAGGGAAAAATGGTATAAAAAGAATATTACTCGCCGTATCGAACCATCTCAGGAAGAAATCCAGGGAGAGACATGCAATGCAAATTGTGTTTTAATGCCGAGCCTAATTTTAAAGGACATAGGCAATATGGATCCAGTGTATAGACATAGTCTGGGTGACTATGATCTCGGATTTAGAATGACGAAAAAGGGATACAAACTGATATCTTCTTCTGACTATGTAGGTGTGTGTAATGATAACCCTGTTCGAGGAACTTGGATGGACCATTCATTAAGTAGGATGGAACGACTTAAGAAGAAAGAGTCGATAAAAGGAAGTCCAGCAAATGAATGGTGGCATTTCTTGTATAAGAATTTTGGATTCATTAGCGCTGTCAAATATACTGTTAGTCCATATATAAAGATACTTCTAAACAAATGAGCGACCTAAAGCTGATCTGTTCAGCAATCTTGTAAATAATAATGAAGGAAACGATTGATTTACTCGGAAAGATATTTACAAACGTTCTGATGGCTTTTTATGAACCATTTGGATTCTCTCTTTTGCTTTCATTCCTCGTTATGTTTTTCTACCTGTATGCTTATGAAGCACAAGATGCCGGAAAAGGTTGGAAGAATGCTATAGTAACGTGGTATAAGGAATTCAAAAAAAGCGTATTTTTCAGAAAGCTGTTCTTGTTGGCTTTCGTAATCTCGATGATCTTATTTCGAACCTTGTTAAATCGAAACCTGTGGATGAATCCATTGTCCGATGTCATGGGAGGATGGGGCATATGGAAGATGGTGAATGGTGAGGAGAAGCTGACAACGGAATGTGTTGAAAATGTGATTATGATGATACCGTTCACTAGTATAGTCATGTGGACATTTTGGGAAAAAGTAGACAAAAATTGGAAGAAGATGCTGTGGCAAAGCGGAAAGATTGCGTTTGTCTTTTCGGTAGTAATAGAGATGTTGCAACTACTTTTACGGCTGGGTACTTTTCAGTTATCGGATATTTTCTATAATACAGTCGGTGGGGTAGTCGGCGGTTTCATATACTATGCAGTGGTGAAAACAAAAGGATGTTTAGTAGGTAAGGCGCAATAAGGTAAGTGTCTAAAATGCAAAGACATGTTGAAAAAAGATTGCCGTGGCATATTCCCAAGGATGCAGTCCCACCAGTTGGATATAAGCGAAGGAAAAAGTGGTATTGGAAAGGAGCAACTTATGGACAAAGAATTATTCAATCCACAATCTTCTTCCGTAAGTTCCTCCCGAATCATTTACACCCCATCAACCTTTGCCAGAACGTCCTTGCTCCATCTGCAGGAGGTCGGCTCTTTGCAGGCCATTCATCCGCATACGTCCCAGAGATCGGATCTGGTGTCGTTCCTTTGCTTTATTGTTCTGTTTGGCAAGGGAGAACTTTCCTATGAGGAGCAAACATATCAGCTGAGCGAGGGAGACTGTGTGTTCATTGACTGTCGGAAAGCGTACAGCCATTCTACTTCCGATAATCTCTGGTCGCTCCAGTGGTGTCACTTCTATGCGCCATCTCTTCCGGCTGTGTATGAGAAATATAAGGAGCGTGGCGGTCGGCCTGTGTTCCATCCGGAGGACGTTGCTCCGTTTACCAGGCTGCTCACTGACCTCTATAATCTGGCAGCTTCGTCTGATTACATACGAGATATGCGGATCAATGAGAAGCTGGGGACTTTGCTCACATTGCTGATGGAGCAGTCCTGGCATCCGGAGAACGTAACGGTGAGCCGGAAGAGAATGGAACTGGCAGCTGTAAAGGAGTATCTGGACGAGCATTATACGGAGAAGCTTACATTGGATGATTTGGCAGAGAAGTTCTTCATCAACAAGTTCTATCTGTCCAAAATCTTCAAAGAGACTTACGGAACGACGGTCAATAACTATCTGATCTCAAAGCGGATCACCAGAGCCAAGCAGCTGCTTCGCTTCACAGATATGACTGTGGATGAAGTTGGTGTTGCGGTCGGCATGGGAGATGCAAACTATTTTAGTCGGATGTTCCGTAAGGTGGAAGGCAGCAGTCCAAGAGAATATCGGAAACAGTGGTGAACACAGGGGAGAAACCCCTGTGTTTTCCTTAAAAGCATATAGTTTAAAACGAAAATAAAGAAAGAGGTACAACAATGGCTACAAAACAGACAAAGCCAATAATACTCAAAGTCCCGGCATTTGAGGATTTCCGGGGGTATCTGGCTGTGCCATACGATAAGTCGGTGGACTTCAAAATCTGTCAGATCAACCAGGGATACAGCAAGAAAGCGTTCACGCTGCGTGGTATGCATTTTCAGGAAGGGGAACACGCCCAAGCAAAGCTGGTGTCCTGCCTGCATGGTTCGATTTTCAATGTGGCTGTGGATCTGCGCCCAGGAGAAACCTTCGGTCATGCTTACAGTGCGATGCTGTCTTTTGAAAATCGAAAGCAGATGTACATACCGCGTGGTTTCGCTCATGGGTATCTGACGTTGAAAGATGATACCCTGATGCAGTGGTGTGTAGATAATGATTTCTGCGGTGAAGCTGCCAAGGCTGTGCGGTATGATTCGGATTTTGTCTGGGAAGGTGAGCCGTGGCCTGCCGGGGAATACATTGTTTCAGAAAAGGATAGAAAGGCAATATATCTTTCTGATATACTTGTAAAAGAAAACTAAATTACACAAGGAGAACATTTATGAACATTCAGGAATCGACAAGACAGATGATAATAGATGAGTTGTTGATGATTGGCTGTGTCACGGGACAGATGGGAGTTGCTGAGTTTGTGCGAAAAGTATATCCTAAAGCCAATAACCTGCCTACGACGGATTACAGGTTTGGAATGACGACGGCTATAGATGATATTCGGCAACACATGGATCGAAATAACGATTGGGGGTTTGAAGAACTCTTTTATTCATATCTTGATTTTTTGAAAATTGATGATGAAGATTTTAAATACTTTTTGGCACAGTATGTACATCCATCAATTAGGAGATTTCAAATTAACGATGAACTCGAAAAAATTCCTTTTAGTAATGATGTCTGTGTTGAAGCAATTAATAAATATTTGACATCAGATGGACTTGAACTTAAACAAACAAGTACGGTTGCCAATATGCCAATATATAGCGTGGTTCCTTTGAATCCAGGAGTAAATGGGCAGTTGAAAAACATTATTTTTGCATCTAAATATAAACCGGAAATTGTTTTGTCAGATGCGCTTAATAACGATGTGACTATTGTAAACAATGCGGATAAATGTCTTGTATATGATGAACCAATTGGGGAACACGGAATCACATGGAAAGAACTTCAAGACTGGTATGATAATGGACTATATATGCTGGATACAGGAACAGATATGGTGACGTTTATGGGAAATTCATTAGGGGATTCTCCAATGGAACAGTTGTTTTTTAATACATATTTAGAACTGGCAGCAGAGAAAGATGGAAAACTACCGGCATTATTTCCACAGGTGTGGCTGTACTACGATCCAAAGTTGCAAAAAGATAGAATTAAAAAGATTTTTGAACATCAGCGCATGGATTTCCTTATGCTTTTTTCTGAATCACAAAGAGTAGTTATTGAGATTGATGGGGTGCAACACTATGCGGATTATGTTGCGGGAAATAAGAAACATTATGCATCAGTTGATAAATATGCTGATATGATGGCTGCACAACGGGAAATGAGTTTGGCTGGTTATGACGTCTATAGATTTGGGGCAAAAGAATTATATGATCCTGCTATTGGAAAAAGAAAAGTGCGTGCTTTTTTTGAAGGGCTATTTTCTAAATATGGTATATTAGCGTAAAAATATAAAAGAGTGAGGTGCGCGGTGGGAGATAAAAGACCATATAAACCAAGAAAACCTGGCGCCGGCCGGAAACCGTTGAAGCCGAACTATGATGCGGCAGCTATCCTGCAGGAGCAGATACAGGCTGCCGTGGTCCTCTACGAAGAAGATAACTCCCTTCAGACAATCGCAGACACATTATCTCTCAATCCCATCAAGGTGCGAAAGCTATTGATCACGGCCGGTGTTTATGAATCAGAAATTGCAGATGCGGTGAATTCTGCTTTTGAGGAAAAACAGGGGATGCCTTATAAAGAAGCATTGGAAGCGGTGGCAGCAGAACTGAATTTGTCAAAAGCATCTGTGACTTCTTACTTACCTTATAAGAAAGGCGTGTATTTCAGAGAAAACTGTGAGAGGGAGCAGATTAGCGTTGCGGCAGAGGGACTTCGACGAATGCGACAGAGGAAGAAAGCAGTAGAAGCGTTGCAGAGCAGTCATGATGAACAGCATCTCTGGAAGTGTGTAGTTGCTTTTCAAGGATACCGGTTCAAGACGATATCCGGATTGCCGTTTTCCTATAAGATCAAGACCGGGCGGAATGGGGAACTGACCAAGGAACTGTGGATCGATCGTCGAGAAGGCAGCAAGAGTCTGACGTGGAGTTCGGTATTGCTTGCACTGGGGAATATAAAAGGAGAAGTGGTAGATCGCCCGAAAGCTCTGGGCGATATCCGGGGCGTAACTTACATATTCGGAATGTTCTACCGGTTCGGCTTGATCGATGTGCCAGACGAAGTGAAGGAGAAGATGAAGCACCCGTAGCAAAATACTGGTAAGCAATGAAAAATTCAGTTGCTATGTATAGAACGGTGAGGTAATATCCATCCTAACCAGGGAGCAGAATGTATTGCTCACGGGTTAGGAAGGTGGGTAGCATTATAGAAAAACTGAAAGAGATGCTAGAAGAATACTTAAAGAAAACGAAACCGAAGTATTATCCGCCAGTGGAAAACTTGCTGGATCTGGTGTATGAGCATTACACAGAAAATAACAGCATTGCACCGGAGAATACAGTGGCTGGGAAAGTCGCAAAGGAAAAAGAAAAGGAACTGGAAACATGGCTTCGAGGCTTGCCGAGGATGGATGAGATGGTTGAGGACTACGGAATAGACATTCCACTTTGGGAAAAAATCATGGACCAGCAAGGCAGTGTGTGCTGTGCATGGGAGAAGACTGCTTTTGAGGAAGGTCTGAAAGTCGGAATCAGGCTCATGATGGAAGCTATGAAGTAAGCACGATTTGCTTCATATAGTTTGTAATGGAAATAAAAATCCCTCACTGCGGTGTATGTACACAGTGAGGGTGCTGCTCATATATAATTACTTTTCTTCAGCTTTTTTCTTCTTCGGTGCAATTTTGTGGCCGGAGTAGATCGCCATAACCGTGCAGGCCAGAGAGCCGTAGGCAAAATATTTGTGAGCCTGCTGCAGTTTTTTGCAGCCTGTGTAGAAACAGCCTGCCATGCAAGCAAGTGCTCCGAGTGACCAATATTTATGTGCTTTCATTATGTGTGTTCCCCTTTCAGTCGTTATCTTCTGCCCGAATTCTGAGCAGTTCTTTTACTTCGGCATCTGTTGCCTGCCGTACTGCTGCGTAATCGTTATGTTCTATTGCACCGCAATCAGGGCAACGGTCAGGGAACTTCTCGGCAGAGAAGCAGTAGTGGCAGGTATCGCAGTAATAGTAGTTCACCTCATTTCACCTCGCTATTCTTCATGGAGTCTTTCAGAAAATCATTGTGGAGTTCAGGAAGAACTGGCAGCTGATATCCTTTTGCCGCGAGGATGTTCAGCTTAAAATCTACGAAGTGTTTTTCAATTTCGATTTTCTGGGCAATCTCAGCCGGGGTGAGTACATCACCGTGTGTATACAGGAATTCCTGCAGAAGTTCCTGATATTTCATTGCCCGGTAAGCTGCAGATGCGTGGGATGGCATATTCGCCTCCAGATGAACCCGGTCGGCATTGAATTCGTAATAGCCAATCGGTTCCAGAACAGCATCGTCTGCCAGCAGCAGTTCGGCGGCGAAGGTGTTGGCTCGCCGTTCTACCTTTGAATTATCCAGACTATAAAAATAGGTGTCCTGGAATGCCTGACCGGAACTGGCGTGTTTCCGGTCAAACAGTGCGTGTCCCAGCTCATGGGCCATTGCGGATACACGCTGGGCATTCGTACAATTTGTGTTGATGCCGATGTACTCACAGTTCAGAATGACTGTGTAGTAACCGAGCAGGTCGTGGCAATACCGGATGTCTTTGAGCTTTATGGCTCTCTGGGAAATGATTTCTTCCGGATCGCGGGTCTTGTAGCGGCGAACTACAGCATCGGCCATATCAATAGCGCGTGTGTTCAAGGTAGACTCCTTTCCTCTGGAGTAATATCAGTTCTTACCGCAGATATTTTTTTGGAGTAAATTTCTTCGCATCGGCCTTCGCATCGAGAAAAAGTGCTTCCATTTCTTTAATAAAAGCAGCCTGATCTTCTTCGGACAGCTCACCGCCGGCAAACAGGGCAGTGGTCTGTTCTTTTATTTTTTTTGCCTGTGCAACGCCGCGGGAACCATACTTTTTGCGGACATCTGCATAGAAGAGGTCATCGTTCAGCTCTTGCTGGAAGGTTGCCTCATCCATAAAATAATCCGTAGTGACTCCAAGAGCAGCCGCAATCTTCTGGATTGCTTCTACGCTTGGTTCTCGCTGGTTGGATTCAATATAGCGGATCGCACGATCCGACATCGAAGCCCGACGTGCCAGTTCAGCCATACTCATGTGCTGAGCGGTGCGGAGGGCTTTTATTTTATCTCCGTTAGTTGCATCAGGAGCAAGAGTCGCAGCGGCCGTTGCTTTAACATCCTGCGTGTTGAGTAAATCGGTTTCAAAGTTCTTTTCGTCTTTCATGTCATGCCTCCATGTGGGATAATCTGCTGCCTGCTGGAGGGAAAGTTACCAGTTCGACAACAAAAATTTGTAAAGCTACTTGACAAGGAACAGCTGTTCCGTTATACTGAGAACAAAGGTTCAGGAACTTCTGTTCCTATAATACAATGAAAAGTTGTAGAAGTCAAGGGGTGATTTGGAAATAATACAGGACAATGAATTTCTTAAACCTGAAATTAAGAAAAATAATTTTCTGAACAAGAAAAAATAGTTGCAAAAACGCTTGCGATTGTGATAGTATTTAAGACGGAGGTGAGAAAAATGTTTTTCTTTGAACCGGATAACAGTCGGGATGTACATAAAAGAGTAACGGAATCATTGATTTCAGACAGCTTTGTATATACATCTAATATGGAAAATACAAGAGTCCTGCTGGGGAAAGAAACTGAAAAACAGGGTTTGCGTGGAGCGGATCTAGCCGAACTGACAGGATGGTCTCCATCAAAAACAAGTAAACTTACAGCAGGAAAACAGAAACTTACAGCAGAAGACACTCGAATTTGGGCAAGAGCCCTTGGGTATACACCAGATCCGTTTATAAATGAAGATGCTGACATCAGATTTTATAAATTAGACGCTTATATTCGTAAACCGAGTGATGTTTTGGAAGCATATTTTGATGCCTCTGATGACTCACCGGAGCATACGGCAATTGTTAATTACGAGTTGCCACTGTCGATATTATCTATGCTTGGTGTTAAGCTTTCGGATTATGCCATTAGAGCGAATGCTTCCTATTTTGGCATTGATCCTTATTCTAAGAAAGGATTTGGAAACACAGCAACGAGTATCAGATTTTGGCAGCGTACTACTTCAAGCGGAGAGAATATGACTCCAGAATTCGGACTCTGGATATCTCCAGACAATGACTTCTTTTTATCAGCAGTCTATCTGAATAGGCGAGACGGTGAAGGTGGAATGTCTGCATTGCGGGCAACCTATAAAGACGCTTTGCAGATAGAAGAGAGCGATGCGGAAGCATTTGATAGCTTCGCCAAAGAAAACAAGGACTGGTTTCCACAGTTTTTGAAAAAAGGTGAGATTGTCGCAGTAGGTGCAAGTACAAATAATTTGCCGGGGCCGGGTGACTTGGAAAACGTATTGATTCGGTTGTTTAAACAGTATTGTGCTTTAGTATGGGAAGTAAAAGGCATTGATCTTTTGCCTGAAAAATACAAGCAAAGGGAAGAACTATCGGTCTTTCAACAATATGATATTTTAACTGGAGCGGCAGATTTTTCTGTAGATGTGAAGGAAGAAATTTTGCAGAGAGAAAACTATAAATGTGAAAATGATCCGACACACAAGACGTTTATTGATGCTAATGGAAAACCATATATGGAAACTGCTCCCATTGTTCCATTTTCTGTAGGAGCACAATTTGGCCAAACAATTTTTCAGGCGGAGAATGGGGCTTGCCTGTGTCCAATATGTAGAGCTAAGATGCGATATGGAACGCTTAGTGATCGAGAGGATATGATCTTAAAACTTTTCAGAAAACATCAGAAAGCGCTGCAAGAAAAAGGCATTGAAGTAACTTTAACGCAGGTTTTTACTGCCAATGGGCTGGGACAGTGAGATATTATCCGCTAACCGTGTAAGGAAAGGAGCGTACTGGTAAATGAATACTACGAATAACAATGCTCGCCATGAACATTCACATAGCGATTATGTCAGAACACAGGGGAACTTTGCAAACACAACAAATGACGATGTGATCATTATGAAAAGCATCAGGGAGATTACCAGCCGGGGCAATAATGCCGAGGTAAAACGGCGCAGCGATGGAAGGCTGGCTGTTTATGAAGTGAAAAAGAGTATAACCATCGGATAATTGGATTCGATGAAGGGCTAATAGGAGCCGAGGATTGTGGTTGAAGAACCATGGTCTTCGGCTCCTTTTGTCGTTTCAGGGGGAAAACATATCGGCATTTTGCACAAATTAACGACTTGCTTCTGAATCTTTTGACAAAATTTGCTAAAAACCATTTACGATTGATACGATATCTGCTATAATAAAAGATACCACAAAGAATAGTGGTGCCATAAATAAGTTGAATAGAAGCAAATTTTATTGTCATAGGAGGTGTACGGAAGGATAATTTGATTTCAGCCTGATTCGCATGGTAGGAGGCATAGCGAATCGGCGAGCGGTGTGAAGAGCACCTTACATAGAGTTGATTTAGATTATTTAATTTCATGATGATAGAACCACAGTTATAAGGTTGGTTCTTATTTCAAAGTCAATGATATGTAGGTCGCAGTGCGCTCGTTTGTGGGTTGAAAGACAGTTATTGTTCTGATACACACGGCTTTTTAAGAACATACAATCTTAAAGGACCGAAAACACATCAGAGAAGCAAGTGTAGCGTTTGGTAAGTGCCAGCGACCTGTTCTCATGTGTTTCGGTCCTTTTTTATTACCTACAAAAGAGGAAGGAGGTGTCTGGCGTGATCGATGTACATAGCGAGGAGTATATCCTTGGGCAGAACATAAAAAAGTATCGAGCGTTGAAAAAATGGACGCAGAGCAAACTAAGCGAAGCTGTAGACATTGATCGCGCCGAGATTTCCAAATATGAGAGTGGCCAAAACGGGGAGATGGGATTTAAGATGCTGAAGCGGTTTGCAAAGGCATTGGATGTTTCAACTGAACAGCTACTCGATGAGGAGGATGAACCTCCTGAGAAAAATGAGCAGCATATAGAAAAATATGAAAGACTAAATTCAGAAAATCAAAAAATGATAGATAAAATGATGGATGCCTTATTCCTACAACAATCAATGGCATCGTGATCCGTACAGTGAAGATGACTGTGCGGATTTTTTTTTGCCATTTTTCAGGCTGTGATGAAATGTGGGAAATTTCCCACATAAGTGTGGGAAGCACACCATCGGAAAAGTTCAGCCATCCTGTTATCATATAGTCAGTTCAAGGGACAAGCCCACAGAGCCAAAGAAAAGAAGCTGATGGGACAGACCTGAATCAATAAAAAATATCATAAGCCCGATTCTAGAGAAGGCGAAGGATACCATAGTAGAACCAACAGCACAGCGAGTTATTTGCCCGTGCTGGAGGTATGCGAATGGGATCACTCTGACTATCTCTGGAATCGGGCTTTTCTTTTTGCCCTGCCAGCGGTGCGGTGTCCTCGCTCATGTTCTGCTTTGGTGTCTTTCCCTCCCAGAGTCCGGGGGAAAGGACAGAAAAATGATGAACATGATGACTGGGGCAGTAGCAATTAACGGTGGCGTTGGTGTGATGGAGATCCGTCAGCCGAAGATGGCAGAGGTCGTGGGGCAGGTCAGCGCAGTTGCTGCGGATGTTGCCCAGAACGCACACATCACCCTGCGTGAGCTGAAGGAAAAGATCGATGCGGTGGTGGAACAGAAGCTGCCGACCTTTAAGACCCTCATGGAGCAAAAGCCGATGGCAGTTGCCCAGACCACGGTCAACGATGCTTCCCTGACGGTATACGAGAATGGCTATCAATGATGAACTTGAACGAAAGCGGAATGCCTTAAAAATGCTGGATAACCTTCTGGATGACAGCGCAGAATTTGAAACTTTCCAGACGCAGCATTATTGGGACATCATCAGCGAAAAAGAAGCGGCAGGCGAGGAATTTATCGATATCGAGGATATGTATGGATATCGGCCGGTTTCTCTGGAAAGAGCAGTCAAATGTCCTCATTGCGGTCATGAAGAAAATGTTGACCTTGAGGACTTCATGTATGATGAAAGTTCTTACGAAAAAGAAAATGGTATGGGACCGGATCTTGTGTACAGCTTTAATTCTGAAGATTGCTATGAATGTCCAGAATGTGGCCACACATTAAAAATCGAAGGCTGGATTCGGGAATACCCAATGGGAGCGTATGATTCGGAAGATATAAAAGTAGAGGATTGTGGGGGTGATGAAGATGACGAGTGAGGAAAGAGAACTGCTGAAAAGAATGGATGCCGGAGAACTGGACGGCATGGTTGGGGACATGTTTCAGACAGATGGGGGTTCAACTGTCTGGACGATAATTAAAAATGGGATTCCCGTCAGATTTAAGCAGGGATCTGGAGGCAAGTTTTTCAACGGAAAGGAAAATGAACGATACGAGGGAGTTCTTCATACACTTGCAAAATGGATGACTGATGAAGAGCGATTGGACTTCTTGAGAAAATTTGGATGGCTTATCCATGATGCAGCAGTAAATGCTTATGCGAATCAATGAGAAGCTGGGGACTTTACTCACCTTACTGATGGAGCAGTCATGGCATCCAGAGAGTATTATAATATCTCGAAAGCGGCTGGAACTTGCAGCCGTGAAGGAGTATCTGGACGAACACTTTACAGAGAAAATTGTGCTGGAAGAGTTGGCAGAGAAGTTCTTTATTAACAAGTTCTATCTATCGAAAATCTTCAAAAAGACTTATGGAACGACGGTCAACAGTTATCTCATCTCGAAAAGAATCACCAGAGCCAAGCAGCTACTCCGATTTACGGATATGACTGTGGATGAAGTTGGTGTTGCGGTCGGTATGGGAGATGCAAACTACTTCAGTCGAATGTTCCGAAAAGTTGAAGGCATCAGTCCAAGAGAATATCGGAAACAGTGGTGAACACAGGGGAGAACGCCCTGTGTTTTCCTGAAAAGCATATAGTTTGAAACGAAAATAAAAAGAGAGGCGCAACGATGGATACAAGACAGACAAGGCCAATAATACTCACAGTCCCGGCCTTTGAAGACTTCAGAGGATATCTTGCCGTGCCATACGACCAATCTATAAGTTTCAATGTTCGGCAGATCAATCAGGGATACAGCAGGAAAGCGTTCACACTGCGAGGTCTGCATTATCAGGAAGGGGAACACGCCCAAGCGAAGTTGGTATCCTGCCTGCGAGGGAGCATATTCAATGTGGCCGTAGATCTTCGCCCCGGAGAAACCTTCGGTCACGCATACAGTGCGGTGTTGTCTTTTGAAAATCGAAAGCAGATGCTGATTCCCAGAGGCTTTGCTCATGGGTACCTGACATTGGAAGATGATACCCTGATGCAGTGGTGTGTGGATAATGATTTCTGTGCAGAAGCAGCGAGAGCAGTGCAATACGATTCAGATTTCATCTGGGAAGGTGAGTCGTGGCCGGAATCTGAGTATATAATATCGGAAAAAGATCGGAATTCTGTGAGATTGGAGAATTTTTGTGGGAGATAAAAGACCATATAAACTAAGAAAATCCGGTGCTGGCCGGAAACCGTTGAAGCCGAACTATGATGCGGCAGCTATCCTGCAGGAGCAGATGAAAGCGGCTGTAGCTCTCTATGCAGATAATTCCCTTCAGACAATCGCAGACACATTATCTCTCAATCCCATCAAGGTGCGAAAGCTATTGATCACGGCCGGTGTTTATGAATCAGAAATTGCAGATGCGGTGAATTCTGCTTTTGAGGAAAAACAGGGGATGCCTTATAAAGAAGCATTGGAAGCGGTGGCAGCAGAACTGAATTTGTCAAAAGCATCTGTGACTTCTTACTTACCTTATAAGAAAGGCGTGTATTTCAGAGAAAACTGTGAGAGGGAGCAGATTAGCGTTGCGGCAGAGGGACTTCGACGAATGCGACAGAGGAAGAAAGCAGTAGAAGCGTTGCAGAGCAGTCATGATGAACAGCATCTCTGGAAGTGTTTGGTTGCTTTTCAAGGATACCGATTCAAGACGACATCCGGATTGCCGTTTTCCTATAAGATCAAGACCGGGCGGAATGGGAAACTGACCAAGGAACTGTGGATCAATCGCCGAGAAAGCAGTAAGAGCCTGACGTGGAGTTCGATACTGCTGGCTTTTGAAAAGACGGAGGGAAAGCCGCTGGTAAAGCGGCCAAAAGAACTGGGAGATATCCGTGGCGTGTCCTATATTTATGGGATGTTTAATAGATTTGGTCTGATCGAGGTGCCAGTGAAACAGGACGAGCTAAGAAGCAATCCGACCAGCTGATTGAAAAAACCAATATTGTGCTAATAGAACACTGCTTTAGCACTTCAGGTAAGCCACCAAAATCCATAAAATATAACTGTACGATAAAAATATACTCAATACATCAAAAGATAAATCATTTTTTCAGAGAGGAATAAAACACATGAAAAAAGCACTGATTACTGGTATCACTGGTCAGGATGGTTCCTACCTGGCAGAGTTCCTTCTGGAGAAGGGCTATGAGGTTCACGGCATCGTCCGCCGCGCTTCCATCTCCAACACCGCTCGTATCGACCACCTGATCGAGAAGAACACTATCACCTTGCACGACGGCGACCTGTCCGATTCCTCCGGCCTGATCCGTCTGGTGGGCGAGATCAAGCCCGATGAGATCTACAATCTGGCTGCACAGAGCCATGTTCAGGTCTCCTTTGACGCTCCTGAGTACTCCGGCGATGTGGACGCACTGGGCGTTCTGCGCGTGCTGGAGGCCGTCCGTGTCTGCGGTCTGACCAAGACCTGCAAGGTGTATCAGGCTTCTACCTCCGAGCTGTACGGCAAGGTCGAGGAAGTCCCCCAGCGCGAGACCACCCCGTTCCACCCCTACTCTCCGTATGCCGTGGCCAAGCAGTACGGCTTCTGGATGGTCAAGGAGTACCGCGATGCTTACGGTATGTTCGCCGTCAACGGCATTCTGTTCAACCATGAGTCTGAGCGCCGCGGCGAGAACTTCGTCACCCGTAAGATCACGCTGGCAGCCGGTCGTATCGCCGAGGGTCTGCAGGATCATCTGGAGCTGGGCAACATGGATTCTCTGCGTGACTGGGGCTACGCCAAGGACTATGTCGAGTGCATGTGGCTGATCATGCAGCAGGATAAGCCGGAAGACTTCGTCATTGCTACCGGTGTGCAGCACACTGTCCGCGACTTCACCGAGAAGGCCTTCGCAGCCAACGGCATCACCATCCGCTGGGAGGGCACCGGCATCGACGAGAGGGGCTATGATGCAGCTACCGGTAAGATGCTGGTCTGCGTGAATCCTCAGTGGTTCCGCCCCACCGATGTGGACAACCTGTGGGGCGACCCCACCAAGGCAAAGACCGTTCTGGGCTGGAATCCGCAGTCCACTACTTATGAGCAGCTGGTGGAGATCATGGCAAAGCACGACCGTGAGCGTGCAAAGCGCGAAAAGGCACTCAAGACAGTTCTGTAATTTGGAAAGAAGGCAATTCTATTATGATGGAAAAGAATGCTAAGATTTATGTCGCAGGTCATCGCGGCATGGTGGGCTCTGCAATCGTTCGTGAGTTGCAGCGTCAGGGTTACACCAATATCATCACCCGCACCCACAAAGAACTGGACCTGACCCGTCAGGATGCTGTGGAAGAGTTTTTCGCACAGGAAAAGCCGGAGTATGTGTTCCTTGCTGCTGCCAAGGTCGGCGGCATCGTGGCCAACCAGGAAGCACTGGCCGATTTCATGTATGACAACATGACACTGGAGATGAACGCCATCCACTCTGCATGGAAGAACGGCTGCAAGAAGCTGGAATTCCTCGGCTCCTCCTGCATCTACCCCCGCATGGCTCCTCAGCCCATGAAGGAGGATTGCCTGCTGACCAGCGAGCTGGAAAAGACCAACGAGGCCTATGCACTGGCAAAGATCTCCGGTCTGAAGTACTGCGAGTTCCTGAACCGTCAGTATGGCACCGACTACATCAGCGTCATGCCCACCAACCTCTATGGCCCCAACGACAACTACCACCCCACCCACAGCCATGTGGTCCCGGCACTGATCCGCCGCTTCCATGAGGCCAAGGAGCAGAACCTGCCCAGTGTTACCTGCTGGGGCGATGGCTCTCCGCTGCGTGAGTTCCTGTACGTGGACGATCTGGCAAACCTGTGCGTCTTCCTGATGAACAACTACTCCGGCAACGAGACCGTCAACGCTGGTACCGGCAAGGAGCTGACCATCAAGGAGCTGACCGAGCTGGTCGCCAAGGTCGTGGGCTACACCGGTGAGATCAAGTGGGATACCACCAAGCCCAACGGCACTCCCCGCAAGTTGCTGGATGTGTCCAAGGCCACCAATCTGGGCTGGACCTACAAGACTGAGCTGGAAGACGGCCTGCGCCTGTCCTACGAGGACTTCCTGAACAACCCGATGCGTGCAGAGCGCTAAAATAAACGATTTGAAAAGGTCGTGTGTCCGTGCAGGGCCACGGCCTTTTTTGTTAAATGATAGGAGAAGTATTATGAATCTGGTGTTATTGTCCGGCGGCTCCGGCCAGCGTCTGTGGCCGCTTTCCAATGATATTCGTTCCAAGCAGTTCATCAAGATCTTCCATCGCGAAGACGGCGAACTGGAATCCATGGTGCAGCGTGTCTACCGTCAGATCAAGGCGGTCGATACCGATGCAACGGTCACCATTGCTACTTCTAAATCGCAGGTTTCGGCCATCCACAATCAGCTGGGCGAGGAAGTGGGCATCAGCGTGGAGCCTTGCCGCCGGGATACTTTTCCGGCCATCGCACTGGCAGTAGCCTACCTGAAGGATGTGCAGGGCGTCGGCGAGGAAGAATCCGTGGTCGTCTGTCCGGTAGACCCCTACGTGGAGAACGACTACTTTGAGGCGCTGAAAGCGCTGGGCGACCGTGCCGCCGTCAGCAGTGCAAATCTGGTCCTGATGGGCATTGAGCCGACCTATCCCAGCGAAAAATACGGCTATATCATCCCCATCGGCAAGGAGCAGGTCAGCAAGGTGTCCATGTTCAAGGAAAAGCCCACGCAGGAAGTGGCAAAGGACTACATTGCAAAGGGAGCGCTCTGGAACGGCGGCGTGTTCGCCTTCAAACTGGGCTATGTGCTGAACCGTGCCCATGAACTCATTGATTTTGTAGACTACGATGATCTGTTCAATAAATACGATACTCTGAATAAGATCAGCTTTGACTATGCGGTGGTGGAGCACGAGCCGGAGATCGAGGTCATGCGCTTCGCAGGCACTTGGAAGGACCTTGGCACTTGGAACACCCTGACCGAGGCAATGGACAGCCACGCGGTGGGCGAGGCACTGTTTAATGAGCAGTGCGAGAACGTCCATGTGGTCAACGAACTGGATGTGCCGATCCTCTGTATGGGTCTGAAGGATGTGGTGGTCTCTGCCAGCCCGGAGGGCATTCTGGTGTCCGATAAGGAGCAGTCCAGTTACATCAAGCCCTATGTCAACACGCTCGACCATCGGGTCATGTTTGCCGAAAAATCGTGGGGCAGCTTTAAGGTCATCGACATCGACAGCGCCTCCATGACCATCAAAGTGGCCCTGAATGCAGGCCACCGGATGAACTACCATAGCCACCAGCACCGGGACGAGGTCTGGACGGTCATTGCAGGCAAGGGCAAGACCATCGTGGACGGTATGGAGCAGAACGTGAAGGCAGGCGATGTGATCACCATGTCCGCAGGCTGCCGCCATACTGTTATTGCCGAGACCGAGCTGAAACTGATCGAAGTGCAGCTGGGTGAAGCTATCGACGTCCACGACAAGCAGAAATTTGAACTGGAATATTGAGCCACCGCAGGAGGCAGCTATGCAAAACAAGAATAAGCCTCTTTTGCTCCGACCGTCCGGCAAGGATTATCTTTGGGGCGGCAGCCGTTTAAATGATGAATTTGAAAAAAATATCGACCTGACCCCGCTGGCAGAGACATGGGAGTGCTCCACCCACCCTGATGGTCCCAGCTATGTGGTAGGCGGTGCCTTTGATGGACAGGAACTGGCAGAGGTGCTGAGAGCGCACCCGGAGTATCTGGGGGAGCGCCACAAGGGCGAGAACACGCTGCCAATCCTCATCAAATTCATCGATGCCAAGAAAGACCTGTCGGTGCAGGTGCACCCCACCGATGCCTACGCACAGGAGCACGAAAACGGCCAGCTGGGCAAGACCGAGATGTGGTATGTGCTGGATGCCGGACGCGATGCGAGACTGGTCTACGGACTCAAGCAGAACTGCACAAAGGCCGAGATGCGCAGGGCGATCGCAGACGGCACAGTGATGAAATATCTGCAAAAGGTCCCCATCCACAAGGATGATCTGTTCTTCATTCAGGCCGGGACAGTCCATGCCATCGGCGCCGGTGCATTGGTGGCCGAAATTCAGGAAAACTCCAACCTAACCTACCGCCTGTACGATTATGACCGTGTGGGCAAGGACGGCAAAAAGCGGGAGCTGCACATCGACAAGGCGCTGGATGTAGCGAACCTGAAGAGCAGCGCAGAGCCGAAGCAGCCCCTTCGGGTGCTGAAATACCGGCAGGGCATTGCCTCTGAGCTGCTGACCCGCTGCAAGTATTTTGAGGTGTACCGGATGATCGTCAACACCGAACGGCGGCAGAAGGTGCACTACCGGGCAGATGAAATCGCCTTCCGGGTGCTGCTCTGCGTCAACGGCTGCGGCACAATCTCGTATGAGGGCGGCACGATTCCGTTTTATAAGGGAGACTGTATTTTTGTCCCGGCGGATTCTGAGATGCTGACCATCCACGGGCAGGCACAATTTCTGGATGTAAGAGGGTAAACAATATGGATATCAAGAAAGAATATGAGCGCTGGCTGGCAAATGCCACCGCCGATGCCGATGTAGTGGCAGAGCTGAAAACGCTGGACGATGCCAAAATCGAAGACGCATTCTACCGTGACCTCGCCTTTGGCACGGGCGGTCTGCGCGGCGTCATCGGCGCAGGCACCAACCGGATGAACGTCTATACCGTGGCAAAGGCTTCTCAGGGTCTGGCGGACTATTTGAAAAAGAACTTTGAAACTCCGTCTGTGGCCATCGGTTACGACAGCCGCATCAAGAGCGATGTGTTTGCAAAAGTCGCCGCCGGGGTGTTTGCGGCTAATGGCGTCAAGGTCAACATCTGGCCTGTTCTGATGCCTGTCCCTACCGTGTCCTTTGCGACCCGCTATCTGCACACTTCTGCCGGTGTCATGGTGACGGCTTCCCACAACCCCAGCAAGTACAACGGCTATAAGGTCTACGGCGCGGACGGCTGCCAGATCACCACCGAGGCTGCAGCAGAAATTCTGGCTGAGATCGAGAAGCTGGACATCTTTGCCGATGTCAAGACCGGCGATTTTGAAGCAGGTGTGGCAGACGGCAGTATCCAGTACATCCCGGATGAGGTCTACACCGCATTCGTGGAGCAGGTCAAGAATCAGTCTGTTCTGTTTGGCGAAGAGGTCAACAAGAACGTGGCTATTGTGTATAGCCCGCTGAACGGTACCGGCTTGAAGCCTGTGACCCGCACCCTGAAGGAGATGGGCTACACCAACATCACGGTGGTCAAGGAGCAGGAGCAGCCGGACGGGAAGTTCCCGACCTGCCCGTACCCCAACCCGGAAATCAAAGAGGCCATGGCACTGGGCATGGAGTATGCCAAAAAGTGCAACGCCGACCTGTTGCTGGCGACTGACCCCGACTGTGACCGTGTGGGCATCGCCGTCAAGAACAAGGCAGGGGAGTACGAGCTGCTGACCGGCAACCAGAC